>JAKOVF010000096.1 GCA_029782225.1 Chloroflexota bacterium | reverse complement strand
AGGTGCGGACCTGTTGATGGTGAAACCGGCCCTGGCCTATCTGGATGTGATCCGAGTGGTGAAGGATGCATTCCCGGAGATCCCGTTGGCGGCGTATAACGTGAGTGGGGAGTATGCGATGATCAAGGCGGCCGCGGCCAACGGCTGGATCGATGAGGCGAAGGTCACGCTGGAGGCGCTGACTGGCATGAAGCGAGCCGGCGCAGACCTGATCCTCACCTATCACGCCGTAGAGGCAGCAAAGTGGTTGAAATAGCAGAGCGCATACTTATCTGCTACTGAGTTGGGACGCGAGTGATCATCTCGCTGACGAGCGTTTACCAGGTTCGAATTTGTACCTGATCCCTGATGTTATTGAACTCTTGAGAGGTGAATCGCCCTCCGCCGATGGAGAGGGCGTTGGCGGTCCCTGCGGCTGCCGCGTCGCGCAATGCCTCCGGCCAACCCTTGCCGCCATCCAGTGCGTTCACAAGTCCACCCAGGAATGAATCTCCGCTTCCCACGGTGCTCACCACACTCACGACGGGTGCCTGAGCATGCCACCTGCCGTCACTGGTCGCCAATAACGCTCCACCGGCCCCAAGCGTGATCACAGATGCAGTGACGCCGCGCTCAACAAGCATTGAAAGGGCGCGCTTGGCAGAGGATGCATCTTTTATCTTAACCCCCAGCACCGTGCTGATCTCATCGCTATTTACTTTGATGCAAATTCCGGGACACGCAATGGCAGTATCCAATGCTGAACCGCTCGTATCTACCCAGACAGGCTTCCCTGTCTCGACCAGTATGTTCAGCAGTGCCCGCAAATCCTCATCAGAGGACCCGGGCGGCAGGCTGCCGCAAACGCAAACCAAACTTGCAGCGGAAATATATTTGCGCACCTCTGCCTGTAATTGTTCCCAATCTGATTTCGAGACGGGCATGCCCGGTTCATTAACCACAGTTGCAACGCCGCCTTGAGAGATAAGGAGCGTGCAGGTGCGCGTTTCCGAATCTACCCTGGTCCACGAAGCATTTAACCCATCGTTTCGGGCGAGGTCTGCCAGGAGGCGACCGCTGTGACCGCCTGCAAAACCCAGGCTAAGTGACGTGCCGCCCAGCGACTTGATGGCGCGCACTACATTCAATCCTTTGCCTCCCGCCGCCACCAAGACCTGCTCCGCTCGATGTATGCTGCCCGGCATCAGACGAGGCAGTATGATTGTACGGTCGATGGCCGGGTTTGGCGTGACGACGAGAATCATTTCACAACAGCCAGCGCTTCATCAATCGTGGGTTGGGCTGTCGTTCCACCGACTGCCCGCGTGGAGAGGGTGCCGCAAGCGCATCCAAGCCTCAGCGATTTCTCCAGGCTCCAGTCATGCAGGTATCCATACAGGAATCCCGCGTCGAACGAGTCTCCGGCGCCCACCGTATCAACAACTTCTATGGGAATGGATGCCGCTCGGACTCTCTCTCCTTTACGGACCCCCAGAGCTCCGCTCGCTCCCAGTTTGATCGCCAACGCTTCCACCCTGGACCCTAACCTGTCCGCCGCCAGATCGGCATTTGCCTCGCCTGAAAGCGATGCCGCTTCTTTCTCGTTCACCAGCAGCACATTCGTAGCAGCCAATAACTCATCAAAACCAAGCCACTGCTCGGTTGGGTCATAATTCGTATCCAGTGAAGTGGTCAAGCCAGCCAGCCGGGCACGGCGGAACAGACTCGCCAGGTCGGGCCTGAGACTCGTCTGTAGAAAATAGGATGCAACGTGTAGGTGCCGCGCATCGCGTAGGAATGTGTCTGTGATATCTGATGCTCGTAGCGCAGCGATCAGGCCGGGGTAGGTCAGAATCGCCCGATCCGCGCCCTGGTTGAGGATGACGCTGAGTCCGGTTTGCCCATCCGTACGGACGATCACGTTGGAAATATCCACATTTCGTTTTTGCATTTCGTCGAGCATGAAGCGGCCGAAGAGGTCATCGCCGCACACGCCCATGAAGGCAACCTTCAGCCCCAGCCGCGCTGCGCCGCATGCAAAGATCGCAGACGACGAGCCGATGGTCAGTGCAGCAGAGCTGACGAGTTTCTCCACCTGCCCAAATTCAGGGGCCACGTTCCCCGAAAGGATTAGGTCGGCGTTGATCTCACCTGCAACGAGGATATCAAATGATGGCATGAGAATAGTAGAGCGGTTGGAGTCCTCAATAGGTTTTGTACCAATCGAACGGCGCGTCGGAAGTGTAAAAATGGGTGTAGGGCGTGGCAAGTGCGTGGCATAACGAAGTCAGTCGTGACATGCGCTGGCGGGCTGTGGTGCGGAGAAACTTTATGCGCTCATCGCCGGTCAATGTGACTGCTTCCTTCCACACGGCGCGGCCCACGGCGACTCCGCTTGCCCCGGCGTTACAGGCAGTTGTGGCCTGGCGCAGGAAAGTCTCGTAATCCACCGCAGCAGACAATAATATCCAGGGCACACTCGATACGGCTGAGATTTCCTTGCAGGCCGGCATCCATCTGGATTCATCTCCCTCGGTGATGTCGAGGGGAAATTCCGCCTTCAGGATGTCTACGTTGAGGGGAGTGAGCCGCCGTGCAGTCTCGACCACCACATAGCGTTTTTCTTCCGAAGAGAGTTTTCGATTTTCATCAAGCGAATAGGAAAGCGGTTCGAGGATGAGGATGAGATCGTGCTTTCTGCAATCCTCTGCAACGCTGGAAGTGAAATCCTCTATTTCGGGAGCCGTAGCTGAATCGGGGTGGTAATAAACCAACAGCTTGATCGCGCTGGCTCCCATCCGTTTTGCTTTTTCCACGGACCAGCCGGGGATGATCTGTGCTCGGCGAGCGGCTGTATCGCCGGTGTAGCCGGTCGACTCCAGAGCCACGACCAGGCCGGCCTGATTTGGAATCGTTCGCTGGACCACTGCCTGTGCCGCGGAGACTTCGGGATCAAGCAGCACGGCCGTCGCGTACTTTGCCAACGCAGACGTGACGTCCAGTTTGAAGCAGGAGAGTTCCGCATTGTCGGTGAACGCCGGATTTGCTTTACGCAGGTTCTGACGATGATCCAGCGCGAGCGCGGTGAACGTGCCGCGTCGGGAAGAGATTTGTTGTAGTCCTCGAAATTTGCCGATAGAGATGGGTTTCATGATGTCAGGGGCAGGTTTGCAGCCACGCATCCAGGCCGCGGTGTTTGAGGATGGCGCTGAATCGAAGTTCCTTTGCTCTGGCACAGTATGCCGCGAAATCTCCGCCGAGATCGGTGTATTCTGCGGCAAAGACAGGTTTTCCAGCTTCGATAAACGGATTCATTTGCTCTGCCCAGCCATAGAAGAAGGCGTCCTCCGTGATAGAGAAATCAAAATGCTCGATCAAATCCTTAACCTGGTCCGGCGCGTTCTTGACGCCAATGGCGAGTCCGCGTTTGTGGGCCTCATCGGCAAGCCAGAGAGCATATTTCAGCTGATCGTCGTAGGTGAGCGGGAAGCCGGTGTCATTCGTATGGATCTCCATGTTATCAGGCTCAACCGCGTCGAAGCCCTTGGCCTTGCACAGGTCGAGGCGCGCCAGCATGATGGGCGCCAGTTTGTCGATCTGTCGGATATCGAGCCATTTTTCACCGGGCCAGCCATCGTAATCGTTGCCGAGCACGTCAGGCGGAAACTGGTCCTTGTCCGGTCGCCAATCCTCCCAGGAACCCACGCTGATATAGCCAATCACTTTGCGGCCTCTGGCATGGAGTTCGTTAATAATGGATTGATCAACGTACAGATCAATGTCATAGACATCGGCTTGAATCGCTGTGTCAATGTCATCATTGCCGATCTGCCATTGCCAGGTGAGTCCCACGGTGGGGCGCCACCATGTTGAGGATCGTGGATTGGTTGACGTGGAAGGCATCAGGGTTGATTCTTTCGTTGAAAAGGGATCAGGTGTCAATAAAGGGGAGGCGGGTTCACATCCAAGGAGGAGGAAGATCAAGAGGATGATGCTATACCGCATGGTGTTTGAACTGCGGCAGGTAGTCCTTGTGCTGCGCGAAGAGCTCGTTGGTCATCTGGCGAATTTCCGCGAGAGAGAGGACCGCTGAAGTCAGTGGATCATGTGCAATCGCCCGGTAGACCATTGTCGGGTCACCTTCGATGGAAGCAGTGATCGCCATCTCTTCAATGCCGCTGGAAAGCTGAGTGAGCAGCGCACATTCTGCCGGAAGCGCGCCAACATGGATGGGATGGAAGCCAGCCCGGTCCACGACGACCGGCACTTCGACACACGCGCCCTCGGGCAAGTTGGTGATGAGATGTGTGTTGCGGACGTTCCCATTGAACTTGAACATCTCGCCGCCCATGAGAGCATTGATGATGTACGCGGCATATTCCTGTTCGCGCTGGAGATCCTGTTCGGTGATGGGCTGGGCAAGCCTTTCTTTCACCTGATCCTTCCAGGTGGCTTCGTTATATTGATATTCCTTGAGAACGTAGGCATATTCGCCTGGATTCCAGTTCGTGCCGTGCGTGCAATACTTTTCGATGAGGTCGGGGCGCTTGCGGAACCATGGGTTGTATTCAGAGTTATGTCCGCTCGACTCGGTGACATATTTCCCGAGCGCAAGATACATTTCGTTGCGGACAGGTTCAGCGTTGTAAATTTCGGGGCGTTCTGTGATGGCTTTGTGAATAAGAGGATATGCATCCACACCGTTCCATTTGTATTCGAGGTACCACGCCTGGTGATTGATGCCGGCGCAGAGGTAATCAATCTCCTCGTACGGAGCGCCAATCCATTCGGCGAGCATCATGGCCGTGCCCTGCACAGAATGACAAAGCCCCGTGACATGAATGAAGCTTTGGCGTTGCAATGCCGCACACAACATCGCCATCGGGTTGGTGTAGTTCAGCAGCACGGCGTTCGGACAGTATCTCTCCATATCGCGGATAATGTCCAGCATTGGGTTGATCGTGCGCAAAAAGCGGAAGATCCCGCTCGGTCCGCAGGTGTCGCCAACGTTGATATCGATGCCATATTTTTTAGGAATTTCGATATCGTGTCGCCAGACCTCTGTGCTTCCGGCAAGGATCGTGGTTAAAACAACATCCGCTCCTTTGAGCGCCTCGGCTCGATCCAGTGTTGCTTCGACCTTCGCTGGACGGTTCCCGGCCGCAACGAGTTTTTCAACTCCTTTTTTTGCCCACTCTAATCGCTCGGCATCGATATCCATCAGGGAGATGGTCGCACCCTCCAGAAGTGGAAAGGTGAGGATATCGCGCACGAGTTCGCCTGTGAACCCCAGACTGCCCGCGCCGATGAATGTGATTTTAGTCATGGTGTCTTCGATGTCCTTTTTATCGTTTGACGCCGCTGAGAGCAATTCCTTCAATAAACTGCTTCTGGGCGAAGAAAAAGATAACAAGCAGGGGCACGATGGACAGGAATGCTCCTGCCATCAAAACCGTGAATTTGCCGCCTGCCTGAAGCTGCTGCTGGAAGAAGGCGAGCCCAACCGTCAGCGTGGTCTTTTGCATATCGGTAGGGAGATACACCAGCGGATGCAGCAGATCATTCCACGCATCTTTGAAGACGAAGATCGCCAGCGCCGCGACCGCCGGTTTGGACAGCGGCATATACACACGCCAGAAAATGTCGAACAGCGAAGCGCCGTCAATCCGCGCGGCATCCACCAGGTCACGCGGGATCGTGAGGAAATATTGCCTCAGCAGGAATGTCCCGAAAGCGCCGCCCCAGAACGCGGGGACGATGAGCGGCAGCTGAGTCCCGATCCAGCCAAGATATTTGAAGATAATGAAGTTGGGAATGAGGGAAACCTGTGGGGGAATCATCAACGTTGCAACAAGCAGCGTAAAGAGGAAATCGCGCCCTTTGAACTTGACGATGGCAAAAACGAAGGCTGCCATGGCGCACGTCAGCACCTGGCCGATCACTGTCAAAATCGAAATCTTGAAACTGTTGAATGTGAGGTAGAGAAAGGCCTGATTCGGCAGATCCTTGAAGAGATCCAGATAATTCTGAATCGTGGCGGGATTCGGAATGATACTGCGTGAGAACTGCTCGGCGGGGACTCGGAACGAGACCGACACCATCCAGACAAATGGCAGAAGCATGGTCAGCGCGCCGATTCCCAGCAGGCCATAGGCGATGACATCAAGCAAGGATTTGGAAATTGATTTCGACATAACCGGCTCTTATTCGTAAACCACGTAATGGCGTTCCCACCAGAACATGACTGCCATAAAGACTCCGACCAGCAGTGCGAGTTGAATAGCCTGCGCGCTGGCATCGCCCATACGGAAGAAATGAAAGGCATTGCGGTAGATCGAATACACCGCGACCGGTACGCTGCTGTCTCCCTGGCCGCGGCGCGTCAGCATATAGATATAGTCATAGGCCTGAAAGGCATTGATGGCAGAGATCAGGGTCTGGAAGAAGATGCTGGGCGTGACGAGCGGCAGCGTGACCTGGAAAAACTGCTGGAAGTTGTTCGCGCCATCCAACGACGCGGCTTCGTAATAATCGCGTGGGATGGCGGTCAACCCTGCCAGGAAGATGATCATGCCTTCACCGATCGCGCCCCAGACATTGACAATGACAACCGACATCATGGCATTATCTGTGCACAACCAGCAGATTGGAGCGAAGCCCAGGCTCTCGAGCATGAAATTGAGGATGCCGGTCTCCTTGCCATAGATCATGTTCCACACCAGCGCGGTCGCTACGGCGGAGGTCACAGTTGGGAGAAAATAGACTGTCCGGAAGAGCCCTACACCGCGGATCTTCCGGTTGAGAAGGACGGCCAGCAGGAGCGAGATGATCACCACGGCGGGAACGTAAAGCGCCGAAAACTTGAGGGTGTTTACGAACGCTTCGATGTAATCCTTATTCTCAAATAGTGCTACATAGTTTTCGGTCCCTGCCCACGCGGGAGGATTGATCAAGTCCCAGTTGAAGAAACTTAATCCAAGCGTGGCAAATAGCGAGCCTATGGTGCCAAACGCCAGCCCGATGATGGTCGGCACGAGCATCAGCCACAGCCATAACTTTTCACGCCCGAGAGGCTTGAGACCGTAATCCATTCTGCTCCAAATTCCCCTCTCCCCACCTGAGGAGAGGGGTTAGGGGTGATAGCCTGCTACTTATTCTTCGCCAGCACTTCATCCGCTGAGGTGATGACTTCATCGAGGGTAGGGTTCAGTTCCGCTTCGCCATCGAACACCGGGGTCAATCCATCGCCGACCACGCCGGCCCATTCTTCATATCCTTTGAATACGGGCTTCATGTGTGCGAAAGCCACCGAGTCAAGGAAGACTCTCTGGTTCAGGTCACCGGGCTGCTTCAGGTAGGAATCACTCTCCGCCACGGACTTGAGCACAGGGATGGCAAAGCCAAGCTCAGCCAAGCGCTTCTGTCCTGCTTCGCTCAGCGCGAACTTGATGAACTCAAACGCCGCATCTGCGTGCTTGGAATCTTTGGAGATCACAAAGCCTGCGCTGTTCACGCTGGTTGCCCGTCCCGCGGGACCCTTCGGCATGGGTGCAACATCGAATTTGATCCCCGCCTGAACATATCCGGGCACAGCCCAGTGGCCAATAGTGGTCATCGCCGCCATGCCCGATTGGAACAGGTCAAAGCCAAACTCGCCTGAAGTGGTTGGTGTGGGCGTCACGCCTTCCTTGTACAGGCTATCAATGAACGCCCAGGCATCGCGCGCTCCGCCTTCGCCAATCAATGTCTTCGTGTGGTCAGGGCTGATGATCTCGCCGCCGTACGCCCAGATGGCTTCGCTCCACAGCAATTCCATATCCCAGGTATCCGTCCAGATTCCGTATTGATCGATCTTGCCATCCTTATCTTTATCGATTGTCAGCTTCTTGGCAGCGGCCAGCAAATCGTCGTAGGTCCAGTCAGCGGTCGGATAATCCACCCCCGCGGCGTCGAACATATCCTTGTTATAGAACAAGACGATGGTCTGGAAATCGCGTGGCAGGCCGTAATAGCCATCCGGTGTTTTGTAAGCAGTCAGTGTCTGAGGATAGAAACCATCCAGGAAGCCGGGATTGGCATCAATGTAAGACTGAAGATTCAGTAGCGCGCCTCGACTCTGCCAGTCCAGGAAGAGCGGTGCATCCATGGCGAATACATCCGGCGGCGTCCCGCCTGCGATCAGCGTGTTCAGCTTCGTCCAGTACGAATCCCAATCTGAGACATCCACCTTCACGGTGATGTTCGGGTTCGCTTTGTGGAAATCATCCACGACCGCCTGCCATACGGTCAGCTCCTCGGGCGCGCCCCACATCGTGAACGTGATCTCCACAGGGCCCGATTCCGCGGGCTTGGCGCCACAGGCCGTCAGCACCAGGCTGGCGATCACAACGAGAATAAGCAAGCGACTCTTCATGGTTATCTCCTTTACAAGTTGAGTTGTACAACGGCTGTCAAATTTTTGGGACGGTCGGGATTCAATCCCTTTGCGATGGAGCGATGGAATGCCATGAGTTGAAGGACCGGAAGATACAGGACCGAGCGTACGCTTTCCGGGACTCCTGAACTGAAGGCGACATCCCCTTCTGATATCAGCCCCGCCGGGGATTCGCCCAGGCTTGCCACCGTTCCCCCCAGCAGTTTCATCTCTGACAGCACCTTCGTTTCGTGGACTCGGTTGGTGTCTGACAACAGACCGCAGACTACGGACGACTTTCCAACCATACTCATGGGTCCGTGACGAAACTCCAGAAAATGGAATGGTTCACTGTGCGTGAGCGTCATCTCCTTCATCTTGAGATTGGCCTCACACGCCAGTCCATGGCGGATTCCAGAGCCAAGAAAATAGAAGCGGTCAAAATCGAGGTTTGACCCGATTTCTTTCGCAAACGGTTCATACTTGTCCATCAACAGGTTGCCAACCTCCGGCAGTTTCCTCATGGGGTCAAGTAAATCCTCGCGTCCCGCCATGCGCGCACAAAAGGCGGATGCAGCGACGTAGAGCGATGCGAACGAGCGCGTCTGTGCTACGGATTCCTCCTGCCCTCGGGGAATCAGTATGCTCACATCTGCCAGCCGCGCCAGAGTCGTATCGGAATTGCTGATAGCCATTACCTCGCCGCGCGTCTCTGCCCTGAAATTCTCTACAGCTCTGACCGTCTCTGAAGTCGTTCCTGAGCGGCTCACCCCGACCAGCAGAGTTTTTTGATCCGTCAAAATCGTTTGTGGGTTGAGAAGCAGTTCTCCCGCCGGGATTGCGCGCGCGGTGCGGCCGGTCAATTCCTGATACAGGGCTGCAGCGGCCAGCGAGAGATAATACGTGGACCCACAACCAGTGAAAACAACTTGCTGGTAGTCGGCCGCTCTCGGCAGGGATGAGCCCTGCGTTACGTCAATCGCCTGTGTCCAGGCTTCCGTCTGCGACTTGATTTCACGATAGGTTGCGTACTCTTGCAGTGAAGACATGCTTATCCTTTGAGCAATGCCGACAGCTTCTGGTCGTAATCTGCCAGCATTTGCATGGCGATGTCGGAGGGGGAAAGGGGACTCGGCTTGAGCACGGCCTTACCAATTTCCAAAAGCATCTCATCCAGGAATGCTTCGATGCGCCGCCACAACCGCACTGGCGGGTGAGGTCGGCCCGTCTTCAAGATTCGCTCAAGCGTGGGCTTCGTCGTTTCCAATGGAAATGTTAGTTCGTCATATGCGTCCGCACGCGCAGGCAGTACATTTTCCAGCCGGAAGAGTTGAATCTGCGTCTCTCTTTTGCCTAAGTATTTCACCAGTTCGAAAGCAGCCATCTCATGCGCAGAGTCAGTGAGGACATTCTTCCATACAACGAGATGATCACCGCCAATCCAGGGAACGCCTGGAAGGGTGGTGACTTCCACGTTTTCCCGCATTTCCTGCGCAGCGTACGGGCTCTCCAATAATTCATTGCCGATCTCCACACCGCCAATCAAGGTCGCAACTTCGCCGCGTGCAAAGGCGTTGGTACAGGCCTCGACATCCAATCCACGCAGGGCAAAGGGAATGAACGGGAATAACTCGAAGAAGTCCATTATTCCCGAGCTTGCCTGGGGGCTGGCAAAAAGCGGCTCGCGGCCATTCTTGCTCACAAAATCGCCGCCATTTGCGCGTACCCATGAGGATGCGATGTGGACCAAGTCGGCATAGGGATGCAGGCTGGGGAATGCCCAGGGAGCGGTCCCGTTCCTGCTCAACTGCGCGAAAGTATTGCGCATAGCGATAGGTGTGGCAAAGGCCGTGTCTGGATCGATCCCTGCCTTCTCCAGCAGATCGCGGCGGTAATACAGAGCGAATGTGTAAATAGACCATGGAATCGCCCACACTTCGGGACGATCCGCAAGTTTCACAGACTCCCACGCAGAGGGCAGGAAGCAGGAGGCTCCGCCGATAGTGGCGATTTCATCCTGACCAAATGCGCGTAAAGCATCCAGCATTGCCATAGTTGGGACCCACGTCGAGCCGATTTGCGAAACATGTGGACCCTTGCCCTCCAGCGCCTCCATCAACAATACCTGCCAAGCGCGGTCCCAGCCGACGCGGCGCAACGTGAGCTGGACCTCCTTCTCGCGTTCAAATGCTGAGAGCACGCCCCTCATGGACTGTAGATCTTCCGGCATGTCAGCAATGGTCAGGAAATTAAGTTCCATGGGCCCTCACACTCCCAACACTTTCACAGCGTTGTCTCGATAGACTTTTTTCAATACATCATCCGGGAGGTACATGCCATACACATACCATCGTCCCTGTGCAGGAACCTCACTCGTATTGTAGTTGAAATATTCATCGTCAGTTTCGAGGAAGCGATAATACAGACGATACGCATCCAGGTCTGGACTCATATCAGAGCCGAACAGAATGCGATCCTGGTATTGGAGGAAGAATCTCCGCGCGGTGTAGGGTTGTCGTCCCAGTTCACCCAGGCGGGCGGAAATGTCAATGTAATAGTTGGGGCACTCATCCAGCATCCCTCCTACCCAGCCGAGGTTCTCTGCATAACAACCGACATGCGCTCCAATAAAAGTTGTATTCGGATGGCGCTGTATGAGATTCCGGAGACCATTCAGGATGTGCATGAACGGTGGGAAAGGTGGGCTGGTAAACGTCCAGTCAGGGTGCTCGCCAATCTCCTCCCAGCGCTCGTTCGTCTCATCCACAGGATCAAAGAATGCGACCGGGTCAGCAACATGGATGAGGACAGGTAATTTCAATTCGCCCGCCATTTCCCAGATAGGAATGAGGCGCTCGTCATCCACGTCGACGAGCTTGCTACCTTGATCCTTGACATGCAATCCCAATGGTTTCCAAATCTTCAATCCCTGGGCGCCGCGTTCCTTCTGAGCGCGGAGGCGCTTCGCTGCCCAATCCGGGAACGCATCACCCATTTCACTCCACTTTGACCAGTCCACGCCGCCAAAGACCTGGAACCGGTCAGGCGCGGGGTTCTTGAAGTGATCAAGATGGCCGTCAAGGATTTCCTCGCCCCAGCCGCCGTCCAGATCAACGTAATGACTCACACCCGCTGCATCCAGCAGATCCAATAGTTCTTGGATTGGCTGATGGTCCCAGCCGCCGCCGAACGGTTCGGCAAGGTGATTGTGCGCGTCAACGACGGGAAAGCGCGGCGCCTTTACCACGGTTGCTTCGGTGACGAGTTTGGATTGAGGGCGAAAGTTCTCTAGTAACATGGCTCAAAGAGCGCGATTTACGCAATCACAACGCGAATTCCTTGCTTCTCCATGGCCTGCAGGAATTTCTTGTCGGCTTTTTCATCTGTGACAAAGGTGCTCATAACATCCAACGATGCGAGAAGCACCGTGGAAACGCGATTGATCTTTGAGTAATCTGCAACGATGATGACTTCACGTCCGATCTTCAGGATGGCGCGGTCAGTCAACGTTTCCTGCAAATAATCGTTGGTCAGGCCATGTTCGAGGCTCAAGCCGCGGGTTCCCATGAAAACCTTGTCCACGCGGACCTCCGTCAGTGCCTGTTCAGTAATGTGGCCGATGAATGACAGCTCGCTTTCGCGCAGCATGCCGCCCAACGAAATCACCGCGATCTCCTTCACGCCTGCCAGCACGTTCAGCACGGGCAGGGAGTTGGTGATCACGGTCAGTTGTGTGCGACCTCTCAAGTGGCGTGCCACTTCGAGCACGGTTGTGCCTGAGCCCAGGAATACCGTTTCTTTATCACCAACCAGGCCCGCGGCGGCGCGTCCGATGTGTGCCTTCTCCTCCCCTTGCTCCATTTCGCGATCCAGAATTGGCAGTTCGGGCGGTGCCTGTTCCGCTGTGATCACGCCACCATGCACGCGCTGTGCCTTGCCCTGCGCGGCGAGAGACTCGAGATCACGTCGCGCAGTGGCTTCGCTGATCGAAAACTGCTCGACAATTTCGGCCACACTCAGACGTCCCTGGCGTGTGAGCCGCGAGAGTATTTGTTTTTGCCTTTCAAGCGTGGGGACAAAATCGCTCATAATCGCTCATGAATCAATCATAAATAATCATAACGCTTTTTGAGCAAAATTCAAGAGGCGATTTTGGTCTCGCGATGGACAGGTATATCCGCGAGCGCCATTGCGCGCAGGTTTTGTTCTCCCCTGCTCAGGCAATTACGCAAAGTGCTCCGTCCAGGGTGAGGGGGGCACCCTGAGCGGAGCGGTATGATTCTACTATAAATTTCTGGTTTCGGCGGTGGGCCGTCACTTCGTTTCGGCCTCGAATTTGAGGAAGAATTCTACGATTCGAGGGTCGAACTGGAAACCGGCCTGTCCCCGAATATAGGCAACAGCCTGCGGGCGGGCCCAGGCGGAACGATAGGGTCGATCAGAGGTGAGCGCGTCATAAACATCCACAACCGCAAAGAGGCGCGCGATCAAGGGGATTTGCTCCGCTTTTAACCGGTATGGATATCCCGATCCATCCCAGCGCTCGTGATGATAGAGCGTAATGTCCAGTGCCTGCCGCGAGTGGACAATCGACGCCAGAATGTGATATCCATGGAGCACGTGCTGCTCCATCACGATCCGCTCCTGCGCGGTAAGGCTGCCAGGCTTCAGCAAGATCGCGTCAGGGATGCCCAGCTTGCCGATATCGTGCAGCAAGGCACCCTGGCGAATATCGTCCCACTGATCCGGTGGAATCTGCATTCGCTCCGCCAGGCGCATTGTCAATTGACTCACACGCCGGGTATGTCCTTCCGTTTCCAGATCGCGCAATTCGAGCGCCCGCGATAAGCCCTCAATCATGGCATCGTACCTGGACGCCAGTTCTGTGTTCCTATACTGGAGATCCTGCAGAATGGATGTGCGTGCAAGAGCCAGGCTTATTTGTTCGGCCACGCGCCCGAGGAAACCTATGTTCCATGTCCTGGTGACTTGAGGATCTTTCCAGAAGATTTCCAGTGCGCCAATCGGATCATTTTGATGAATCAGGGGTACCGCAAGGTAACCTCGAAATCCCTCCTGCTCCAAGCGCGTCAGGGGTTGTGAACCAGGCCAGGGTTTTGTCAGATCCGGATTCCAAGTTGGTTGCAGACTGAGAAAACTCTTTCCTGCCAGACCAGATTCAAAGTACAGGCTGAGCTTGGCCCGCAGCGGTGCCCCTACTCCATGTGTCAGCAGCAGTCTGAACCGGCGCGATCTTTCCTCGTATCGCAGTGCCACGATGGCATCTGCCTCGAGCAAACCGGCCAGAATGTCCAGCACGGGTGGCAGCGTATCTCTCACGTCCAGGCCTGATTGTAAAATCCGGGCGATGGAATATTCGCTCTGCCTCTCCGCGCTGCCGTTTTCCTCCTGAAAGAGGCTGTCCGAAACTACATTTGCCAGAGTCCGAATCCAATGAAGCGTAACCGACTTGAAGTGATCGGTGTGATTGCTCACTAACGCGAGCAGTCCAATGACCTGGCCTTCATGCACCAGCGGAAACAGCGCTCCGCTTATCAACTCCTCATGATCCAGGAAGGTGAATTCACAGCCTTCCTGAACCACCTGCTGCATGACATCTGCGGAGAACTGAGGCGGCATGGTCTGGAGGGATCCGCCGAGAATCCATCGAATAGAGCGGTCCGTGTCTAAAAGCCCAATCCAGGCCTGCAGAATCCCATCTTGTTCCGCGCATATTCCAGCCCAGCGCTTTGCCTGAGCAAGAACGGCCGCAGAACTTCTGAGCTGCGGATTATGAGGGGTCAACCCTGGGTCGACGTCTTGTCCCCTTGAAATGGGCTGCATCGACGGGTGGGCCTACAAATATGCCGGTGTCAACAGATGGTTGGAGAGATTCTTGTCGAGCAGGGCCGTGAATTCCGGCAAGCTGGAGGCCTGAATCGCGCTTACCACGGTGAAAGTGGATTCCGAGAGGGGGAATCGTTCGCCGGCAAAGCCCTGGTGTACTGCATGCCCAGGGTTGCTGAGGAGACTTTCACGAAAACGCGGACTGATAGCCGCGGCCACCAGCAAGCGGCGAATGGCGCTTAGGTCGGCGGAGATATCCACAGCTGCGATGCTTGGATAGGTGAGTGGCTTTGTATACATACATATCTCCTAAATGATGAACAAGACAATATGCCGTTCCTTGAGCAAAGCAGGGAAAGCCAGGCATCTATTAGCCTGGCACATCCACAGCATCCAGTTTCCTGGCTGCAACGGCGATCAGCGGGAACATTTATCGGGTGACGCCACCAACATCCTCCGGGGCGCCAATACCCAGCACAAGCATGGCGAGGGCCAGAAGCATCAGTACAAACTGAATGTGTGTCTTGTCGATCTTGGTGCTGAGGAGAGCGATTTGGGAGAGAGTGTTTTTCATGGGACACCTTTTGCGAGAGTGGATTTTGATTACTCAAGTGTATCCGCTCCCGGTTACAAAGGTGGCCTCAGATTTCCGCCATGAGCTTCTCGTACAGGGATCTTATTTCGGAGGACGGCTGCAGTCCCAGTTCAGCTTTCAGGATCTGTTGATAATGGTGAAACTGAACGGTCATTGCGGCCGGATTGTGGAGTGCGGCGTAGGCCTGAATGGTCAGCCGATGCGCGGGCTCCAGCAGCGGATCAGAGCGCAGGATCTCCGCGGCGGTACTCAGGCAAGCGTGTGCATGGCCGTTTTGCAGGTGCAACTGGGCAAGTTCCAGCAATAACTCCCGGTACAGATCCTGGTATTTCAGCCTTTGCGCTACAGCCCAATCGCCATCCACATCAGCAAGATAGTCGCCCTTCAGATATGAAACAGCCTTTTCGAGGAGTTGGATTCGCTCAGTCTTTTCAACACACCGGGGCAATTCGCGATGAATTTCATCGAGCTTCTCCCGATCCCAGGTGAAATGAACCTCCCGATTGAAACGATAGCGGTCACCCTCAAAAAGGATGACGTCCTGGCCCAGCGCCTGTCGAACACGGTAAACGTTGATTTTGAAACGCATCTTCAGCCGGGCAGGGGAGATGTCTGGCCAGAATTCCAGGGCGATCTGTTCCTTGGTCAAAGCCGGGGACTGAAGGAGGAAGAAAAACAGGTCACGCGCCTCGCGCGTTTGCCAGTCAGAAAGCTCGACTGCTCGCTGGTTCCGCCAAACCTGCACGGGCCCAAAAGAGCGGATTTCCAGTCGCGGGGGCACCTGTGGTGAGGGCTCTGGTCGGGGGAACAATTTCCTGTAGTCATCCGAGACCGTTTGCTGTACCTGGTCCGCCTTTTCGAAGAAGATTTTGAGGCCCGGATCCTTCAACAGGCGGCTGCCTCGTTTTTTCAGCCAGCGTCCCGCCCGCGCCGCGTTTAGCATCAGCGGTGTCGACTTTTCCATCTCCTTCTGTGGGGGCAACAGTTCCTTTAGCTTCACCCCGGCTGAAGGCGAATCCTGAACGGAGTGTGCCACCTCGAGCCATAATCGGGCTGTGGTCTGTTCCATCTGGTTGCCCCCTTCACCAAAGAGGGCAACTGCTTCCTGCAGCGCAGGGATGGCGGCCAGTATCTTGCCGGCTTCCAGCCAGCAGCAGCCAAGTTCAAGGTTGTACATTGCCCGTTCGAAGATCCCCAGGCTGACCTGGGCCATTTCAGTTTGTTTCAGTTCTTCGATGGCCAGTGCCGTCTCCCCGCTCAACCGCTGCAGGCGGGCCTCGCCCAGCGATGCGTAAAAGATATATTGAGAGTGTCCGAGATTGGTTGCCAGGGTCAAGGCCCGGTCATAGTGAACATACGCGGACTCAACATCGGACAGATCGACCAGCAGATCACCCAGACTGATCAGTACATTGGTCTGAATTCGGACGTACCCGCTTCGTTCGGCAGCCCTGAGTGCGTCCTGCAAAGGAGGCAAAGCCTCGTTGAGACGGCCGGTCAAGTGATAGAGCAGTCCCAGGTTATTCAGAAGGCGTGCCTTCCAGCCCGTGTTGCCCGCATTCTCCCAGGCTTTCAGGGCACTGGCATAGTATCTGGCCGTGATTTCAGGATTTCCCAGCCTGCGATGGACAACACCCAACTCTGTCTCCAGGATCGGGATATTGTTTGTGATACCCAGGGTCCGGCATGTTCGCAGGGCATCCTCCAGCCATATCAAGGCATCCTTCATGTGTCCCATGCCAAACAACGTCAGCCCTTTGATCCGCTGTGCTTCCGCAAACAGGACTTGCAGATCGCGCGCTTGCGCTTCCTTCGTGAGTTCCAGGATCCGCTCTGAATCTGCCAGGGAGCGGTCGAAATAGCCGAGTTGCCGACAGGTCTCTGCGCGTCGGAAGAGGGTGGTCACCCAGGCGGCTTTCTTTTCACTGTTTCGCAGCCCTTCTTCGGCCAGATTGAACAATTCAACAGCTCCGTGATTATCACCGCGCGTTGCATGGAGTTGGGCAAGCAGCGAAAGCAATTCGGGCTGGGAGTAAACGGTATCCAGGGGCAATTTATCCAACCAGTTCGCCAGCGTGAGAATCCTTCCAGCCAGGATGAATACTGGTCCGATTTGAATCAACAGCCGCGCCAGATTCTCCTGATCATCCAGCCGGCTGTAAATATACAGCGCCTCCTCCCAGGCCTCTTGATCCTCGTATGCACGGGCCAGGTTTTGCTGGAGATGCCAGGCCAAAGCCGGTTGTTCGTATTGGAGTTGCGAGCGCAGGAAATGCTGGAACAGATGATGATAGCGCATCCAGCGCCCTTCATTGTCGGCTGGGACACAGAAGAGGTTCCCGCTCCGTACTGTTTCAAACATCGCCGGCCAGTCCAGCCCTCCTGACTCAATGAGCGGCTCCAGCACCTTTGCGCATAGGGAAATATCAAATGCATCAAAGAAGGATGTCATCAGCAGAAACCGGCGTACCTGTTCGGTCTGCCTGGACAGGATCTCGCGCGAGAAGAAATCGAACAATTCACGGGTAGACTCAAAAGGATGCATTCGAGGCAGCGTCCCGGGCTGCCCCTTTGTGAGATGGATCGCTGCAATCCAGCCTTCGGTTTCCTCAACCAGGGATGCAGCATCCTGCAGGCTCAGAGAAATTCCATTATTTTGCTGGAAGAGCTGCTGGATTTCATTGGCCTGAAATGCCAGCGATTCAAAGGTCAATCCACCAACCTGGTTTCTTGCAACGAGCAAAGGGGAATCAGGCAGGTCCGGCAGATTGCGGGAGGCCAGGATGATGTGGAGGTTTTCGCCCGCTAACTGCAGGAGACGGCAGATCAGGTGACCAAAGAGCGGCACACTCCCGATCAGGTGATAATCATCCAGTATCAGAACGAAATGTTCTGAGATCTGTGCTTGAATCTCATTGGTAAGAGTGACGAGCAGGCGCTCCTCATCTTGCTCGAAGGAGGTCATGCTTGCCAGGGCGGCCAGGGAGTCACGGCCAAAATCAGGAAATGCTTCCGCGATGGCTGTAACCAGGTATAGGAGAAATCGCTGCGGTTCCTGATCCAGCGCGTCCACAGACAGCCAGCACACCTTCAAATCGCACTGCTGGCTAAAATCCACCAACAGGGACGTTTTTCCATAGCCTGCCGGCGCGACAATCAGGAGCAGCCTTTTTTCGAGCTGCTCATACAGGGCATCGACCAGCCGTGGGCGCGCGATCAGTTCGTCGCGCCGAAAAGGCACGCGAACTTTCAGCTTGCTGATCAATAACCCATCTGGAGATTGCATGGATTGCTCCGAGTCATTCTTACACGGCTTGCCACGGAGATAATTTTATTCCATATTATTCGGTTGCGGTTATTTCAGAAAGGTATCAGTTACGCGGGCAAGAATCAGAGACTTTCGCTCCAAATGGCTGCCCTGATCTTGTAGCCCCGGGCAGAAGTACGTTCCAAGGATATCAACACCGTTCATCGGCCACAGGGGCGTCTTGAATTATCGGAGGGCATTCAAAGCAACTCGACCTCGCGCGCCTTGTTGATCGCCTCGATGCGGCTGTGGACACCCAGCTTGGCGTAGATGTTCTGGGTATGCGCCTTGAGGGTGAAGGGAGAGAGGAACAACTTCTTAGCCACCTCGGTAGGGGCCAGGCCGGACGCCAACAGCCGCAGGACTTCCAGCTCACGTTCGCTCAAGGGTTCAACCAGGCCGGGGTGGCTCCGTTCCATTTTGGTGAGAGCTCCAGTGTTTTTCCTTTTGGTGCGCAGTGATTGGAAGGAAGTCAACAGCTGTGCAGCATATTGAGCGTGGATTTTTCTCTGTGCAGCTTGTTGAAGCAGCCTGTCGAGTCGCGAGCCGTCATCGAAAAATCGAGTGTAACCGTAAGTCTCTGCAATTTCGAGCGCCTTTTCCAATTCTTTCAGCGCCGCCGATGAATTGCCCTGCCCATCATAGATCAAGGCTTGTGCAGTAGTGAGTTCGGCAACGCGAAAGACAAGTCCGCAGTCTCTGGCAGTTTGCAGGGCGGGGCCGACAAAAATGGAGGCATCCTGGAAATGACCGAGAGCAATTTGGACGCGCGCCCAGGCCAGGTTACAGAAATACTCGGTATCGCAGTGATAAGGCCCAATTCCCAGTGCGAATCGAAATTTCGGATCGGGGGAGTATTTCTTTACCCAGGCTTCCGCCCTGGACCGCACTTGTGGGTCCTCCGCAGAACTGTTTACATCGAACAAAACTTCCAGCGCCTCGGCGCAGGCGGCATGTTGGGGACCCAACCGGCTCATCCTTTGCAGGGTATCGCGCACGCCCGCACGATTACCCTGCATATGACGCAGGTGTATCAATTGGATGAAACCGTGCAGCTCCATCCAGGATCCCCAGCCCAGCAGTCCGAGCGTCTGAACTAGAAGATGTTCCGCCTCTTCAATCTGGTTGCGTTCGAACAGGATGAGGCTTTGTACGATGTCGAGCCCGCGTGCGGCTGGGATTTCCGGGACAGACTCGCTGTCCACTCCGCCAGAGGATGCGGCCATTTCCGTGAACTTTTTCTTCCATTCCTGGCAGATGGCTTCTGCACGGTCCGGATGCCCCGTATAAAAGGCAAGCCTTGCCTGGTAGAAAAGGTCCGCTACCGAGCCCAGGTAGTTTCCAGCATTCAACATGAATGGGAGGGCTTCCTCGAATGCCTTTTGAGCACCGACCGGATTATTCTGCATCAATTCGGCGTGCGCAAGATTGATCTTGCAAAGGGACCGGAATGTGTACTCCACCTCCGGCAGCAATTCCAGGCCCCTGAGGCTTAGAGCGATCAGTTCCTGCGGATCAACATAGGCATTGAAACGAGCCAGCAGGATTTGACTGCGGATGACACACGTATGCCCAATGACCCAGTCCTTATAAGGTACGCGGGCCGTGTTCTGACCCACCTCCGCGTAGGCGGGCAGGTCGGGTTTTTCGATAGCCTGCCCGGCGATCTGTACTTGCTCCTCGACCGCGTCCAGAAAATCGTTTCGAAAGGTCAACACAAGCGCCCAGGCATAATAGATACAGACATCCGGCGACTTTTCCAGGTAGGATTTCGGGATCTCGCGACACCATTCGATCACCAGGTTGAGATATCCCTGAAACATCATTGGCAGGGCGTGCCGGTTCAGCAGAGCTTTGACAAAGTCCCAATCCCTGCTTGCCAGGGCATGTTTCATCGCCTCGGGGATGAAGCCATTCGCCTCAAACCATTCACTGGCCTTCAGATGCAAAGCCGAAATCTCTTCGGGGGAGGAGCGGCGCAGGGAATGAAAAAGCATCTCACTGAACAGATGATGATAACGATACCAGTGGCGCTGACTGTCCAGCGGCACCAGGAACATATTTCCCTGCTCCAGGCTGTCCAAAACAGACTGGCTGCTGCCTTCAGCGTCGCCAAAAACAGCGTAGTCACACAGCTCAGCACAGAACCGCTCAAGAATCGATGTCCGCAACAGGAACCGGCGCGTCGTTTCCGACTGACGCTCTAGAACCTCGCTGATCAGGTAATCGGCGATCAACCGATTACTGCCAGTAAAAGCCTCGATAAAGGCCCGTCGTTCCTCCTCGTTGGAAAGCTCGTCCAGAGCCAGGGCGGCCAATTGCATCCCTGCTGCCCAGCCCTCGGTTCGTTCTTCCAACATGCCGATATCCTGGGCAGAAAGCTCCAGCCCCATGGTTCTTACGAGGAATGCCTGCGCCTCCGATAAGCTAAAACGCAAATCTCGCTCGCGAATCTCTGTGATCTGGCCCTGGACGCGCATCCTTGGCAGTGAAAACGGAGGATCTTCGCGTGTAATAATCACCAAATGCAACGTGTCTGGCTGGCGCTTCAGCAGCAATTGCAGGATCGAATGGACTTCCACTTTTTTGATCAGATGGTAATCATCCAGCACGATCAGAAAGGGTTTGGACTCACACGAGATTTCATTGATCAGTGTTTCCACAAGATCCATCAGCGGGGGAATCTGTGAGGAGTTCAGTGATGCCAGAATGCTCTGTCCAATCTCCGCATTGACCTTTTCAATGGCCGAAACGAGGTAGATCAAGAAACGGACCGGGTCGTTATCGCCATCATCCAGCGAGAGCCACCCAAATGGCTTGCCCGGCTCAGCCGCCTTGATCCATTCGCGGACGATGGTCGTCTTTCCGAAACCGGCTGGCGCGGAGATGAGAGTCACAAGTTTTCCCGCCTGATACCCGTTTTCGATAACCTGCACAAGCCGTGGACGTCGAACGAGGCTGGATTGGATGGGTGGAATGTATAGCTTGGTCGCTAGTACCTGATACGGCATATGCAATTTCCTGTACCAGAGGTTATTCTCTCACCCTCCGGCTTCTCCATTATATAACCCCCAGGTGAGGCACAATGTTGCAGTTTTCCCTTCTGTCAGAGGCAGATTCACCTGTCCGCTGGTTCATCTGCGGTAGCCAGCTCTTTTAATCCTCATGATTAATCCTGTTGGAGGATGCGATTAATCCACTGATTTTGATAAAGTAGACATGGAAGAAAACGGCGCTCAAAGGCAATATCCTGCCGGTTTCTCGATAGAAGCGCTACAAATCACAGGAAATTGACATGAACCAGTTTTCCGCCTTCTCTGCCTCCGAAAGCTTTGCTCTACAGCGTGCATCTCGTTCCACGGCCCGGGATTTTGCAGAACCCCGGAATTTCCTCGCCCTTAAGAATCATGGCTCAGCCTCTCTGACAGATTTTGAAGCCATGGCTTTTTGGAGCAGAGTTTATGACCTGCGCAGCTGGGAGGGAGCGATCATTGTCCCCGCCACTATCAAGCATCAACCAGCCAAAGATACGCAAACCGCGCGGGCTGTCGAGGATGCGGTTACCGCTGAGCGCAATCGCCTGGCGCGTGAATTACATGACGCTGTCACGCAGACTCTCTTCGCTGCCAGTTTGATTGCGGAAGTGCTGCCGGACCTATGGGATATGGATGAGGCGGAAGCGCGCAAGTCCACCGATGAACTGCGCCAACTGACCCGCGGCGCGCTGGCCGAGATGCGCACCCTGCTTTTCGAACTGCGCCCGGCTGCCTTGAGTCAGGCGCGTCTGTGTGACCTGCTCAAGCAACTCAGCGAGGCAGTGCTGGGGCGGAAAGGTCTGCCCATTTTCCTCCAAATGGATGGAGATTGCGAGATACCCTGCGATGTGAAGGTGGAAATGTATCGGATTGTGCAGGAAAGCCTGAACAACGTGGTCAAATACGCTCGGGCGACCCGAGTGGAGATTAATGTCCGGTTGGAGGCAGGGCGGGTCCGTATGGAAATCAAAGATAATGGCATCGGGTTTGACCAAACCGGAGTCAAGCCAACCAGCCTGGGCCTGCGCATCATGCGCGAGCGCGCCGAAGCCATTCACGCACGGTTGCATGTTGACAGCCAGCCGGGCTTGGGAACGACAATCAGCCTGGATTGGTCCAGGTAAAAGAGAATATGCCTATGTACCGCACCGAAATACATGTCAAGGGAAAAATAAATCCAAATTGGTCGGATTGGTTTGGAGAATTGCAGATGCAGGAGAAAATGTGCAATGAAACTATCCTCATGGGCAAACTGCCGGACATGGCAGCAGTTTATGGGGTCATTTCCCGCCTCGGCAGCCTCGTGATCCCCCTGATTTCCGTCAGTTGCGTTGAAGATTCCGAGGCGGAGTGACACGGTACGTTATTTCCGATTTCCCAACCCGGCTTCACGCGCGCGGACAATCGCCTGGGCGCGGTCGGCCACTTGCAGCTTGGTGAGAATGCTCGAGACATAGTTCTGCACGGTCTTGATGCTCAACGATAGTTTGTTGGAGATCACCAGGTTGTTGTGTCCCTGCGCGATCAGTTCCAGAATTTCGAATTCTCGTTCGGTCAGTTCGGCAAATTCGCCGGATTGACCTTTTTTGTTGGAGGGAGTGGACGGCGCGGAAAAATACTGGATCATCCGCTGGGCGATGGCAGGGCTAAAAATCGCCTCGCCTCTTTCCACGGCGATGATTGCGCGCACAACCTCATCTTTATCGGCATCTTTGAGCAGGTACCCGCGTGCGCCTGCGCGCATGGCTGCAAAGACCGAGTCATCGTCATCGAACATGGTGATGACCAGCACCCCAATTTCTGGATTTGATTCGTGGATGCGACGTGTCGCGTCAATGCCGTTCATGCCGGGCATTTTCAGGTCCATCAAAATGACCTGCGGCCCGACTTCAGTGGCTTTGGCAAGGACTTCCTCGCCGCTGCTGGCTTCGCCGACGACTGTGACTTCGGGTGAACTGCTCAACAAGGCGCGCACCCCCTCTCGGTAGAAGATATGGTCATCTGCGATCAAGACTTTAATGGACATCGTTCCATTCCTTTCCGAGCGGCAGCCTTGCACGGATATGCACTCCGCCTGACGGAATATTTTCCACAGAAAATTCACCGCCGAGTTCCGCCGCGCGTTCACGCATGGATGAAAGTCCCACGCCTGCACGGGCAGCCTCGTCCATGCCCTTGCCATTATCGGTAATTTCCAAAAGGAGGGAATTGTTCTCTGCTTTCACCTTGATGTGACAGGCCGTTGCCTGAGCATGATTGACGATGTTGGTGAAGGCCTCCAGTGCAATGCGATACGCAGCGACTTCCACGGCGGCGGGAAGGAGCGGCATGGGATCGGTCGCGTCGAAAGTTGCCTGCAGCCCGTTTGGTCCCGTATATTGCGCCACGTGCTCCCGAATGGCGGAGACCAGGCCGAACTCGTCCAGCACGGGTGGACGGAGGGCATAAACCAGCCGGCGTATTTCAGCAACCGTGTTTCTGACCTGCCCCTTGAGGTCTCGCAGCAATTTTACGCTTGCCTGTGGATCGGTGTTGACCAGGTCCGCTGCGGTGTCAATGCGCTGGGACAGGCTGGCAAGCGTTGGGCCGACCCCATCGTGCAGGTCGCGGCGGAGACGGCGGCGTTCCTCTTCCTGAGCGGTAACCAGCTTCTCGCGCGACCGCTGCAGATCATTGGTAAGGTGCAGGTTGTGCACGGCAATACCTGCCTGTCCGGCGATGATGTTAACCAGGTTCATATCGTTCGGGGAGAAGGATTCGTCTTCGGCGCGCGGCGCGAGCACTAGTTCGCCAACCGCTTCGGTTTGATAGGTCAGGGGAAGATGAAGCAGCCGGGAAGGAGGCGGGTTCCGGGTCGAAATGAACCGCGGCTCTTCATCCGAGAGAGAAATAGCAGCGTAGGGCAGGCGTAGAGTCTGCGCCAAGGTTTCGACAATCGTCTGTAGAACGGAATCAGGCGCGACGCCAGACTCGAGGCGGGAACTGAGTCGCGCGAGGATGGTGGCGGGGGCATCGCGTTCGCCATACATCAGGCGGTTGACGCCGCGCTGCAGCCGTTCCCGCAAAGGTTCGAAGAGGAATGCAATCACACCCGTAGCAAGGAAGGAGACGATGAAATTTGCTCTGCTATGCTGAAAATAATTCGAGACGAATCCAACCGCAAAAATGTAGAACGCGATCGTGCCGGCGGAAAGCGCACCATAGACGAGCGTGCGGTTGATGATGGGATTGATGTCCCACAGGCGGAAACGGATCACAGCAATGGTGATGGAGATCGGAATGATCAAGATCAGAGAGATTGCCGTGATATTAAGCGCCAGGGAAATGAGCAGGTCCTTTCCGAGCGGATCGGAAATGGTCGTGCCCAACGTCCTTAATATGATGTAACCACTGAGACTGATGGTCAGGCCATAAATGACCCACTTGGTCTGCTGCCGCTCGACGGCATTGGATACGCGGCGGTAGCGGTAGATTTGAGTCGCGATCCCGCTAAAAATGCCAAGAGGAAAGATCAGGTTGTAAAGCGCGACGTTGTGCTTCAACAAGTTCAATGGCGAGTTGGGAAAGTAGTAACGCGGCAGTTGATATAAGAACCAGCCAACGAGGATTGCCACTGTCCAGCGCGGCGTGAAGCGACCGTTGGGGAAGGTGAAGAAAAATGCGAGAATGGCGCAATTGCCAATGAGAGCGATGGCCTGGATGAGCCAGTTGATTTGAGGGTAGGCGGTCTGGATCCCAAGTAAACTGCCTGTAAAGGTCGCACCACCAAAAGTGACGAGCATGATGGTGACAAAAATGGTGAAGAGGTCGTTGGGCTTGCGGACGAAGATAACAATCGCACAGATGGTGAACACCGCGGCTACTATAATGTCGAGGGCGACGGTCAGGGCGGCAAAGGAGTCCAGCGACATACCGATTTGATTCATCGCCTGCGCACTTGACGATTTCAACTGGTCTGGCGGGCAGGGTTCCACCGCACAGGCTTTGCTTCGATGTTCATAATTGATGGGGATGCTGCCGACGAACAGCCCAATGGTAAGGCAGATGATAAAGACCTGGACGACGCGGGCGAGGTTGAGCCAGAGAGAGGAAGGTACTTGAGGGGAGAGGGTGGGCGAAGTCATTCTATAAACGGATGTCATCGCGAGGAGGTCCTGAGCGACACGTGCAGATGAGACGAAAGGCTGAAGAAGCAATGACATGGTATAGCATACCGCGTTCATTTCCCAGTGTCACGGGAGTTGGCTCACAGCGTGTCGGGAAGTTTCCCGGCAGAAATTCCTTTGCGGTTCGTTAGTGTCTCCTCATGTCAGCGGGAAACAGAAGTTGTATCCTGTGGTCACTCTCGATCAAGAAAGGAATACAGATATGACCACAAATTCCACACAATATCGGTTTGAAGCCGCTGCCTCTTCTATCAAAGTCTCCAGGTCCTCAGTTTGGGCGCGGCAGCATCCGATCGCGGCGTACTTTTTGTTCGCCTTTGCGATAACGTGGGCGCTCGATTTACCCATGGTTCTCGGCCGGAATGGGCTTGGCCTGTTCCCCTATGAAGTTCCCGAGGCTCTGTTTGCCATCCTGTTCATCCTGAGTGTGTTCATCGGACCGACGCTCGGAGCTTTTCTTGTAACGAACGTGTTGGAAGGAAAAGCAGGGATGCGGAAGTTATTTCGGCGTTACGGTCAATGGCGCGTTGGGCTGCCCTGGTATGCGATTGCAGTACTCGGTCTTCCAATGATCTACATCGCTGCTGGAAGTATCGCGTTGCATAGCATCCCTCTGGCGGATCTACGCGCGAATGGAGCCACTTTCTTTACAATGTATCTGCCTGCGTTATTGATATTCCCCGCTCTCATCACCTGGGGTGAGGAACCAGGCTGGCGCGGCTTTGCATTGACCCGCCTGCAAGAGCGTTATCACCCTCTCGTGGCAAGCGTGATCGTCGGCTTCATGCACGGACTCTGGCATCTGCCTGTCTTCCTGATGGTCAGTGGACCCGTTGCGCTCGGTCCCTTCAATCTCGCAGGTTTTGCCGTCAACACCGCGATGGTTATCGTGCTGACGATCCTGTGGACGTGGGTCTTCAACAAAGCCAAAGGCAGCATCCTGATTGCGGTCCTGCTTCATGCTTCGCTCAATGCGACCCAGGCGTGGATGCATGTTGTTATCCCCAACTACCCTCAGGACGCGGGGAAGATCGCGTCAGGATTTTATCTGGTGGCGGCGGTGGTGCTTATTTTTATAACCAAAGGACGGCTCGCTTATGTCCCTGACGCAGTAGAGCAGACCGCGGAAATGAGCAAATAATCATCGAGCTTTACTTAACCACCGACGAACCCGGCCAATTTTATCAATCACAAGAAATCAGGTACATGATAGCAATTCGCATTTGCTCCACACAGGCAGGAACGCACTCACATCGCACCGGGAAACACTCCTGGTGCGATTTCCTTTCAATTTGTGAACCACTCCTCATGTCAGTGGGAAGCGAAGATCATAAGATGGGACTATCTTTATTCAAGGAGATCATCCATGACTACAATTCCATCTGTTATATCCACAAATGAAAATAGTTTCAAAGCCTTTGTGAAGCACCATGCGTTGATGTCCATGTATGTTCTTATGTTCGCGCTGGCCTGGCCCGGGCTGATCTGGGAAGTGCTGTATTCGCAGAAAATCGTCACCTTGCAGTCGCCTGTCATCGTGTCACTTCTTACCGGCTGGGCACCGGGGATTGCAGCAGTGGTTGTAACCGCCATTCTCGTGGGACGCGCAGGGGTCCGTGACTTGCTTCGTCGCTTCCTCATCTGGCGTGTGGGAGTGCAATGGTATCTCATTGCCTTCTTCCTGCTCGCCGTCATGATTCTTGGCGGGATCGGCTTACATGTACTCTTTGGAGGCTCAATGCCGGTCATCCCTGCAAAAGGGGTGTCTCTACTCAATATTGCACTCAGCTTCATCGTTATGATCGGCTTCGGTTTTCTTATCAACACAGAGGAAGTTGCCTGGCGTGGATTTGCCCTGCCGAGATTACAAGCCCATTATGGCCCGTTGCTGGGAGGCATTCTGTTGGCAATCCCTGAAGCATTACTCCATTTGCCGTATTTCTGGAATAAGGATATTGACTTCTATCAGACTGTCGGGATATTCTGGTTCACAGCATTCTCGGTGGCGGCCGTGTTTATCTATACCTTTGTTTTCAACAAAACCAAAGGCAGCCTCTTGCTGGTGACGATCATGCATGCCTCGCAAAATGCCTGGGCGAATCTACTGTCCGACAACACTGCACGCCCCTTCCAATTCACGGTTGCATTAATGTGGATGGTAGCAATTGCCATCATCTTTCTCACCAAAGGTCAATTGGGCTACAAGCCCGAATAAATGAAAGGTGAAATTGAAATGTCCGCAATTTCCACAACCCGAAATGTAGTTGCAGAAAAGAACTTCCTGGCGCGGCATCCATTGATAGGCTTCTTCATGCTCGCTCTTCTCATCAGCTGGCTGCTCGTCCTGCCCTCGCTCTTCTTTGGGATACCTTTCGAGCCCTTCCAAACTGCGGGCGCTTATGGCCCACTTGTCGCCGCGGTCATTGTATCCGCTGCAATGGGACGCGCCGAACTAAGGTCACTGTTCAGCCGGATGCTGAACTTCCGCTTCGGACTCGGCTGGTACTTGCTCGCCATCTTCGGCTACGTCTTCCTGTATCTGCTGGTAGCTAGTCTATCGGGCGCGCCATTGACTCAGTCTCTCGCCAAAAAGGGGACTCTGATCTTCACGCTGTACCTGCCTGCAATGTTCACCGCTTATATTGTCAATCCGGTCGGCGAAGAAACCGGCTGGACGGGGTTTGCCCTGCCGCACCTTCAAAAGCGGTTCGCCTCCTGGCTTTCCGCGGTGATCCTGGGTGCTGTGTGGGCCGTATGGCATTTGCCTGCCTACTTTGTGCCAAGTGAAATGGGATCGTTCAACCTCGTGAACTTCATCTTCTTCGTGTTGCTGAGCATCTTCGTCCGTATCATCTGGACGTGGGTCACGAACAGATCTAACGGCAGCGGCATTGTGGGAGTTCTGCTTCACGCTTCGAGCAATGCTGTGAGTCTGGCACTCATCCCGGCACTTCTGCCCACGCCGACATCGGATCAGCTTGCGCTCTCAAGTCTGCTCCTGTTAGGCCTGTTGTTTATCTTCGCTCTGTTCATACTTACCTCCACGCGCGGGCGGCTTTCGTATCGGTTGTAACAGACGCGTTGAATCCAGATTATTAAAAGACCTGGCGTTCGATGAATTTCATCGAACGCCTTGCGCTTGTTGCCGCTGAGGCGGCCCCGACGGGATTCGGGTTTGCAATGCGTAACGCGCAGAGTGCTCAACGAATTGAGAGATTTTCTTGAATTCTGGCACCCCGTGCCCAATTTCCCAGATTTCCCAGGACCAGCTAGCGTGATTGCCCCGAAGGAAATGTTTGTTTGATTCTTTAGGGAGTTTTCAGATTGTAAGATAGTGGTGTTCAAAGTCAATTCGCCATGATCTCGTCAGGTGATCTGTTGTCCTGAATGCTCCGTGCTCAAGTGAAAAACGGAAGCGCATCCGAGAGGGGTGTGGTGGAAAGTCGTTCGAAAACTGGGGACAGGTCAGCAAGCCGGTGAAAGATGTGCAGATGCGAATATCCGGCATGAATGTCAATTGACTAAGGTGCTCAAGAGTGTCATAATGATTTTGAAAGGATTCCGTGATTCTCAAGTCAGCAACGGGGGCACTGTGTTGAGAAAATGGATCAGTGGGATTCTTGAAAAGGACTGTTAGCCGTGGCGAAAACACCCGTCTGGCGGCGTCTGGCAGCAAAGATCATTGCCTGGTCTTTCGTGCCCACTGTAATCATCCTTTCTGCAGTGGCCTGGTTCACTTTTTATTCCTACCAAAAAGTGATCGGAGACCTGGCTGTCAAGGAGGACTTGGCGGTTCTTGATACAAAAATAGTGCAGGCTGCCGATGGGATCAACAATCTGATCAATGGTTCACTGCGACCAATTATCCTTAGTATCGATACGAAACCTGAATTGTCACGTGAAGTTCGTGCTCAGAATATCCTGGATCGTGCACCGAACCTGGATGTTTTTGATGGGGGAATCTATTTTGTTGACCAACATGGAATCATATTCAAAACACAACCCGAGCAGCCCGAGCTGATTGGTCAGGACTGGTCCGACACATTTCAGTTTCGCTATGTGCGCGACAATCCTCCGGGTGCAGGTCCGCTTACTAATATACAAGCCATCGGGACAAACAAGGCAGGAATTGTCTGTGTCATCTGGCCCATGCACAACACGCTAAGTGAATTCATTGGAGCAGGTTATTACTGTTTGGCCATTCGGCCAAATGAACAGGATATTCTCTTTACAACCGTAAATAGTTTGTCTCTGGGCCAGAATGTGTTTATCCTCGATGGAAACCAGCGGGTTATCTTTTCACCCGATCCGGCAAAACTCGGTAGAGATTTATCTAAAGAAGCTTACATACAACAGCTCTTCCAAAGTGAGGGTAAGAGTATCCGGTTTCAAAATGGGATGGAGGATAGGGTGATTAGCTACGGTACATTGGTCCGTGGCAAAAATCCCAGTACCTCTTGGATTCTCGTATCTGAGCGGAGCTGGAGCGAGATCATGCAGCCTACTGTACCGTATCGCAGGCTCCTTTTCGGCTTGCTCGCCCTGGGGGTGATCGTGCCAGTACTGGTGACCGCTTACGGCGTCGGGCATATCACGGAACCCATTCAGAAGTTGATCCGGGCCACCGAGCGGGTCACCGCGGGACAATTTAAGCACAGGATCGAGGTTGAAACGGGTGATGAAATTGAAACCCTTGCTGATCAATTCAACTTAATGTCGGCTAAGTTAGATGACTCCTATTCTTTGCTGGAGAAAAAAGTCGCGGACCGCACCCGAGAGTTGGCGATCCTGAACTCGATCATCTCGGTCGCCAGCCGTTCCCTGGATATCCACGAGATTCTCGAGGATGCACTCAACAAAACGGTCGAGCAAATGGACTTTGAGACGGGTGTTGCCTTTCAGCTTGATTCATATCCAACAACACCACTCCTGATGGCCCAGCGTGGCTTCGACCCGACCAACGCGATCGATCTCGTGAACAGCTACGCCATTACAGGACAGGGGATCCCGGCAGTTTACCCAAAAGAAGTGACCACTTTTGGAGTTGAGAACTTCCAGGATGAAAAACTACGGGGGCAGTTACCTCAATTCGGTTTCCAATTGCTTGTCTATGTTCCGCTGTCGACGAAAGGGCGCGAACTGGGTTTCTTTATTTTGGGAAAGCACGAAGACGGCCAAATTTCCTCCGAGGAACTGTCGTTGCTGGGATCGATTGGCAAGCAAATTGGGGTTGCCATGGAGAATGCTCATTTATATGAGCAGGCGGAACAGGCAGCCGTTGCGGCAGAGCGACACCGCCTGGCGCGCGAGCTACATGATGCGGTCACCCAGACCCTCTTTTCCGCAAATCTCATTGCCGATGTGATCCCGCGCATCTGGAAACGTGATCCAGAGGAAGGAATCCAGAACCTGGAGGAACTGCGCCAGTTGACGCGCGGCGCGCTGGCAGAGATGAGGACGATGCTGTTGGAGATGAGGCCCGAGTCTTTGGAGCGGGCGGACATCAAATCTCTGCTCACCCAACTGGTCGATGCTTTTGTCGGCCGGGTGCGTGTTCCGGTTTTCCTGGATATCCAGGGAAATTGCGATCTGACCCATGAAGTGAAGATCGTTTTTTACCGGGTTGCGCAGGAGGCGTTGAATAATATCGCCAAGCATTCGGGGGCCCGGCAGGTTGAACTTCGTTTGGAATGCCACCCCGGTCAAATGAAGCTCTTTATTTACGACGATGGGCTGGGTTTTGAGCCCGACTCCATTCCACCCGACCACATGGGGATCGCGATCATGCGCGAGCGGGCCACGTCGATTGGAGCCGGTTTGAAGATTGAGAGCCAGCCGGGCCAGGGGACAACGGTTGATCTGGACTGGAGTTCGGTACGGAAGGATGGAACTGATGAATACCTCTCAGCCAATCCACGTAATGTTGGTGGATGATCACAACGTCGTCCGAAGCGGACTGGCCACATTTCTGAGAGCCTATGAGGACCTGGTGCTGGTGGGTGAAGCAAGAAATGGCCTGGAAGCTCTTGATCTTTGTCGTAAAAAGAGACCGGATGTGATCCTGATGGACCTGATGATGCCTGAGATGGATGGCATCGCGGCAACCCGGGCAATTTTGGCCGAGTGTCCGGATATTAAGATCATCGCCATAACCAGCTTCGAAGACGAGGAGCTTGTGCAGGGTGTGCTGGCCGCGGGAGCGATCAGCTATCTGCTCAAGAACGTTACTTCTGATGAGCTGTCAAGGGCAATCCGGGACGCCGTGTCAGGCAGATCGACACTTTCACCGGAAGCGGCCACGGCCCTCATCCATGCAACCCGCCCGACGAGACAGCCTTCGGATGACCTGACTGAGCGCGAGCGGGAGGTATTGAATCTAGTTGTACAGGGTCAAAGCAACCAGCAGATCGCGGATGCCATGGTCATCACTGTCGCAACGGTGAAAGCCCATATCAGCAATATCCTCTCGAAGCTGCAGGTCTCCAGCAGGGCAGAGGCCATCGCGTATGCGCTCAAGCATAAATTAGCTTCTCTATAGCTGGAGCATGCTACTTTAGTATAAGAATAAATGTAATCCAAAGGATAATCCGCAACTCCCCGGCCGACGGATGTGCCCCGGGGGGGGTTCATTTAAAGTGGATATAGATCAGGTTGCTACGATACGAGGAATTACCTCCATGAATTTTCTTGTTTTTCTTGACACACGAGCAGGCGAGCTTGAAAAAATCCTTAGCGGCGTGAAGAGCATGATCCTGAAGGAAATCGACTCTGAAAAACCTGAGGAGCATCCTGCCAAACCCGGTGACAGCCTGTATTTCCTTAGAAATAACGATGAATGCGCCGTTCGTGTAAAAGCCACTGTGGTCCGGGTCCTGCTCTGTGACGATAGTCTGGATGAAGACCTTTCGCACATATTGAAAGAATCGCAGGCTAAGCTGCAGTTGACCGAGGACCAGTACAACTACTGGTCAGCAAAAAGACAGGCCACCTTTGTCGAGTTTGAGTCTGCTCAGAAGATACCAGAGTTTCATATCACACCTGGCAAGATCACAGATCGAACAAGATGGATCGCCTCTGAAGAAATCTGTCAGGTTACAGAAGAGGAAGTGAAAGAGGGAACTGATGAGACCGGCTCTGGACATTGAATCTACAAGTTCCAGGAAAGGATAGAAACGGAGGTTCACCATGATTAAGTATAGGCCCCTTATCGTATCGATTGGGATTAGTTTGCTTTTCGCGGCCTGCTCGCCCGGGGCCAACCCGGCGGCTGGTACACCGACACCCATTCCACTTGTCAAGGCAGACACTGCCATCATCGCGGAAGGACGCCTTGAGCCAGTTCACTATGCCGAGATCGCCTTCAGCACTAGCGGCATGGTCCGTGAAGTGCTGGTAGAGGCGGGTGAAGCGGTGCAAAAGGGAGAGCCATTGATCCACCTGGGGGATGAAACAGATACTAACTATGCCGCTGCACAGCTTGAACTGGTAAGCGCCCAACAGGCGTTGAACGAATTGATGGGATCGTCGGGTACAGACCTGGCCCAGCTTGTGATCGACCTGAAGGATGCGCAGGAGGCGCACAAGAAGGCGGAGATTTATCTGGCGTATCTGCGAAACTCGGACAAAATTCCGCAAACTGAAGCGCGCGTGATCTTAATCCAGACCTGGAGCGGTTATCAGTATGGTTACAAAACCAAGAGTTTCAAGGGTCCGGCTCCGCAGGATTGGATCACTGAAGCGGAGAACGATCTGGCACTGAAAAAAGCGAAGCTGGATGAACTGCAGCGCGCCTACGATCGTATGAAGGGCGGAGTTGATAGCGATCAACTGGCTCTGATGGAAGCGAAGCTGAATGCGGCCAACGCCGAGGTAGCAAGCTTTTCGATCCTGGCCCCCTTCGATGGCGTGGTCGCCGATTTGCAGACGAAGGAGGGTGGCTCGATCAATGCGGGCGAAAGTGCAGTGACCGTTGCGGATTTCTCCAATTGGATTGTAAGAACCACGGACGTGACCGAGTTGGATGTGGTGAAGCTAGAGGAAGGTCAGCCGGTGACGGTTACGTTGGATGCCCTTCCAGATGTGAAGCTGACCGGTCAGATCCTGCACATTGGGCAGACATACTCCGAGAACCAGGGTGATATTGTCTACGAAGTTACCATCCTGCTTGACGACACTCATCCTGCCATGCGCTGGGGCATGACCGCCGCCGTCAAGTTTGAGAGTCAGGATTAATGGACTCAATGTCTCCGGCGGTTCAACCCCGGGCTCTAGAGGCGCTGGACTCTTTACTAGGAGGCTCGTATGTCACTCATTAGTAAACCTGCAAACGGAACTGGCAATGACCGTGATCCCATTATCGACCTGCAGGATGTTCATAAGTACTACAAGACTGCCGCCGGCGATTTCCATGCCCTGAACAGCATTGACTTGCAGATCAATTCCGGCGAGTTTGTGAGCATCATTGGGAAATCAGGCAGTGGCAAATCCACCCTGTTGAATATGATCACCGGCATTGACCGGCCCACCTCGGGCGAGGTGTACGTGAATGGTACGGCAGTGCATGGGCTAAATGAAAATCGCATGGCGCGCTGGCGCGGCAAGAATCTGGGCGTTGTGTTTCAGTTCTTCCAGCTTCTGCCAACCATCTCGGTGATCGAGAACATCATGCTGCCAATGGATTTCTGTCACACCTATCCGATGCGCCAGCGCGAGAAACGCGCCCTCAAATTGCTTGAGTTGGTGGAACTGGCCGAGCACGCTTATAAACTGCCCACCGCGCTGTCAGGCGGGCAGCAGCAGCGCGTGGCGATTGCGCGTGCCCTGGCCAACGATCCGCCGCTTGTGATCGCCGATGAACCAACAGGCAACCTGGACTCCAAGACCGCCGATAGCGTCTTCGAGTTATTCAGGAACCTGGTGGCACAGGGTAAAACCATCATCGTCGTCACTCACGATAGCGGCCTTGCAAAACGTACCAACCGTACTGCGCTGATCTCCGACGGTGAGATCGTGAATGAATATGTCTCAAAAGCCCTGCCGACGCTGACACAGGACGAGGTGTGGGAAGCCACTCGCTGCGCAAAGCGCCTCAGCTTTGAGCCCGGTACCATGATCCTGACCGAGGGAGCAAACGCCGACACATTCTATATTGTGACCAAAGGCACGGTGGAAGTGATCCTGCCTCGTCCCAACCAATCGGATGTGGTGGCTCTGCAGCTCGGCCCCGGAAAAATGCTCGGCGAAATGGCGTTCTTCCATGACCGCAGACGGAAGGCATCTGTTCGAGCCTCGGAACGAGGGCCGGTGGATGTCCTGGCCATTGCTTACGATGATCTGGATAAATTGCTGAGCCAATCCGAGGTCACGCGCGAGGCGCTGCACCAGATGGCAGATAAGCATGAAGCGGAAAACATCAGATTACGAGGAGTACCAGCATGAGCAGCCGTTGGAAAAAGGTCTGGGCGGATTTTTGGGGCAACAAGACCCGCACATTCCTTGTCATTCTCACGATTTTTGTTGGCACCGCCGGGGTTGGGTTCACCAGCAATTTGCAGCTGTACACGGCTGAAAGCATGGACAGCGATTTTCTCTCAGCCAACCCGCCGGAAGCCTGGATCTATGCTTCCCCGATGGATGATGAGACGGTCCGGATCGCGCGCGAAGTGCCTGGGGTGGGGACGGTGGAGGGTCGTTCCGTATTCGCCGGGCGCGTAATTCAGCCGGATGGACAACTGATTCCCATCCAATTCACAGGCATCAAGAATCCTTACGATCTGACGGTGAGTACCCTCCAACCCGTTAAGGGTGAATCACTCATTCCGCCACTTCGAGACAACGAAGTTTTGATCGAGGCCACTGCAGCTTCCCTGGGCTATCAACCGGGTGATCTGATCACCATCGAACGCAGCCACGATCGAAAAGGTCAGTTGCGCCTGGCCGGATATGTGCATGCCGGGGCGGAAATGCCCTACGCAGCCACGGGATCGATCAAAGCGTACGTCACTCCGGAAACGATGGAATGGCTCGGCGGCACAACAGACTATGACAGGCTGGCTGTCAGCGTTGCTGAGAACCCAACAGATCTCAATCATGTCATACAGGTGGTGCGGGCCGTGGAAGAACGCATAGAGCGCAGCGGCGTGACTGTTGGGCCGTCCCTCATCTATTCACCCCCCGGTCACCATTGGGCGTATTCTGTTTCGCAGGCTGTATTCCTGGTCATGGGCATTCTTGGATGGCTGATCGCGTTGTTGAGTGTCTTTCTGATCGTCAATACCACCACGGGACTCATGAGCCAGCAGACGCGGCAAATTGGCATCATGAAGGCGACCGGCGGGAGTACGCTGCAGATCTTTGGCATGTACATCATATTGATCCTGGGCTTTGGGCTGATAGCCCTGGTCATCGCCGTCCCGCTGGCAAACGGCGCGGCACGAACGATCGGCGATGGCATGGCGGGATTCCTGGGTTTCTATACCAGCCCATATCAGGTCTATCCGCCCACTTTAATCCAACAGATCATTGCAGCCCTGGTCATCCCCCTTCTAGCGGCTTTATGGCCTATGTACACCAGCGTGCACATCACTGTGCGCGAGGCGCTAGCGGACTATGGCATTAGCCGGAGTGTAGGAAGCAGGAAAGCTACGGTGAGCCGAAGCAATGTGCTGATCCCGCGCCCCATGCGCCTTTCTCTGCGAAATGCCTTTCGCCGGAAAACACGCCTGTTCCTGACGTTGTTTACCCTGGTGCTGGCTGGGGCCGTCTTCATCTCTGTTTTCAACCTGTGGGCATCGCTCGACAGAATCATTGAGGAGCTTCAGGGTTACTTCCTGGCGGATGTCAACGTTACTTTTAGCCGCTCGTACCGCCTTGAGGAAGTCGTCGGCCTGGCGGAAAACGTGCCGGGGGTCGAAGGCGCGGAAGGCTGGTTGGAGTATATCGGAACGCTCGTTCGCAAGGAGGACCAAACAGAAACCGATGTTGCACTGATAGCGCCACCCTCCACATCCGCCCTGATTCGGCCGATCCTCGTCTCAGGTCGCTGGCTAAAGCCGGGTGATGAGAATGCCATCGCGGTCAGCAGCGATTTGATAAAAAGGTTCCCGGATGTGGAGCTTCGCGACTGGCTCACGATCAAAATCGATGGGAAAGAATCGAACTGGCAGGTCATCGGTGTTTTCAGCATGATAGGTAACAACGCTCCTGTGCTTTATGCCAACTATGAATACCTCAGCCATGTGATCAATCAGCCAGGACAGATTTATTCCCTGCGGGTGAGTACCAACGACACTGCTACGCAGGAAAGAGTCAGGGATCAACTGCAGGAACTATATGCTGCCCGCGGCATTCGGGTGAGCAGCGCGCTATTGGGGATGGAGGAATTTCAGAGTGCCACAGAACTGTTCGATATCTTTGCTTACTTCTTCCTGGCAATGGCGACCCTGATTGCTCTGATTGGCGGGCTGGGATTAATGAGCACCATGAGCATCAATGTGCTGGAGCGTACACGCGAGATCGGCGTTCTCCGCGCGATTGGCGCCTCCAACTGGGATGTTCAAAGTATTGTGATCGTGGAAGGTATGATCATTGGCCTGATCAGTTGGACCATCAGTCTCCTGTTCGCGATCCCGATCACAGGAGTGATGGCAACGGGTGTTGGAACACTCCTGTTCGGTATGCCCTTACGGACGATCTATGGCATGACCGGAATCTTTGTCTGGTTAATCGGGATGCTGGTCATCGGCATCATAGCCAGTGCGCTGCCTGCGCGCAGTGCATCACGGCTCACGGTCAAGGATACCCTGGCGTACGAGTAAGAACGGTTCAAAAGTCAGAAAGGAGATGCACATGAACACCAGGATTGCACCGAATTCGCGAGGAGCACCCTATTTCTTGATCCCTGCTGGTCTCGCATGGATATCTCTGATCATTCGATGGGGCATCATGCTGCGCATGGCCGGGTTAATTGTAGCCATTTGCGCCTGGATCCTCTTGAGTGATCGACTAAAGACTGGAAAGAAAGGAGTCAATCATGGACTGCGTAATTCAAACACATGACCTGGGCAAAACCTACGGTGATTTCGCCGCTCTTCAGTCTCTAAATCTGAAGGTCCCGCCACATTCTATCTTCGGTTTTCTCGGTCCGAACGGCGCTGGCAAGAGCACAACGATCAAACTCCTGCTGGGGTTGGCGCGCCCGACCTCTGGGACCGCCTCTATCTTCGGCATGGACATCCAGCGAGATAGCGCCCAGATTCGAAACCGCATCGGCTACCTCGCGCAGGATCCCCGCTATTACGATGACATGACCGCCCGCGAGACGATGCGTTTCACCGCGCGCTTTTTCTTCCAGGGACCGAAGCGCAAGATCGAAGACCGCATCGAAGAGACGCTCGAACTGGTCGGTTTGACAGATAAGGCTGATCGCCACATCAAGGGCTTTTCCGGCGGCGAGCGCCAGCGGCTGGGCATCGCGCAAGCGCAGGTCAACTATCCCGACCTGCTTATCCTGGATGAGCCTGCTGCCTCACTCGACCCGATGGGACGGCGGGACGTGCTCGAGGTGATGGAACGTCTGCGCAAGCACACGACCATCTTCTATTCCACGCATATTCTTTCCGATGTGCAGCGGGTCAGCGACAGCGTTGCGATCCTCAACCATGGCAAGCTGATCGCCCAGGCGCCCATCGATGAGCTGCTGACAGGTGACGGAGGCGTGGTCTACTCGCTTGTTGTAAAAGGCGAAGGTGCGTCGACGCGCGAACGGCTCCTGCACCAGTCCTGGGTGACATCAGTGGCCTTGAAACCAGTCAATGGGACCACGGAGCTGGAAGTCAGCACCACAGACGAGAGCACTGCAGAAGCACGTCTCCTGCGTATGGCGCTGGACGATCCTGGGACCATTGTCACCGAATTTGGTCGTCACAAATATAATCTTGAAGAGGTCTTCGTACAGCTAGTGGAAGGAGGGTCTCCCGATGACAACCGCAAATAATATCTTACAGCCGGTGACCAGCCGGGGCTGGCGCCGCGGGCTTGGAAATCTACTCGACCATGAGCTCCATCTCTGGTGGGGCTGGCGCCGCTGGCTTGTACAGCTGCTGATCTGGATCCTGTTGATCAATGGAGCCGTGGCTTTCATTGGAATCGGATTTATGGTGACCAGAGACGCCATGGATCCGGCCGAGGCCCAGCAAATGACGCCTGACAGGATTTACCTGATCCTCTTGCAGGTCTTTATCCAGGTCGGTATCCTCTGTACCGCAGTGGGTGCAGCCATCTCGGCACAGGGCACGATCATCCAGGAAAAACAGATGGGCACCGCTGCCTGGATCCTATCCAAGCCTGTGTCTCGCCCGGCCTTTATCGTTGCCAAGGTGCTTCCGCAGGTCCTCGGGCTCTTGGTACTTGGCATGCTCGTTCCGACGATCGTATTCTATGTTGAAATCTCTCTGCTCGCGGGCACCGCGCCCGCGCCGGTTGACCTTCTGGCCGCCATGGGCATCTGGTCACTGGTGATCCTGTTCTATCTCATGTTGACGATCATGCTGGGCACATTCCTCAATTCGCGCGGCGCCGTGCTGGGGATCGCTTTGGGGTTCCTGTTTCTGGGAATGTTCGTCCCCAATGCCTTACCTCAGCTCGCTGCCATCTTCCCCTGGAAATTGGACGGGGTCGCTCTCGTGCTGGCGCTGGGTCCCCAGGCGCCGCAAGCTCTGCCACCCATCGCGATCGTTCCCGCGATCGCCGCGCTGCTCTGGATCGTGATCTTCATTGTACTGGCCATCTGGCGGTTTGGCCGAGAGGAATTCTGAGTCTGGCTTCAACGAGAAGAAATTCACTTTATGGCAATCGTGTTGTGTTTCAATAGGAGCGAGTATTACTCAGCACCTGAACTGAAGGAACTCTATTATATAAAAAGAAAAACAACTTGATGAAAACATCAAGTTGTCTGTATAGGCGGCCCCGACGGGATTCGAACCCGCGATCTCGGCCTTGACAGGGCCGCATGTTAAACCGCTACACCACGGGACCAGCTTTATGAGCGGGCAGAGTTTACCATAAGGGTATTTGCACGTCAATACGCGCCGCCCGTATACAGCGCCGGATCGGTTGGAGTCAGTCCCGAGGGATCATGGACATAGACCCAATCTCCTTCATGTGCCCAGTTGAACAACCAGTGCGCATCGCCAACGGAGAGATTCACGCATCCATGTGATTGAGGATAGCCAAAGCGTGTGCGCCAGTATGCTCCATGCAAAGCACGTGCGCCGTCAAAATACATGGTCCAGGGAACGTTATCCAGATAATAGAAATCTGTCGGGTCGTTGTTGCGCATCGTCTCGGTTTCTTTCTTTTGCTGAATCTGAAACAGACCGGGGCGAGTCCAGAAGGGTTCGAGGCCCGTGGCGACCACAGTGGCATACACGAGTTGATAATTGTCGTACACCATGAGCGTCTGTTCAGCCAGATCGACTTCGATCCAGCGCGAGGCATTGTTGGAGCCTTCCGGCGGTGTGGTGTTGATCGTTACCCTCGCCACCTTCCGTCCCTCCACCCATTCATCCGGGCCGATGAGGTACCAATCAGTTGTGGCATCGCCGGGTTGTACCGCATAAATCTGCACGACCTGGAACGGCTGGATCTGACGGCCTGTGGGTGCTGCACCGTAGCCCGGCCCCACTAAAACCGGGATCTGCTCGAAGGCCCAGCCAAATGAATTGCGCGGTGTGGAGGAAAAGACGAGACCCTGAAAAGCTGAGATTTCACCAACGCGCGCACCCTTGCCGGGAATCCAGCCGCCGTTTGGCAGCAAATAGTAGACGCCGCCTTGATCCACCCGGTCGATGTAGGAGACATAAACAAAGCCGGGCAGGAATTGTTGCGCGCCGGGACCTTTTTCCCCGGGAGCACTGTAGATCGGCACGTAGTCCTTGTCCAGGTGGAAATAAAAATAAGGCAGCTGAGTCAGGCTTGGGTCCGGTTTGGAAGCGGGGAGAGGACGCGGAGGAATCGTCATACCGAGTCGCGCGAGGTCAGTCAGATAGGCGGATGGGCCAAGCGGCAAACAATAGTCTGGCGTAGCCAAATAAACGGCGGGTTCACAGACCACCCCGCCGCTGTCAGGCTCAGGGGCAGACGCGTCCTGTGCGAACGCGGAAGCAGGCTGCAGGGCAAGGCTGAGCAGGGATACTAACAGAATAAAGGTTTTCTTCATCATTTTCCTTATCGTCCGCAGATTATACTGCCTCCCGTTGGTGTCCAAAATCGTCTTCAAAAGGCCTAACAGACCTCATGGCTTACCGATTTGCAAACCCGGAAACCCCAAACTTGACACAATGGTTGCACTGCTCTAAAATAGTTACGCATTTATGACGAAGGCATCCGGCAAAAATGCTGGACCTTCATATTATTTCAGGAGGGTTCGTTGTCCAAGTCACGTACGCAACAAATGGTGGATCGCCTGCGCGAGTTGCAGGCTTCATCTCCGGATATTGAGGCATCAGCCGTTGTGAGTGTAGACGGCCTGACGATTGCCTCCGCATTGCCGCAGGGCGTGGAAGAGGACCGCGTTTCAGCCATGTCTGCCGCCATGCTATCACTGGGTGAGCGTATTGCCACAGAATTAGGACGGGGTTCCCTTGAGCAGGTTTACATCAAAGGCGAAAAGGGATATGTGGTTTTGATGTCAGTGGGACAGGAAGCCGTGTTGACCGCGCTTGCGCGTGAACAGGCCAAGCTCGGCCTCATTTTCCTCGATATGCGTCGCGCCACCGAAGACCTGACGAAACTGATCTAACTGGAGTCCGTATGAACCCCGTTCAAAAAAGTGGTCTGAATTATCCCAATAAGTTCGGTCTGATCACCATCAAATCCCTTGAAGAAGTGATGGGCAAAAACGGTTTGAATGCCATCCTGAATCTGGCCGGGTTGAATCATTACATCGAGAACTACCCACCCGATAACCTGGACAAAGGTTTTGACTTTGTGGAGCTTTCGGCGATCGGCTCCGCGCTCGAAGAGATGTACGGCCCTCGCGGCGGGCGCGGCCTGGCGCTGCGCGCGGGACGGGCAACCTTCTCTGATGCTTTGAAGAATTTTGGCGCTCTGGCTGGCGCAGCGGACCTGGCGTTCGTCGTTTTGCCGCTGCAGTCCAAACTGCGCATTGGCTTGCCGGCCTTTGCAAAAATCTTTACGCAGTTATCAGATCAGGTCACAACCGTGGAAGAGAAAGATAACGAGTGGATCTGGACCATTCACAAGTGTCCCTGCTGCTGGGGGCGTACCGGCGCGGATAAGCCTGTCTGTTACATTTCCACTGGTCTGCTGCAGGAATCTCTCAAATGGGTTTCAGGCGGTAATGAATTCCGGGTGAACGAATCCCGTTGTGTTGCAGTTGGGGATGATGTCTGCGAATTTGTGATCCAAAAAGAGCCAATGTCATAACGGGGTACCCGTGACAGAAACCAAAGCCAAAATCCTTATCATCGAAGATGACCTCGATGTAGCCGAGATGCTGAACGCGTATTTCCGCGTTCAAGGCTATGAAGTCTTCACGGTGAACTGGGGCGAGGACGGCGTCCGCTCCTGCCAGACCGTGCATCCTGATCTCGTCATTTTGGATATTCGTCTGCCTGATATAGACGGCTATGAAGTTGCACGACGCCTGCGGGGCGACAGGCGGACCGCTGAGGTTCCCATCATTTTCCTCACCGAAAAGCGTGACCGCGCGGATCGCCTGCAAGGATTGGAACTGGGTGCAGACGACTACATCACCAAACCGTTCGATGTCCAGGAACTTCGTCTGCGCGTGCGAAATGCCCTCAAACGCTTGAGCCAGGGATCGCTCACCAACCCGGTCAGTGGTTTGCCCGAAGGTGCGCTGGTGGACGAGCGGATGAGCGAGATCCTTCAGAAGGATGGCTCCGGCGTCCTGCTGGTTGCCATCGAGAACATGGACGCTTTCCGCGAGGCCTATGGCTTTGTGGCTTCTGATGATGTGCTGCGGGCCATCAGCCTGATGATCGTGAATACTATGCGAGAAGTTGGCGGCCCGACCGATTTTCTCGGACATTTGAGCGGTACTGATTTTGTGCTGGTCGCCCCTCCGGCGAATCTCAGCGCATTGCAGGACAAATTGCGCAGTCGCCTCGAACAGTCGATGGATTATTTCTATCCCATTAAAGATCGAGAACAGGCCTCGAAGCGGCCGGGCCGGCTTCTCGTGAAGATTGCCGAAATCGATGCGATCAAGGGCAAATTCACCGAAGTAGACTCAATCAAGACCGAGCTATTGCGATTGAAGAAGTAGGTGAGTGCTTGCAGATTACAATAGTTACGCCCACATACAACGAAGCGGAGAACCTGCCCAAACTGGTCTCCGCTTTATTTGCGCTTCCCCGCACCTTACCTTCCATGGGAACGAACGGTGCGGGGCTTCCGCTCGATCTACGTTTGCTCGTCGTAGACGATAACAGCCCGGATGGTACCGGCCAGGTTGCGGATGAACTGGCGAAGACGCATCCCGGTCGAGTCTCGGTTTTACATCGCCCCGGCAAACTGGGATTGGGAACTGCTTACCTGGATGGTTTCAAAAGAGTATTGGACGAGGGCGCCGATGCCGTTGTTCAAATGGACGCGGACTTTTCGCACGATCCCAAGGCCCTGGTCGAGATGGCGAAACGCCTCGCAAACGCGGACCTGGTGACCGGCTCCCGCTATGTCAAAGGCGGATCTGTCGATGAGCGCTGGCCGCTCTGGCGGAAGGGACTCTCCGCATTTGCAAATTTCTACGCGCGCACCATTCTTGGCCTGCCCATGCGTGATGTGACCACCGGTTACCGAATGTGGCGGCGTGAGGCTCTGACGAAGATGCCCCTTGAGCGGATCAGATCCAGCGGCTATGTATTCCTCGTGGAAATGGCTTACCTCGCGCATTCTCTAGGATTGCGGATTGCTGAGTCTCCCATCTACTTTTCAGACCGGCGCTGGGGAAAATCGAAGATGTCCTTTCGGATTCAAATGGAAGCTGCATTACGCGTCTGGCAGGTGCGGTGGACTTACCGGGATTTGAAGAAGAGGTAGGATTACGATTTTGGATTGACGATCAGGCCTCGCGAGCAACGCGGGGCTTTTTGTTACCTGAGCAGCGCTTATAGAGAATTCCCCGTCAGGGACAGTTACGTTGTCGGTTTCTGAAACATCTGGCTGGCACGGGAAGCAAGAATTCTTATTGCGTCCATCGGAGTTTCGGGGGCGATCAAAAAATGCTCGGTGAAGTTGTAGCTGAATTCCAGTTCCCAGTTCAACGTTCTGATCGCAGGATCCAGGCTTCTTGGGTGGTAATTGAAGACCTGTGTGTTCCAACCCACCAACTTTTTCAAACTCTCCCGGATTTCGGGCTTCACTGATTCAGGAATAGACGCAAACCAGCGCGAGCCAACCACATAGAACCAGGGATAGGTCCCTCGATCCGGTTCGCGCAGGTGCAGCAGGTCAATGAATTCGGTGCTGAATTCAGGGATCAGTCCCTGCTCCAGAAATTGACGTTCATGTGGCTTGAAATCCTCCAATTCTTCAGGCGAAGCCAGGAACCTCACTCTCAAGCCGTACGATCTTACCGGGCGGCTGGGATCAATATCCTCATTGCGGAGAAGAAGAATGTCCGGTGTTCGATCTCGATGGGGGAATAGCAGTTCCAGCACCTGAATGTTATGGAGATATCCATCGCTGGGGTGACATGTCCGGACGCGGCCGAAGATCGCAGGTGGTCGATATTCATCAGCTTTTTGCCTGAGGTCAAATACACAAAACATGTTTGTCCCGATCCAGGCGGGAAGGGGACTCGGCAGCAATTGATTCTCTAGGAAACCATAGGCCTCTTGCACCTCACTCAGCGGAATGCTGGCAAGGTCACGATAGCCGCCTGGCTCTGATGGCGGTGTGGGCCGGTTCCCGCCTTCCATCTGGTTCCGTTCCTCTTGATTGCTGGAAGACGGCTTTTGGCCGAGCCAATGCGCTTTCTTTGATTCGCCGTTATCGCGCTCTAAGAACCACGGCAGAAACGGAGATCGGCTTAGTACAACGGAGTGAAACATATCCATCCCCTGATTAACGATTCGGGTCTTTGGCAAGCGCGGCCAGGTTTTTCCATTCCTCTATACTTAAAGTCTCTGCGCGGCGCCTGGGATCTATGCCTGCATGGGTCAGGAGGGATTCTGCTTGTGCGGGTGAAATGTGCAACCCGGACGAAAGTGAGTTGCGCAATGTCTTGCGTTTCTGGCTGAAGCCGGCTTTGATGAGTTTGAAGAATGCTTCAAGCAGGGGCGAGGGGATAAGAGGCTGAGGATAGATGTCAATGCGGAGGATCGCAGAGTCTACCTTCGGTGCGGGGTGAAAGGCACTGGCGGGAATGTGCGCGGCGATCTCTGGCCTGCCATACACCTGCACACTCAACGCAAGTAGACTCAAATCCCCGGGTTTCGCACAGATGCGTTGGGCAACTTCCTTTTGAATGGTCAGGACCACGCGGCGCGGCCTGGCCCCCCTCTCTACCTCTCCCCCCAAAATCTCCGAGTTTTGGGGGAGAGAAGAGTCGAGCAAGTGACGGATCACTGCTGATGTAATGTAGTAGGGAATATTGGCAACGACGAGGTAACCTGGCTGGTGGATCAATTCTGAAGGCGCCAGCTTGAGGATGTCGTCGTGGATTAAACGGACGTTTTTATAGGGGGCGAGAACTGCCTTCAATGGCGGGAGCAGGTCCGCGTCCAGTTCGACCGCTGTCACCTCTCGGGCAGAAGCTGCCAGGTAACGCGTCAAACTGCCGAGGCCGGGACCAATCTCCAGCACGCAGTCCTCCGGCTGAATCTCGGCGGCTTCCACAATGTTCTCAAGCGCGGCGGAGTCCTGCAGGAAGTTCTGGCCGAGGCTTTTATCGGCGCGCAGGCCGTGACGCTTGAGCAGCGCAGCCGCGTTGAGAGGGGGAATGTTGAAGTTCGTCACGGGCAGTAGGATGAAGTGGATGGGTCGGGTTCGCTTGAGTCGGAAGCGCCGGGCCACGTGCCTGCATTGAAGCCCTCGACGTACTGGCGCAGGATGTTGAAGTCCACATCCCAGATGAAAAGCTTTTTCTCAAAGACAGGATCGTAGATGCGCGAGGGTACGAATAGTTCCTGGGGGAAACTTGCAAAGGTGATGTTATCAGGTGGAAGGTGCGAGCCGAGACAGGCGAGCTGGCCGAGTTGCTCGGGCGTAAAGTCGGTCTGGATATTATCCTGAAATGAGGCGATCAGTTCGGGGATTTTTGTGATCACATTTGGTTTGGTGATCTTGTCGCGCAACGCACACATGATGAGGTTCTGATTGTTGGCACGCTCGAAAACTCCTTCCACGCGTCGGCGCGCCACCTTGAGAGCTTCTGCACCGCTGAGGTGGTGATGCCCAATGGCAAGGTCCGTGGCATCGGCGGTTTCTTTATCCGTGATCGTGACATCTATGCCGTCCAACGCGTCCACCACTTTTTCAAAGGTACGCATGTTGACTGCGATGTAATGGTCGACCTTCACACCGAAGTTCTGTTCGAGTGTCAGGGCCATCAACCCCGAGCCTCCGGAGGGATCATCCCAGTAGCCGAAACCGTCGCCCGGGTTTCCATACAGATAAGCCTGGTTCAGCTTTTCATGATCCTGCCCGTTGAGGTTATCGGAGATGTAAGGGATTTGCACCCACAGGTCGCGTGGAAATTCGAGGACTGTCACTCTGGGCGTCGAAAAGTCCACGCGCAAAATGCGGATGACGTCACCGAGGCCATACTTATAGGTGTTGAGGCGCGCGTCCGAGCCGATGGCCAGGATATTCATCACGTAAGGGCCATTGCAGTAGGTCTGGGCTGTTGGAGTGGGATAAGAAAGCGTGGGAGCAAGTGTCACGGTGCTGAAAGGTCCCGCACCGGGGCGAGGGGTCCATGTAGCGGGAAGTTGGAAGGGGGCTAGGGCAGGAATAGCTGCACCAAGCGGCTGTGAGGCATAGAAGTGATAGGCCTGAACGCTATAATATCCAACAAAGATCGCCAGGACGCAGGCGATGATCGTGAGGATGGTGAGGGTGATCTTCTGGTTGGAGGTCATACTGGCGAATCATTGCATGGCGGGCGGGATGGACGCCGGGACTGGCGCAAGGAAATATACTGTGTGCCAGCCGCTCATGTCCACGATGTTGTTATCGTCAAAGCCCAAATCGATCCAGCGGTATCTTGAAATGCCGAGGTTGTCTTCGATCAGGTAGCCGCCGCCGATGTCGCCGATCACCGCATAGCCGTAGCCGGAGATATAGATACGCTGGCCCTGCAGATAGCTGTACATCGAAGGGTCCACCGCGACCACGCCGCGCCCGGCCCGAAGACCGCTGGCAGTGCCGTACGAACACCCACCAGTGCCCGAGTTGCAGGGAGAATAGATCGTGGCGTACATTTCGAAGGCACGCCAGTACTGCAGGGCTTC
>JAKOVF010000069.1 GCA_029782225.1 Chloroflexota bacterium | reverse complement strand
AAAGCTCTCCAGGATATGACCGTTGCTCTTGTGAAATCTGTCTCCGAAAAAATGAAGGGCTTCAGCCGCAACGAGACCATTGAATATTACAAGCGCATCATGGAGTCGGCCTGGGAGCAGGTGCAAAAAGCCGACACACCCGAAGTACAGATGGCCTTCTTCGATCAGCAGCTTGAATGGACGATGCTCGACAAGGATTACAATGACCGCTCCCGCCGTGTCTTCCAGGGCCCGGTCTTTCTGCCGATGTGGTGGGGCAACTACGACCCGACGTTCCACACCGGTTCTGCGTCGACCGGGGGTGGGCTCGCGTCAGCCAAGCCGACCATCTCCTCAGGCTCCGGCCGTACCTCCCTACCCGGTGCGGACTTTGCTGCTTCAGTCGTTGGAGGTGTGCAAACCTTCTCATCCAAGGTCATTGGCAATGTTCAGGACTTTACCAGCCGCGTCACCAACGTGACCAATCCTCCGCCAAAACCCACCACGAGTGGACGCAGCTATGGCGGCGGAGGCCGCGGCTGCGCGTGCGCCTGTGCCTGCGCCGGTTGCGCCTGCGCGTGCGCGGGCGGAGGAAGGTAGCCGGAATACGGACTAAAGTCCGCGCTCCGCATAAACCTCATGACATTACTTACCTCATTCAAGAACATGCTGCAACCATCGTCAGCGGTCAGTGGTCTGTCGTCGGCTCTTTATCACTACACGCGCGAAACCGACTCCGAAAAAGCGCGCATCCATTTGCGCGTCGACCCGGATGGTACGGGAACTTTGATCATCAACGCCAACCGTGTGATGCATCTCAACCCCACCGCCGCTTTGATGGCTTACTTGATCCTCGAAGGGAAAAAAGAGCAGGAGATTATTCAAACCATCAAAAAGCAATATCGGGTTAGCGCGAATCAGGCGAGTAAGGACCTTTCAGCTTTCAACCTTCAACTTGACAGCCTGATCCGCCCCGATGGTGCCTGTCCCATTCACGAACTCGACCTGGAGTCGGTCATGCCATTTAGTGCGCGTCCTTCTGCGCCCTATCGCATGGACCTGGCAGTTACTTATCGCTGCAACAATGACTGTGCCCATTGCTACAACGCCCGCGAGCGAAACTTTCCCGAACTGGCCACTGAGCAATGGTTCAAGATCCTTGACCAACTCTGGGCGCTTGGCGTGCCGCACATCGTCTTCACAGGCGGCGAAGCGACTTTGCGTAACGACCTGCCGGAATTGATCGCCCACGCCGAATCCAATGGACAGATCACCGGTCTTAACACAAACGCCCGTCGTCTCACAGATGAAAAGTACGTGCAAAAACTTGTGGAGGCAGGTCTTGATCATGTGCAAGTCACGGTCGAATCATGCGATGAACAAATCCATGATGAGATGATGCGCGCGAAGGGTGCCTTCAGGCAGACGGTTCAAGGCTTGAAGAATGTGCTGGCTACGCGGCTTTATGTGATGACCAACACCACGATGCTGCGCACAAACGTCCACAAGATTCCCGATACATTGGATTTCCTGGCGGAGATCGGCGTCCCGACCATTGGCTTGAACGCGTTGATCTACTCCGGTCACGGTCTCACCGTGGGAACTGGCCTGCATGAGCGCGAACTGCAGCCCATTCTCGACATGGCCGTGCAAAAAACTTCGGAGCACGGTCAGCGGCTGATCTGGTACACGCCCACGCAATACTGTCAATTTGACCCCACGCAAAGCAATCTCGGCGTCAAAGGCTGTACGGCATCACTCTACAGCATGTGCATTGAATCGAATGGCGATGTGCTGCCCTGTCAATCGTATTACACCGCGCTCGGTAACATACTCACAGATTCATGGAACTCGATCTGGAATCACAAACTCTCGGTCAAGTTGCGTGAGCGCAAGGGCCTGCCGTCCAAGTGTGAAGGCTGTCCCGTCGTTGCCGAATGCGGCGGAGGATGTCCATTACAGTTTCAGGTTGAAGGTTCGAAGGTTGCAGATTAAACCCTCAACTTTCGACCGTCAACTTCCAAGTGGAGAAAAGATGAGCGAACACGACTGGATTAAGCAATTCCCCGCAGCCATCACAGTCTGTGATTGCGATGGGATCATTCTCGAGATGAATGACAAGGCTGCCCAGACGTTCGAAAGAGACAGTGGGTATGCCTTGATCGGGAAGAACCTGCTCGATTGCCATCCCGAACATGCCCGCGCGAAGGTCGAGAAACTGCTCGATGCGGTCGAGAAGAATGTGTACACGATCGAAAAGAACGGCGCCAAGAAAATGATCTATCAGTCGCCGTGGTTCAAGGATGGCCAGTACATGGGATTTGTGGAACTTTCGCTGGAAATCCCATTTGAGATGGAGCATTTCGTGCGTGCTTAACCGTCATTGCGAGGAGGGTACTCTCCCCGACGAAGCACTCCCCCGGGACTTTGGAGATTGCTTCGCTCGCGACAACTCGCTCGCAATGACACGATCCAAATCATGCCTCCTACCACACTGACCGAAATCTGTTATCTGCTCGCGTTCCCCGATCAAGTAGAAAGCGCGCCCGAGCCGCTCCAGGAAATCCGCGGCCTCAAGGACGCACCCTACTTCCAGCCCGTGGATGTACGCGTCAGGACGCTGGGCCAGGCCGAAGTCCAGGCAGGAGGCGTGCAGGTTTCGGTCCTGCGTCAGCGTTTTGAAGATCGCGTCCAGATGATCGACTGCCGGTTCCAAATGTCCGATCCGCTGGACCTGCCGGCGATCCAGCAGCGCGAAATCGTCCAACGAAATTTGCAGGAACGATTTGTACCCATCGAGCATCGTAATTCAGGGATGTTTGAAGAGTACGTGATCCTCTTGCTGATCGAGGCAAAACCCTCGCCGGAGAAATTTCTCAAGAGCCAGGCGGTTACCCTGGCACGCTTCATCCGTTCACAGCGTGAGGTCTTCGATGCAACCGAAATCGAATCGATCCTGAGTTCGCGCGTGCGCTATTCGAAAGATGACCTCACGCTCGTAGATTGGGAAGGCGCGATCATCATTGCCCCGAATGGCGACTTTCAGTCGGATATCGAATTGCTCAAAGTTGGCAATTACCAGCTTCTGCGCTATCGCTGGCTCGACCAAACTATCGAGAGCAGCCTGCGCGACATCAACGGAAAATTCCGTGCCAACCCGCGCCGCTCACTCGGATTGGGTCCCACGCGCAGAGAGATCCAATCTATTGTCCAGCACCGTTTGGAAGTGATGCTCGATTTCGAACACACCGAGCAAAACCTGCTGCTGATCGGCGACTGGTACACGTCGCAGCTTTATCATGCCATCCGGGAAGAGTTCTATCTGGAAGGCTGGAAGAACACCGTCAAGGAAAAACTCGATAACCTTGAAAATATCATCGAAACGATCCAGGAAAATTTTTCACTTTCGTGGCAGAGCCTGCTGGAGATCGTGCAGATCGCGGGCTGGATGCTGCTCCTGGTTGGCTATCTCATTCAATTCTTCCTCTTCGACATGACCTTTGGTAAATGACCCTGGAGGTCCTATGAAAATCATCAATCGTCTCGCAGACCGCTTTTCGAAAATCCAGCCCTTGCCGGTGGGAACCTATCATAAACAGGCCGAGCTGGATAAAAAGCCCTACCGCATCCATCTCAGGCTTCGGCCCGATGGCTCCGGAATCCTGATCCTCAACGCGTCCACGGTGATGCATCTCAACCCAACGGCGTCGGAATACGCCTACCATTTCATCCGCGGCACCGAACCTGACGAAGCCATCAGGCAAATCGCCTCGCGCTATCGCGTTACCAAAGGGATCGCGCGCGAGGATTATGAGGACTTTATCGGCAGGATCGAAACCCTGATCTCGACTCCCGATCTGGATCCCGTCTCTTTCCTGGACTTCGAGCGAGTCGCGCCCCATTCAGCGGACTTGACTTCCCCGCTTCGCCTCGACTGCGCCCTCACCTATCGCCTGCCGGCAGGAACCCAGGCCGACTACGCCCCCACGAGGCGCGTAGACCGTGAATTGACCACCGAAGAATGGCAGTCGGTGCTTGACAAAGCGTGGCAGGCGGGAATCCCGCATGTCACTTTTACCGGCGGCGAGCCGACCCTGCGCGAGGATCTGCCTGCTCTGGTTGCCCACGCCGAGAAAAATGGACAGGTCTGCGGCCTGCTCACGGACGGACTCAAACTTGCAGATCAAAGTTATCTTGACACGCTTCTGCAAACCGGACTCGATCATGTGCTGTTAATCCTCCAGCCGGGACGCGATGAATCCTGGCAGGCCATCAAGACCATCCTGCCCGCCGACCTGTTCCTGACAGTCCACCTGACGCTGACTCCGGAAAATGTTGACGAAGCACCCCAGATCCTGGAAAAGCTTGCAAACCTGACGGTCGAAAATGTTTCGCTCAGCGCATCCAATTCCACCTTGCTCGACGAACTGGTGCAGTTGCAGGGGAAGGCCAGCGAGTTGAACCTTTCTTTACGCTGGGATTTACCGACTCCCTATTCAGAAAGCAACCCGGTCACGCTGGAGACCGCTGAAGACAAGGTAGCATCCGGTGCAGGCAAGACCTGGCTGTATGTTGAGCCGGATGGCGATGTGCTCCCAACGCAGGGCATGGCAGATAAAGTTTTGGGCAACATCCTGCGCGATGATTCGGCAAAGATCTATCAGCCATAATCAACACAGAGCGAGAGAAGCATGAACGATCCCGTCCAACTCGCAAAGGAACGTTTCGCACAGGGACTGAACTGCTCGCAGGCGGTGTTTGCCGCTTTTGCAGCACAGGCCGGGCTTTCAGAAAAAGTGGCCCTGCAAATTGCATCTCCTTTTGGGGCCGGCCTTGCGCGCCAGGGAAATGTCTGCGGCGCAGTGACCGGCGCGCTGATGGCCCTTGGCATCCAACGCGGGACCGATTCTCCGCAGGGCAAAGAAGAGACCTATCGTCTCGCACAGCAGTTCGTGGCCCGTTTCAAAGCGACTTATGGAACCATCCTGTGCAAGGATCTGATTGGATACGATGTTTCCAACGCCGAAGGATTACAGGCCGCCAGAGACAGCAGGATCTTTGCAACGATTTGCCCCGCCGTAGTAGAGCATGCCGCAAGGCTGCTGGAGGAGTTTCTGGCGAACAACCCCTAAGATTTCATCCGCAACTTTGAAATAATGTCCTAATCGCTCCCTAATACAGGGAGCTTTTTCTTATGGTATGCTTGCCAAATTCCCAAATAACTATGATGAACATAACCCGCCCCATCCCCGAATCGTATTGGGTCAGACCCAACCAGTTTCTCGCCGGAGAATATCCTGGCAATTATGAGGAAGAAAAAGCCCGCCAAAGAATAGCCGCTTTCCTTGAAGCAGGCTTCACGGACTTCATTGATCTCACTCAGTCACATGAACTCGTACCGTATGAAACGATCCTGAGAGATCTGGCCTATATGGAGGGCATCAAAGCCTCGTACACTCGCTTCGCCATACCAGATTTCAGTGTTCCGCCCAGGGAAACGATGCGGTCCATTCTCACGCAGATTGATCAAGCGCTATCCAGAAGACGCAAGGTCTACGTCCATTGCTGGGGCGGAGTAGGACGCACCGGCACCGTGGTCGGATGTTATCTCATCCGCCACGGGATGACTTCGCAGCAGGCGCTCAACCAAATTGCCGAATGGTGGCTGGGCATGCCCAAAAGGATTTTTCATCCCACGTCGCCAGAGAGCGAAGAGCAATTTGAATATATCCGCAGTTGGCAAGAGGAGCCTCCTACCCAGCCGCGGCCTGACTCTTTCCCTCGCAGGGAGACGGGAATTGAATGAACTGGCATTCCCGCTACTCGCAACAGGCAGGCTGGACGCGTGAGTTACGCGGCTACCTGTTTGCAAAAGCGGGATTGGATAAAGCGCAGCACGTTCTCGAAGTGGGATGCGGTACCGGCGCAATCCTGGCCGAGGTTCATTCACCCGCCTCGCTGCATGGCCTGGACCTTGGTCCTGCCGCGCTGATCCAGTGCAAACTCCACGCCCCGGCCGCTTCCCTGACGCGCGGCGATGCACTGGCGCTGCCTTATTCTGATGGATCATTCGATATCGTATTCTGTCATTTTCTGCTTTTATGGGTAAGCAATCCTTTGCAAGCTGTATCTGAAATGAAGCGCGTGACCTGCCGCGGCGGAAGCATCCTTGCTCTGGCTGAACCAGACTATTCTGCCGGCGTGAATAAACCGGATGAGCTGGCAATGCTGGGCCAATGGCAGGCGGAGTCATTGAGACGGCAGGGTGCAGATCCATCTTTCGGCGCGCGTCTGGCAGAGACGTTCTATCAGGCAGGGATCAGGCTCATTGAAACTGGACCCATTCAGGGGGCCGAAAAGATGCGGTCTGCTGATGAATGGGAGCAGGAATGGGCGGTGCTCGAATCCGATCTCACGGGAATCGCCTCGGTCGAGGAAATCCGCAAACTGAAAGCTCTGGATCAAAAAGCCCGGGCGGAGGGTCAACGGGTCTTGCACGTCCCCACTTATTTTGCCTGGGGCACGAGTTAGAAAGTTGCAAGTTCCGTTATTTTTACGGGTAGCCAGGGAAATGGCAGTATAATTTCTTTTGTTGGAGGACTGATTGGATACTTTTGAAACGGATAGTCAGGCACAACCCGAGGCTCCGTCAGAGGTGCCTGCCGAAACCCCTGAACAGGAAAAAATACATTGGGGCCGGCTGCTCCTGGATATCTTCGAGACCCTGGCTCTGGCCGCCCTGTTATTCGTAGGGATTAACGCGATTTCGGCGCGCGTGCGCGTGGACGGGTTCAGCATGCGTCCCACATTAGAAGATGGCGAATTTGTGCTGGTCAATCGACTGGCTTATCGTTTTGGTGATTTCCAACGCGGGGACATTATTGTCTTCCGCTTTCCAATGGATCCTCAGCAGGAATTGATCAAGCGGGTAATCGGTCTGCCCGGCGACACAATCTACATCCAGCATAAGAATGTATCGGTGAACGGACAGATCCTGGTGGAACCCTATATTGCCGAGGAGCCTGCCTATGAGGGAAGCTGGCAGGTGCCCGATGGCTATCTCTTTGTGCTCGGCGATAACCGCAACGACTCCTCTGATTCCCATTCATGGGGCCTTCTGCCCATGGAGAACGTGGTCGGAAAGGCCATCTTGATCTACTGGCCGCCCCCTTTGTGGAACGTGATCGAACATACGAATGTGGTCGCAATGCCCGCACGCTGAGGAACAAGATGAACGAAACCGAGCGAGACCCCATCCAGCCTGTGCAATGTCCGGAATGTCCTGCGGGCATGATGCACCCGCACCTGATCACGTATTTCACGTGGCTTGGGGATGAACTGATCATGGTGCCGAACTTTCCCGCCTGGATCTGCGATATGTGCGGGAAACGCGAGTATGATGAGAAGGCGATTTCCTGGCTGACGATGCTGCTCAATCCGAACGCGGGGGAACCAACCAGGCGTCAGCGCAAACCGCCTCTCCCCCGACCTCGACCCGGCTCCGCCCACATCACACCAGACTCGTAGCCCGAGAGGGCCCCACCCATGTCCATGGACACGTCGCCGCGTACTTATCGTTTTTTACCTGCTGATATTCTGACGTCCGGTTATCGTGTGGTGGGAAAAATCATGATCACCAATACCGGCGCGATGGGGATGCTGAACGATAGCACGCACTCTTCCATGGAAGTCCATGACGCACATATGGCCCGCATTCACATGCCCACCAAGCTGGTAGACCATTTTGAAATGGTACGGATGCTGAAGACTCATATCTTTGCAGTTTGCATGGCGCGGCGCGAGGACCTGGGTCCACAGGCCCTGGTGCGCGGGGGATATTCCAACATCAACGAATACCCGGTACGCGTCACAACGCAGATGTTCGAGATCGAAGGGACGCTGGAAATCCCCGGCCGCTTTGACTTTCCCGCGTTGGTGGCAGAGGGCACACGGAATTTCATCCCTGTGTTCAATGCCACCTTGACCGCAATCCTCATTCCCAGCCTGCGCGTCGAAAGCGCAGGGATGCTCATCAACCGCCGCCAGGTGGATATCATGGCATTGCTCAGCCAGCGCGCGAAGCCGGAGTAATGCAGCCACAGAGTGGCGGAGAACACAGAGAAGAATCTGTCTTCGGAAAGAAACGCTTGACCGAGGTGCAAGGGGATGATACAATCCGCCCGCTTTGATGTGGGCGACTTCGTGCCGTCGCATATCATATCGTTGACGTGAGTCAGCGATGCAAATGCCCCCATCGTCTAGTGGACTAGGACGCAGCCCTTTCAAGGCTACGACCGGAGTTCGAATCTCCGTGGGGGCACCTCTCTATAGACAAGCATTCACCGTTCCCTTTGTCTATAATAAATCCCGCTGATCACAGCGGGATTTGCTTTGTTCTCCAGGTCCTTTCTACACCCAGTGCATATGCGGCATCAAAGAGACAGGTTGTATCTGGATCGCCTCCGCTTTAGATGGGTGAAAACCTGCTTCTTCATCCGTGCATGTCCCTAATGCCTGGCACGAATCAGGCGGTTCACTCTGGACGTTGCAATCCATTGGGTTGTCACATTGCGCGGGCGCATAAACCGGATCACCGCATATTGACAGGTCTGTACATTGGTCTGCTACTCCGCACTCCTGCGGACTCTGGCATAGCGAAGGCAAATCATCCGGGCAGGCTCCGCCAGCGGCCACACATTCAGGTGGTGGAGGTGCGCCTGGAGCAGGGTCATCGGCCATCGCTGGAGATACTGCTGCCAGCGTAAGGCAAAGAGCAAGAAGTAATGCAAGCAATGTTTTCAGCATCAATATTCCTATCTTTGTAAGTGGCCGTATCTCCAGCCCTGTGTGTAAATATATCCAGTGCCGCCAGTGGTCACGTAATAACGCACCTGTGCAGAAGCATTTGTTTTGCAATCAACCCGTGCGCCCAGGTTGCCAGCAATGCTTGCACGAAATGCAACTAAATTTATAGTCACTCCAACGTCCGGGTCATACACACGGAGTGCTCCACCACCTGCTGGAGTTGTAGAGAGCGCATCTATGATCGCCTCGACTTTTGCTCCTGGCGGGACACTCAGTGTGACCAGTGTTCCGGTTGTCGCAGTGCCGCCATTCAGATCGAGTACCTCGCCAATCCATGTGATAGTGTCGCCGTCATCCAAAAATGGGACAATGTTTCCCGAACCATCCGTCTTGATAGATTGTCCTTTCAGCTTGGCGTAATAATCATAGTTGGCCGGCATGGTCGGAGATGTCGCTGAGGCAGAGAAGATGAAATCGGTTACTCCGGTATCTGAGCGCATGATTGCATAACAGTGGTACCACGTGCTATTGGCTTTCGAGCCGGTGTCCAAGCCGCCCTGGTTAGTCCCCACCGCCCAATTTGCATCCAGTCGCTTTGTCAAGGCCGCAACGACAATATCAATCGCATCTGTGCTGTCCCTGCACTTCCGCGCCTGAAAATCTATATCGTTGTTAGCGTCACCAGTATTATTGGCAATTGTGCCAGTGCTGATGTAGCCTGGTGGGAGTTTCGAGGCATGGACATGATCACGATGTGCAGCAAGCAACGAAGTCCCAGGTGCGGCAGTCCCCAACCCGGCAGGATTGGTTGCATCAAACAATGCCTTGATGGCATAGATTGTCTCCCCATTGGCTATCCCTAAAACATTCAGCACATTCGCTGCTGGAGCTACAGCCTTTGGAGCAAGGCCGTGCGCGGTGGTGCTGGCATTTAGGTCGGTGTTGTCATCTGGAGAGGCCAGGTCATCCAATTTTATCGGGTCACCTCCGCCGCTTTGATGACTGGAGGCGTGTGACAAAAGTCCGGCGTAGGCGGGAGTCCAGGCGCTGCCATTGAAGGCGTAAATGATGTTGTTTGATTCGAGATATATGGTCTCCCCCTCAACGGGGATATGGTATTGCCAAACTGAACTCGACACGCGATAGGCTATGTGTGTGTCATGACCAACAAAATCTCCACTCAATCCACCCCCAGCGTCATATATCCAAACCCTGCTTCCAACTGGGACAACATATTCAGGTGGCGGGCTTTGTCCAGTCCCAGTTACACTTCCCAGATGTCCTGTAGAATAGAACCTGGCTGCCAAATCTCCGGGGATGCCCAAAGTTTCGGCGGCCTTGTCCCATTCTCCAAATCCTGCAAGCGCCCCGCCGTCATTGAATTGGATTTGAGTATCTGACCCGCCGGGAGAGCCGCCGCCTATCGGGTCGCCCACGCCGTCTGTCAGGCTGCCATCCGCATTGATGGTCAGCGCCAATGTTGCCGTGGTCGAACCGGCTGGCACGATATAAAAAGCCAATTTATATGGTGTGGATGTTGAAGTCCAGTCTGCTGTTGCGATCGCTCGGATGTAACCTGCACGTACAGGTTGGTCTCCGTCGTTTTTTGTGCCGCCGATGTCCCATTCTCCCAAAATCATGCCGCTCGTCACATGCGTGGGGCTGACCTTCGTGCCGCCCGCCGCATACGTAGCAAGTGCAGGACCAGAAGTCTGTGTTCCGAAATGGAACAGGCGATGGCGCGCCACGTGAGTGGAATCGCCCTCAGCTGCGACGTGAACGCCCTGCCCGGTAGTAAACCCTCCCAAGGGATCGCTGCCGATCCAAATTTGCTTCCCGCTCGTGTGATACTGCAAATCTGCTTCAGTCCCTACAGCGCCAGATCCATTTGAAAATAACAGGCGGTTGGCAGTCTGTGCCAATGATATATAGATAGTGTCAAAATAGGTCTTCAGCGTGGCCTTGATATTGGACCACGTGATCTTCCGCAGTGCATTGGCTGCCGCTTTCCAGAAACCCATTTCGTCAGCGTCTGCCAGAGTACCAACGGTCGCACCATGAATAGCCTGAGCAAGGTCGAAGTTGCCGCCAGTCGCATCCAGATATTCAGCCACACTCTGAAAGGTGGTAAGAAAGGCCGCCAGGCCAAGTGCCGCCTTGCCTCCAGCACTGGTGAAAAAACCGCCCACATAAACATCCGTATTTTTGAGAGTGATGGCAGTCGCGATATCATTCAGCCCGCTTGTAAATGCCCACCATGATCCGTTATACATGGCAACGCGATTGCCTGGCGCTGTGAAATCACCCACAACATAGACATTGCCAACGAACAAAACAATATCTCTGACCGTGCCATTTAGCCCGGTGATGGATGTCCAGGCCGCGCCGTCCCACAACGAAAGATAATTCGTCTGCTCACCACCAGCATACAGGCTTGTCCCTGATACCGCCAGCGCATGGATGTTTCCGTCCAATCCACCACCAATTGCGGTCCAGGAGCCACCCGCATACGTCTTGATGTGGTCAGTGAACTCGCCAGCTGCTACAAGATCGCTGTTGTACCACGCTAGCGCAAGTACCTGATCATCGAGTGCTGTTCCCAGATTTTGCCAGCCGGGAGAATCCAGGTCCCATAAACCTACATAATTTACTGGATCCCCACCTAGATAAGCGCCAGACATACTCCCACCAACATAGATTTTATTGCCTTCTATGATGACGCTGTTGATCCAGCCGGGCAACGCATCGCCAACGGTGGTGTATATTCCGGTCAGAGTGTCGTACTTTTTGAGTTCGGTGATCGGGTTTGAGAAGGCATCAAAATCATTTGCGCCAAGATAGATATCGGTGCCATGGATCGCAAACGAATTGCAGACCAGGGCAGGCAGCCCGTTCCCCGCCGCCTGCAATATCCCGGTTTCCAGATCATATTCACCAAAAACAATACTGGCGCCCGCATTAGGCAGGGAAAAATATCCCGCGAGATATAGTTTATTCCCCAGGAACGCCAGGTCGTTTATGGTCATTGCATGAGACGAAAGTGAGACCCAGAACTCAGTCTCAATCAACCCGGCATCTCTGGCCGTTTCCCAGGCATTCCTCAGCCAGGCAATATCCTGCGCCATGCGGATCTCGTTTTCCAGGATGATCGAGTTCAGATCCACCACCACATCCGCATATTTCTTCCCATTCCAGGAGAGCTGCATGCCGCGCACTCGATACTTCTGCTCCACGCCTTCGATGTCGAGCATGATATAGTCCCCCATCTGGTAATCCACAAACGCACGCGGACCTGCCCCATCATAGACCTTCACCGATATTTGGTGCTTTGGATCCTTTTTCGCTGCCAGTTCCGCCTGAGCAAAGGTCAGAGCAACCTGTGAATTGCCTGCATAGCTGGCGTCGAGCATGCCCTCCCTGCGTCTGCGTGCAGCAATGGATGGATCGTCCTTGACAACGGTGAACCCCCCCGGATATTTGATTCTCAAAACATTGCGGATCTCACCGCCCGCCTCCAGGCTGCTGACCTCCTCGCAGTTCACGCCAACCCTGAAATAAACCGTCTCAGATCTGTCCGTGCCCAGCCCGTTCTTATACGCGCTCAAAACGAAATTGCCAGATCCATCAGGGACCATCTCGAAGTCGATACCTGTTTTTGCGATCTGGCGGGCCACGTCCAGCAGGGTGGTATTTACGTTGAATGTGAGCGATTCGTCATCGCTCCAGGCATTACCATCACTGTCGAGCGTATTCGAAAAATCATAGGTCACGTTTGCCAGGCCGCCGCGTGCCTGCGCTTCGGTGATCAATGTGATCAACGTCCCTGCCTTCGTGCCAGTGAATCTCCTGGTGGTCGCTGTGGTTCCATCATCCCAGACGGTGGCCTCTTCAAGCAGCGCCAATGCCCCTCTGCCAGAAATGGACATCCACTGACCCTCGTTTTCGCCCGCATTTGCGTGATCCTTACCAATATTTTCGATAAAGAATCCGCCTCGAACTCCGCCCCGATAGGTCCCACGCGCAAACATCCCTGACCCAACTGCATTCGCTGCCCTGCTCTTGAGCGGGATCTTGACTATACCCATGCCAGGCTGATTCAACTCCAACTGCAAATCCATCTGCGCAGCTGGCAGCATACCCAGCACGCTGACCAGGTCAGTATCGAGCAAGCGGAATTCAACAGAGTCTTTAGTGGTCATAGGTAGGGTGGATAAAACTCGATTGTGACAGTACCCGTCGTTGCTTCATCATCGGTCACACTGATTTCATTATTGCCAGCATCGAGCGCAAAGAGCGCCACGTCCCCCTCATGGGTCACATTTCCGATCACGTTCACGTCAGCATCATCCACTGCCGTGTATTCGCCAGTTTCAGCGTCAGTTTCGATGGTGACGTAATGCCCGCTGTCGATCACCGCATTGTATTTGACGCTCACCCCATTGGTGGTGTTCGTGATCTCCGGATTATCCAGCGGACCCGTCAGTACGATCCTGGGGTTTCGCTCGTCCGCCGTGCCAGAATTATTGAGCGTGTAGGTCTTGGGCGACGCATCGATGGCTTGCACATCAGAGACAAGCGTATCCGATCGAAAGAATGGATCTGGCATCGTGAACTCAAGCACCATCCTTACTGAGAGCGGGGAGACACGTGAAAGGTTCAGGTCCCCTGTATATTCTGCCTGGGCTGTGCGGACGCTCAGATCCTCCATCATTTGCTGCAGGGTCCCCAGGGTGCGCTTTCCAAATAGGGTCTTGACCGCATCTATAGCCGCCTCCAGCTCTGCGATGGTGGCTCCGCTCACTTCCAGGCCCAGGTCCATCGACCTCTGCTCGAAGAACTTCTCCATAAATCTCCGCCCGTCCTGTAGTGGGATCAGAATATTGTCCCCGCGCCGTGTGGGCATTTTCAGGGAATCGGAAACGACAGTCACGATCCCCAGCGTATCGAGAGACGTGCCGCGGTAGCTCCAGCTGCTCATTTGACAATCCCTAAATACGACATCCTGCGCATGGTTCTGTCTGTGCTCTGCGAAGCAGGTTCAGGTGCCGGGTTGTTTATCGTGATGTTGTTCGTCAGTGAGCGGTTCATGGTCTGCCTGGCGCCAGCCATCACGCGCATAAGCGTTCCGGAGACGGCTTGCGGTGTCAGCGTTTTTTGAAAGCCCATTGTGAACCCCATGCCGCTGAACTGGCCGATCTCAGCAAATGCTGCGGATGGAGACTTAATTCCGAGTGCGTTCTTGGCCGCATCGATGGCGGCCTTGGCTACAGCCTTCACAGCATCGACCACTGCTTTCGCCCCTGCCTTCAATCCAGCAATGATCCCATCGATGATCTTCTTTCCCAGTTCAAGCCAGTTGATATTGAAAGCTGCCTTGATCAGGTTGATCATATTACGAACGTTATTTACAGCCTCATTGATCTTTCCCTGAACATAGGAAACGATTGCATTCCAGACGGTCTGCCAGAAGCTCTTGAGAAAATCGCCTATGGCTTTCCATGCGTTCCTGATCCAATCCCCGGCGGCCTGGAAACGTTGCTTCACTGCATCCCAATAGCCCTTCCACGCAGCCCCCAATTCTGCCAGAGCTGTCTTCGTATCGCCATGCAGAAACGCGATGAAGGCATTCCACAAATGCTTGAATACATCGACAAAGACTTGCACGGTATCACGAATCCCCATGAAGTTTGTTTTCCATGCGAGATACAGAAGTGCCACAACGGCGATCACAGCCAGGATGATTGGCAAAATAGGCGCAATTGCAGCACCGATACCCGCCAGAACCGGCCCCAGCACAGTGGCCAATCCAATGATGGATGTCACTGCGCCGATGATCGGCCCTAGCACGGCCACCAGTGCCAGGAACGCCACCACACCCGTTTTCACTGGCGTGGGCAGGTTGCTGAACCATTCCACGGCCTGGCGCAGGTAAGGAATGAATTCCTTGGCAATCCCCACCAGATCTTTCAGTACAGGCAGGAATGCAGTGCCAGCCTCCTCCTTCACGTTCTCGAATTCTGTATTGAGAATTGCCAGCTGGCCGGCCATGGTCTGGCCTGCGGCTTCGGCACTTCCTCCAAATTCCTTTGTCAACTCGGCCAGGATGATCTTCTGGGCGCCCATCACATCGCCAGACTCAACCAGCTTCTTGATCAATTTTTCCTGGTCATCTGTGAGCTGCACACCTACGCGGCGCAATGCAGACGCACCCTGTATCGGATCATTCAGCGCCTTGCCCACCTGGATCGCAGTCGTTCCAAGGTCCTGCCCCATCGCCTGGCTCATGTCCAGGATCGCCTGGGTTGCATCTGGGAAAACGTCCTGCCCGATGTTGGTGAAGGTCAATAACAGGGCATCGGCATTGACAATGGCCTCATCATCGAACATGGTCAACTGAGACCATCGATTCGCCAGGTCGTTGACCTGCGCCGCAGTTACCCCGGCGGCTCCCCCTGTGCTCTTGATCACCGCTTCTAGCTGCGCCTGGGCCTGCTCCGCATCTATTGCGGCTCCGGTGATGTCTTTTCCAACGGACATAATGCCGTTGCCGATATCCCTCAGCGTATTGGCTGAGAGCTGGCCCAGCATTGTCCCGGTGGCATCGCCGAATACACCCTTCAGCCCGCCCAGCGCGCCGGTGACCTTATTCTTTCCCTCGGAAAGTCCAGGATCCAGCTTTGAAGCATCAGCTGTTAGATCAAGGACTGCTTCACCAAGACTACCCATTTATCATTTCCTGATGCCGATTCCCAGCATCTTCAGAATGGCAGCCGGGGCTACTTTTTCCCGTTTCCTGCCATCGTTGAGTTTTTCTTCCACATCGCTTGCCCATTCGCGTCGGTCATCATCTTCCATGTAGGGGACCTTTGCAGCTTCACCCATCATCAATCTCCACATGGCAAGATACTTGTTGAGCTTGCCCATGTATTGTTCGATGGCCGAGTGAGGCATCTGCCGAATTTCGAAATAGGGCAGGTGATACCAGAACGATAAAGAAGCGAAGACATCCGCATAATCTAGCTGCGTTTCCTGTGCTTCTTCGGCATCACCGGCCCCACCGAGTTTTTTGTGCGGTTGTTCTCGGTCCAGAATTGCATGATGGCTGTCGCCTCCTGCAGGGACACAGCAAAGCGGCGCTTATAGCCTCGTCCGAGTCGTTCTTTCAACGTGGGCTTGTAGCGCGGCAAGGATGGCGCGATGATCTCCAGCACATCATCGATGGCTTTCCATATCGTGGCTCCGCCATCGTGTTGCATGTCTTCATCCGTGAGCTTCGAGAATTTTTCGCCATACGCCATCACTCGCCCGAATTCTTCAGGCGAAAGGCTCTTCACCGTGCGGATCGGGTATTCTTTTCCCAGATATCGCACGATCAATTTTGTCTCGCCGAGCATCTCATCGAGATTGAGCACGCCCTGGCCGTTCTCATCAGTGTCCATGGTTCCTCGTTATGGAAGCGCGAGTGCATCCTGTGCAACCACATAACCAAATCGTTCATCTGCCGTGGCTGCGTTCAGGTCTTCCAAAGCCTCGAATGTGATCGGGATCGGGGCATTTTTGGCCTTGTCGAACTTGAGAGCTTCAAGGTCAAAATACCCACGCGGTACATAATAAGCGGCGGGGCCGTCAAGATAGGGCGAATATCCCAGGAAGAGCCAGGCATGCTCCTCGACGCTTGCCCCGCGGTAGAAATACATCTTGCGGGTGCCGATCGTCCCAGAGCCTGGGGGTGTATCCGTGATGGATTGCCCCATTGCCTCGGCCAAATTCTCCAGGGTGGCTTCCGCCAGCTTGGTCTTGAATTTCAATGTCTCCTCGGAGCGGACCGCCTTCACCGCACCCGTGCGTTGATCAGTCCGTGTGAGCTCGATCTTTTGGCTCGGGTCCAGGTCCAGTCCGTCCTGGGTATCGCCCAGATCCCGCCATGAGCCAGACGGCGTGGTGCCCAATGTGGGTATGGCGGTGTTTGCATTGGCGATATAGATCCTGCCAACACCAGTCAAAATTGAGAATGCATCCATGTTGTCAATTCTCCTTTTCTAATATCGTGGCCAGTCCCTGGCTCACAAAGTTCCTGGCAACCAGCTCGCTCACGTTCACGATGTCGCCAGCTTTCCCAACTCCAGGGATCGTCTTATCTGGATTCACCTGGATCTTCACCATCTTGTTCGATGGTGGTTCAATTTTCTTATTGCGCTTGTCTTTCTCCATGACTCTCCTTTATGCTCAAACAACAGCCACTTCCGAAACCTGTATCCGCCAAAAGCTCAACACGCGCTTCATCATTGTCAATTCAGGATCTGGCAGGTAAGAAGGTCCTGATTCAGGCAGGAATGAATAAACCAGGGCAGTGCCCTTCGATGTGACTGTTTCTACCCGTTCCTTATTGCGCGATAGACCGACCAGCGTCATCCAGGTATCCATCGCAGTGGCATCATCCTGCGCAAACGACCAAACCTCCAGCCGCACATCCTGCTTCTGCACATACCAATCCGGGTTGCTGTCATCCAGGATCAACACCAGCGACGCCTGATCTGTGGTCCATTCCTCGCCGTACTTATGCTTCGAAGCGATGCGGCCTCCGAGACTCGCCAGTTCAGCGCGTTTCAGCAGGAACTTGATTGCGGCCTCCAGCGGATCGATCATCTCTGCACCTTGTACTTCGCAATGATGGACTGCAATTTGCCTTGAGCCTTCTTTAATCCGTTTGTCAGGTAGTGATATCCGCTGAACGAATGATGGCCCTGGTGCACCGGCAACGCGTATTTCAAACCGCTTCCAACCTGGACCGTGACCTGGTCGCCGTCTGCCTCTGGCATTACCTGCTCCCCGCCTCTCTCCGGAGCGCTTCCACTCGGCTCCACATCATCCCCGCCCCAGTCATAACCAGGCAGCGCCGTATGGATGGATCGTCTCAATGTGCCGGTAATCACGCCATGGCCTTTGCGCAGTTCCTTCTTCGATTCGCCTTCCACGGTCAAACCGAATTCAGAGATGATCTTCGCACCATTCTCTTGCATGGTGCGCTTCAATTCATCGCCGCGCCAGTCCAGCCTGAAATCAGACATTGAGTGCCTCCACAACGACCGAAACGTGATGCAGTGCATTTGCACGTTTGCGTTCCAACGGTTTCTTTACCAGATACTTGACACCGTCCAATGAGACCTCGTCCTTCACCTGCACAATTGCGTTCGACGGAAGGATCAGAAGTGTCACCTGCACCCATGTATATTCGGCGCTCTTCTCATCGAGCATCCGAATATCCTTCTCGATCAAACGGCAGCGCACATTGCTTCCAACCCGCGTTTTGTCATACTGATTCTGGTTGTAGCGGTCCACGCCGTTCCCCGTGGGACGGTCGATCACACAG
>JAKOVF010000065.1 GCA_029782225.1 Chloroflexota bacterium | reverse complement strand
TGCCAGAAGATCACCGCCAGCACCGCCAGAATTGAACCACCCACCGCTGTCAACCAGCCAAAGCGGAAAGCAGGCCGCACGATGCGGATGATCAGAATCGCCAGCGCAGCCAGAAATAGGATCAGAGAGGGGAGAATAATCAACATAAAGCGGCATAATTGTATCAGTTTTGACCCCCATCCAACCTTCCCCAGATACGATAGCGGAGGGTTTTCCAACCAAATTGTCATGCAGACCACGGGTGGCTTTGGTACAATCTCTTTTGTGAAAAGTGGACATCCAAGACGGACATGGCTGACCAATACAGTATTAATGCTGCTCCTGGGCCTGACAGCATCCTGCGCTTCCTCACCGGACCTCAATCCTGTCGCCGTTGCCATGGGAGCTCCCACCCCAACGCCTTTTCAGCCTCAGCCCGGACTTGCCGATGCGCCATATCTGAATCCCGTCGATGCGCAGGCCGAGCCGACCTATACACCCTATCCAACCCCATATATTCCAGCTACGCTTCTCTCCACACCATCCGGCAATGTGACGCCGGCCGACGAGACCTCCAACTACAGCCTGAACGATCCATTGACCGGCCTTCCCGCGGCTGACCCTGCTTTGCTCAACCGACGTCCCATCGCGGTCAAAATTGCGAACGCGCCGGATTATGTCCGGCCTCAATCCGGGCTCACGCTGGCTGATGTGGTCTACGAATACTACATCGAGTGGGGCGAGACGCGTTTCATCGCGGTCTTTTATTCACAGGATACCGGCATGGCAGGACCTGTCCGTTCGGGCCGTTACTTTGACGAGCATATCGCCCGCATGTACCATGCCTACCTGGTTTTCAAATACGCTGACCCGCGCGAATACAGTTACCTGATGTCCAGTGACCTTGAGCCTTTCCTCATGGTGCCGGGAATTGGGTCCTGCCCGCCGTTCGTGGTCGGCAAATCCACGCGCGATACGTACAACAACATCTTCTTTAACAGCCTGAAATTCTCTGCCTGCCTCGAAAAGCACGGACTGGACAATTCCAGGCAAAACATTCGCAGCGGATTCTTCAGCGCGGACCCGGTCAACAGCGATCTGGCGGTGAATAAAATTTACTTCCACTACTCGCTGGAAAGCTTCAATTACTGGGAATACGACGCGCCCACGCATAAATACTTCCGCTATCAGGAAGCGCACAATATCACTGCCGGCAAGCCAGACGAAACCTACTCGCTCTTAACCGATGCGATGACCAACCTGCCCGTGACGACGGATAATATTGTCGCGCTATTTGTCCCACATACCTTTGCAAACCAGTTCGATCAGCAGGATGAGGTCTATCACATTGATCTGAGAGACTCCGGCAATGCCTTTGTCTTTCGCGATGGGACAGCCATCCCCGCCCGCTGGTACCGAACGGATCTTGATCAGCCTCTGTTCCTCACCACTTTAGATGGTACGCCCATCTTCCTGCGCCCGGGCCGCACATTTTATGAAGTGCTGGGGGAAACATCCACATATCAGCAAAATGGCACGGACTGGCGATTCAAATTTGTGACGCCATAGGACAGGGCATCATCTCTTTGCGTGATACTCCAATCGCCACCCGTTTGTGCGATTTGATTCCCCTCAATTATGGATTAGAATAACTGTCGAACTCGCCCGGCCACCTCGGAGCCACCATGAATTTAGATCCCACATTCCTCAGCAACCTACTCCTCGTGCTCACTGCCTTTGGCGGCGCCTTCCTGGCCGCGTTGTGGGTGAGCCTCGTGGTATGGACGTATCGCGATATCCGCACGCGGGCGCGCGATCCGTTGGTGCAGATTCTCGCCGCGTTGCTTGTCGCGGTCCTGAACCTGCCCGGCGTGCTGGTTTATTTGATTCTGCGGCCGCAGCGCACACTGGAAGAGGAATATCAACGGACATTGGAAGAGGAAGCGTTGTTGCAGGCTCTCGAAGATTTGCCCCTTTGCCCGGGCTGCGAGCGACGCGTCAAAGACGAATGGCAGGTTTGCCCGAACTGCCACACCAAGCTCAAGAAGACCTGTCACAACTGCAGCAAACTGATGGAACTCTCATGGAATATCTGTCCATATTGCGGGACGCCCGCGCCCGGTATGCGCCTCGAAGGCTCCAGCATGGATGAAGCTTTACGCAGCCTGAAAGTGACAGAAGAGCCAGGGGAAGTAAAGATCGAATAAATTGTTTTCACCACAAAGGGCACTAAGAGCACGAAGTTTTGAGTAAGGAAGGCTTTTAATCCTGCTCCCAGGCTCCAACAAATACTCGGAAAATATACAAAGCCTTCAGGTCTTTCATCCTTTGTGACCTTTGTGCTCTTCGTGGTTAAATCTCTCCAAACATGAAAATCGAATCCATCACTCTCCATCATCTCCGCATGCCTCTGGTCTCGCCATTCGAAACATCCTTCGGGCGCGAAACAGATCGCGAATGCGTCATCGTTGAACTTCAGGCAGATGGTCTCACGGGCTGGGGCGAATGCGTCGCTACGCGTGACCCCGGCTACAACTATGAAACCACCGGCACGGCCACGCACATCCTGAAAGAATTTGTCGCGCCGCTAATGCTTGGCAAGAACGTGAACGACGCGCTCGATTTTCAGCAGCGCGTGGACGGCATCCGCGGCCACAATCTGGCGAAGGCTGGCGTCGAGATGGCGTTGTGGGATCTGCTCGGGAAGCGCGACGATAAATCGCTCCGGGAAATGCTCGGCGGCGAGCGGGACAAGGTCGAGGTGGGAGTCTCTGTCGGCCTGCAGGAGTCGCCTCAAGTCCTGGTGCGAACCGTGAACGGGTACGTCGAAAAGGGATATGCCCGCATCAAGATCAAGATCAAGCCGGGCCGCGATGTGGGGGATGCATCAGCAGTGCGGAAAGCATTTCCGAACATCCGCTTACAGGTGGATGCAAACTCGGCCTTCTCGCTCGAATCCGCCCAGACCCTCAGGCCGCTGGATGATTTGAATCTGCTGCTGATCGAACAGCCACTCTTTGAAGATGATATCTGGGATCATCATAAATTGCAGAAGGAATTCAAAACGCCGATCTGCCTGGACGAAAGCATTGTCTCGCCGCGCCATGCGCGCTACGCGATTGAGATAAACGCCTGCCGTGTGATCAACATCAAAGCAGGTAGACTGGGCGGAATCAGTCAGGGTGTGATGGTTCACGATCTTTGCCAGGAGCATGGACTGCCGGTTTGGTGCGGCGGAATGCTTGAGACCAACGTCGGGCGTGCTTCGAACCTGGCGATGGCATCAATGAAGAATTTTGTTCTCCCCGGCGATATCTCCGCCTCGGAGCGTTACTACACAAATGACATCACGAACGAGACGTTCAAACTCAATCCCGATTCCACGATTGATGTGCCGCGCGGCCCGGGACTTGGAATCACCATCGACGATGCAGCGTTAAAGAAGTATGAGTTGTCCTCGTTTAACCTGAAGGCTGAATAATCGGGTGTTGCGAGTGTAAAGATGTTACGTCGCTTCTTGTTTACTGGTGTTTTGTTTCTTCTCGCTGCGTGTCAACCGACTCCGTTATGGGGCGCTCCTCCGGATATGCCGACGAGTGAACTACCGCCGCCACTGATCCCGCTGCTGATTCCATCCACGCATACTCCCACGCCAGCCAATCCAACCGCTGCACCAACCACCACTGCTTCAAGTTGGACAATCTGGATCGACCCGGCTGTACCTGCGTCCTTGCGCAAGACCGTTTCAGCGTGGGGATTACAGATCACGGAGAATAAACAGAGCGCGGCAGCTTTTGTAGGCTTCACCGACACGGCCAATTCGCAAAGCCAGTGGATTTACGCGCTGGTTGCCCCATTTCCAACGGTGACCGATGGCGTGACTCTCCAGACGTTGAAGGATGCCTGGAGCGCGTCCAATACCGAGTCCCAGGATGCGCTCGGAACTCCGCCGTTTGCCGGCCTCCCGTTTTTGATGAGTCAATCTACGCTCGCGGTTTTGACCCAGCTCTGGGGCCAGCCAGCATCTGGCGCGGTCAAAGTTGTAGCTGAGGATCAACTACTGGATACCGCCTGGAATCAAATCCCTTCATGGGCGATCATCCCGTTTGAAGATATCGAGCCGCGCTGGAAGGTCCTGACCATCGACGACCAGTCGCCCATTCACAAAAACTTTGACCCGGCCTCCTATCCGCTGGTCGCGCATTTTGCATTGACCTCACCCACCCCGCTCAACTCAGAATACGCATTACCGGCGACAAACCGCTATCCATCCAAGCTGACCACGCTCATTCTGACCGGTGTCACAGCCATGGCGCGCGCCACCGCCAAGACCATGGATGTGAGAGGTGTCCTGTTTCCGGGCAAGGATATCCGTGACCTGATGCGTGGAGCGGACATCACTCACATCAACAACGAAGTTCCCTTCTACTCGGGCTGCCCTGACCCTGACCCGAACCAGGAAAAGGAAGTCTTTTGCAGCCGCCCGCGTTATATCGATTTGCTGCTGGATATGGGGGTGGATGTAGTGGAACTCTCTGGTGATCACTTTGCCGATTATGGCGCGGATGCCATGTATGAAACGCTCGACATCTATAAGCAGAATCAGATCCCTTACTACGGCGGCGGCGCGACTGATGCGGAGGGAAAGAAACCGCTCCTGATGGAATCCAATGGCAATAAGCTGATGTTCATCGCCTGTAATATCAAGTCCATTTATGCGACGGCCTCAGACACGAATCCTGGCTCGGTGAAATGCGATTTCCCTTATATGACTGATCAAATTCGCAAGTATCGTGCCGAAGGCTACTTGCCTATCTCTACTTTCCAGTATCATGAATTCGACTCGCCCGAAGCGCGGCCCCAGCAGCAGATCGATTTCCGTCAAATGGCCGATGCCGGCGCGGTAATCGTCAGCGGAAGTCAGGCGCACGTGCCTCAGGTCATGGAGTTCTACAATGGCACATTCATCCACTATGGTCTTGGCAACCTGTTCTTCGACCAGATGAGACTGGTGGGGGGGTCGAAAGCTACACGCCGCGAATTCATCGACCGTCATGTCTTTTATGACGGCAAGTATCTCGGAGTAGAATTATTCACGACGTTTCTTGAGGACTTCTCGCGTCCGCGTTTTATGACTGACGCAGAACGCACCAAATTCCTGACTGACTATTTCGAAGCCAGCGGGTGGATCAATCCGTAAAATCCTACTTTACATGAAAAGACTATTTCCTTTGATCATTCTTACCGCGCTGTTGGGAGCGTGCTCAGGTACCACGCCACAAGTTTCCACCGCGACACCGACGACCCTGGTTCAGCCGACGATTGCGACGGCCGCCAGCAGAGCAACGTCCATGCCGCCGGCACTGTGGCTCGCGCCCTCGGTGCCTGAGCCTCTGCGTCAGGCTGCCAGCGCGTCTGGCATCCCTCTGACCGACAATGCACAGCTTGCTACGATAACGCTGGGTACAGCGGATTCTGGTACAGACTGGATTTACGCCCTCGTCGCACCGTTTCCCACAGTGCTGGATGGAGTCAGCTCTGCGGATTTGCTTTCAACATGGAAAGGCGCTCCCACGGGACCTTTTGCGGGCCGCGCGTTATTGATGGCAGAATCCACGTTCGGGGCATTCACTGCCATTTGGGGTGAGCCAGCACCCGGTGTCGTCAGAGTCGTCCCTGCTCAGGAGCTGCTGGATGTTGCGTGGCTGGAGATGTCCGATTTCGCGATCATCCCGTTCGAGGACATCCAGCCAAAATGGAAAGTGCTAAGCGTAGACGGTCAGTCTCCGATCCACAAAGACTTTGATGCCGGCGCATATCCATTGCAGGCGCATTTTGCTCTTTCGCAGCCGGACGCGTTTGCCTTGCCTGAAACCAACCGTGACCCTTCCAAACTGGCTACGGTCATCCTGACCGGCGTCACCGCGTTGGTCCGTGCGACCGCAGCAACCATGGAAATGCGCGGCGTGACCTTCCCGGGCTCGCTGGTCCGTGACTGGATGCGTCAGGCAGACATTGCCCATGTCAGCAATGAAGTCGCGTTCGACCCGACCTGCCCGCCGCCCAATCCAAGTTATACCAATTTCATTTTGTGCAGCGACCCAAAATACATGCAGCTCTTGCTCGACGTTGGCACCGATGTTGTTGAATTAACTGGCGACCATTTTGCCGATCGCGGCTCGCAGGCCATGTTGGACACGTTGCAAATGTACAAGGACAACAATCTGTTGTATTACGGCGGCGGCGCCAATGACGTGGAGGCTCGCAAACCTTTGCTGCTGGATGTCAATGGGAACAAGATCGCTTTCATGGGCTGCAATGGGAAGCGGCCCTCGCAATACCCGAAGGCGAATGCCACCACGCCCGGCGCGGCAGATTGTGATTATCCTTTCTTTGTGAAGCAGATCAAGGACGTGAAAGCGCAGGGTTACATGGTCATTTTTACATTTCAGCATGAGGAGTGCTATTCCTATGGTCCCTGCTTCAACCATGAATATGGATTCCACGCTGTGGCCGACGCCGGTGCGACGGTGGTGAGCGGGAGCCAGGCACACTTTCCGCACATCATGGAATTCCGCGGCGACTCATTCATTCATTATGGCCTGGGGAATCTCTTCTTCGACCAGATGACTTACACTTTGCCGAATGGACAAGTGATCGATGGGACGCGGCGAGAATTTTTGGACCGCCACGTATTCTACAACGGCAGTTATCTCGGCGTTGAATTTCTGACCGCCATGCTGGAAGATTACTCGCGTCCACGCCCGATGACTGAGGCTGAACGGGCGGCCTTCTTATCTGATTATTTCTATCAGAGCGGATTCATCCCATTTTCACCGACCCCCATCCCTGCGCCAACCATGACTCTCACGCCGATCGCGCTACCGCAGGTCCCTGCGACTCCCACGCCGTAGGCCTCGTGCAGATGTGGCCCGGAAATCTCAATCAAAATAGATATTCAAGTCGGAGCAATCGAAGCGATTGCCGCAGTTGGGACAGGTGACCTTGCAGTTCTTCTCGAACATCTCATGGCCGCAGCGGTCACAGATATAGGTGCGTTTCGCCTTCGGTTCACTGAGTTCAACTGGCTTTAGCAGGGACGTGTCAAACTGGGTGATTCTTTCCGGGCCAAGTTTTCGGATTTCGGCCATGACACCTTCAGCATCTTCTCGCAGTCTCCCCACTTTGATTTCCTGGCAAATATCAGGCCAATCCTTTAGCCACTTTTTGCTGCGTTCATAGACTTTGACCGCACCGGCATAATTTCCCCGCGTAATATGGAGATATACGACTGCAATCTGAAGCACTCCCCGATATAGATCACGGATCGCATCCTTCTCCTCCCGCCAGGCTTCTTCGAGAGCTTCATGAGCTTCGAAATATTCCCCGCGGTTGAAGAGGGCAATGCCGTCTCTGGCGCGAGGGTGCAGGGCGCGGGAGCAGCCATCGGCGGAGCCCCCTTCGGGGGTGGTATCGGAAGCCGTCATAAAGTCAGTATATCACCGCCTCATCGGCCGGGGTACAATGCCCGGAGGAGACCACTGTCCATGATGATGGTCATTGCAACGCACATTAGTATCGTGATTGGAATGGGTTCGCTTGCGTGGGGTTTTGCTCAATCAGGATTTGCCGTGTTCGCCCGCTGGGTGCTGTTTTTTGGCATCTCGTGGCTGTTTTCGCGCTGGCAGCGCTGGTGGTGGTTTTCCGTGCTAGGTTTGATTCTCACAGTCATCGTCGCGGCTGTGGGAGTGTGGTTTGAGGTGGCCCCGGGCTGGATGCTTGCCTCAGGCGTCTTTGCCTTGATCGCCTGGGATCTGACCGATTTTGCTCAACGGACTCAGTTTGAAACAGTGACTCAGGAATTACGGGATATGCGGCGTCGGCACATTGGCCGTGTCACGCTGCTGGCTTTCGAAGGATTGATTCTTTCGTCTCTGATTATGTGGATGCGTTCAGAGCTTTCGATCGAGTGGCTGGACCTGGTGGCAATCGTGTTTTTCCTGGGATTACTCCAGCTAGCGCTGTGGTTCGGCAGTCGACGAGCTTCGGGTTGACGGGACGCTTGCCAGCCATGCCTCCGCTTCACGCGGGGACTTGAATTGGAGTACGGCTAAATGGGCATTCTGCGGCTCTGCAAATAGGATCGGATAGTCGCGTTTGCGCTGCCAGTAGGTTTTGAACAGCCAATGGAAGAGCGACTCTTGAGACCACAATTTCAAATGCCCCCAGAACGTCTCGCGGTTGCCATTCCACAATTCCTCCTGCGTAACGGCGCGGCGAACGGTACGCCTGAGCAGCCGCCAGAAAATGACCGGCAAGGGATAATCCAGCCAGATGACCATCTCGGCTTTTGGCCAGATCAGATCGCGAACCACGTGGTAATTCCCTGCCACGACCCAGGCGTTGGAAGCCATAGCCCTCTCAACGCGTTCGCGGAACACTTTGAGGTCCGCTTCCTTCCAGTTGGGCTCCCAATGCAGGGCATCCAGTTCAACAAAATCTGCGCAGAGTTTCTCGGCGAGTCTTTGCGCAAGTGTGGACTTGCCGGAGGAGGTCGTACCGACGATGGCGATGCGTCGAAAGTAAAATGTGTTCATCGGAAAGTGCGAGGATTATAATCCTTGAGCCAATCGGCAATCCAAAATCACAAATCTGTTGAGGCCCCATGTTTGATCTCCCCGACGATGAAATTCTTCCACTTTCCAAGGAACATGTCTTCTGGACGTGGTCTGCCCAGGCGAAAGTAAATCCCATTCCCGTGAAACGCGCCAAAGGCGTCTATTTTTGGGATGTGGAGGACAAGCGCTATCTTGATTTTAATTCGATGACGATGTGCGTGAATATTGGTCACGGTGACGAACGCGTGATCAAGGCGATGCAGGAGCAGGCCGCGGAACTGCCTTATGCCGCGCCGGGCATGACAACGAAAATTCGTGCCGTGGCAAGCAAGGCAGTTGTAGATGTGACCCCGCAAGGAAAATTGAGCAAAATCCTGTTTACGCTGGGAGGCGCAGATGCGAACGAGAACGCGATCAAACTGGCGCGCGGTTGCACAAAGCGGCACAAAATCCTCGCACGCTATCGTTCCTATCACGGCGCATCCGCCGGCGCGATGGCCGCGACCGGTGACCCGCGCCGTGTGGCGTGGGAGCCGAACCTGATGACGGGCGTCGTTCATTTTCTCGACCCGTATCGGTATCGTTCCACCTTCCACCGATCGAACCCGGATATTTCGGAGGCGGAATTCACACGCGATTATCTGGATCACCTGGAGGAGATCATTTTGTATGAAGGGCCAGATTCCATTGCGGGGGTCCTGATGGAGTCGGTCACTGGCACGAATGGGATCATCATTCCGCCGGAAGGCTATATGCAAGGCGTTCGCGCATTGTGCGATAAATATGGGATTGTGATGATCGCTGATGAGGTGATGAGCGGGTTTGGACGGACCGGGAAGTGGTTTGCCATCGAGCACTGGAATGTCGTCCCCGATATCATGACGATGGCAAAAGGACTCACGTCGGCGTATGCGCCGCTGGGCGCGGTGGCGATGAAGCCGGAGATCGCGGCGGCCTTCGATGAGCATGCCTTTGAGAGTGGCCTGACGTACACGTCGCATCCCATTTCATTAGCGGCGGCAGTGGCGAATATCAGTGTTATGCGAGAAGATAAAATCGTCGAGCATGCGGCAGCCATGGGTCCGGTTCTGAAGCGGATGCTGTCGGACCTGGGGGAGGCGCATCCCTCCGTCGGCGAAGTTCGCAATATTGGATTGTTCGGAATCCTGGAATTGGTCAAAGATCGAAAAACAAAGGAACCGATGGCGCCGTGGAATTCGTCATCCCTCGAAATGAATTCGCTGAAAAAATACTGCCTTGATCACGGCCTGTTCCTGTATACGCACTGGCACACGGTTTTGATCATCCCGCCTCTGGTGATCACGGAGGAGCAATTGAAAGAGGGAATGGATGTGCTGGAACAGGCGCTGGCGATCACCGACAAGGCTGCAAAGGATTGACCGAAGCTAAGACCCTGACCAGACCTTTGCCTGATTTCGTCCGGCTGCTTTCGCCGCATACAAGGCCTGATCGGCATGATTAAGGAGGTTCGGAAATCGGTCGTGGGCCGCGTCCAAACCGGCAATCCCAATGCTGGCCGTAATTTCGGGTTTGCTCTTCGTACTACCTTTGATCTTAATGTAGCGGAGCTGCTGGCAAAGCCGATCTGCGATTCCCTGCGCCTGTTCAATACCGGTTTCGGACAGCATGACGATAAATTCATCGCCTCCGTAGCGGCCGAGAATATCGGTCTCGCGTAGTTCCTTGTGAATACTGCGGGAAATGTGGAAGAGGGTTTCATCTCCAACCGAATGACCGTAGGTGTCGTTGATCACCTTGAAATCATCGATATCGACCATCAGCACTGTCAGCGGACGATGATAACGGCGCGCCCGCTTAAATTCACGTTCGGCCAGTTCGAAGAAACGGTGACGGTTGTATAGCCGTGTCACCGCGTCGGTCGCAGCCAGTTCCTGGGTATGAGAGAACAAGCGCGCATTTTCGATGGCAGCTGCGGCATGTGCCGCCAGTACCTCAAGCAGCTCCTGATCCTCGGCTGAGTAGGCATAAGCATCATAACTCTGAGTGGAGATCATCCCGAAGATTCGGCCCTTTAACTTGAGGGGGACTGCAATAATGGAGAGGGTATTGGGCCCGGAACAGAAGATCTCAAAGATGATGTTGCTGCCTTCAATCTCCTCATCGGTGTTCCAGCGAACCGAATTGCCGGTATGCACAATGTGTCCAGAGAGACCATGATCCGCATAATATCTTTGAGTGTAAACCCGCCTGCCGTGCAATTCAGTGGCATAAAGCGGGACGATTTCATTGGCCTCCTCATCGTAAAGGTCGATCACAAATTCATCGCAGGGCATCACTTGTGCTACTGCCTGCTGGATTGCCCTGCATACCTGCTCTGTCTCAAGACTGGTACTGATTTCCTGGGTAGCCCGATAAAGGATCAACAAACGTTCCGCAGAGTCCTTCGCCGACTGATACAGCCGGACGTTGTCAATCGTCAGCGAAGCCAGGGCTGCGAACTGTTTCAGGGCTTCGATCTTTGGCTGATTAAAAATCTCAGTGGATGAGAAATCGTATGCGAGAACCAGGACTCCGAGTACTTTATCGCCGGATTTCAAAGGCATGCCGGCTGCCGCCCGGACGAGTCCGTATTCGCGTTCCTTGATCCGCTCTTCCCACGAATCGTAATCATCGATGACCAGGGGTTCGCCACTCTGCCAGACCTTCCCCACCAGTCCCTGGCCGGGTTTTGATGGCATATTTGGCATCTTTTCGAACAATCCCGTCTCAGCCATCATCCGCAAGTCGCCTGTGGTTTCGTTCATCAGATCCACGAAGCCGTGCGGGGTGTTGACGATCTGCCCTGCTGCCGCGAGAATATTCTCCAGGAGCTCGTTCAGATTGCGGCGCGCGAGGAGATCGAGGATGATTTTTTGGAGGAAATTTCCGTATTTACTATCAGTCATCCCCAACCGTGCCTTCCACGTGCTCCATAACAGGGATCATTGAAATTTTAATTCAATCTTGACCCGGGGCGCTCCACAAATCTGATAAGTTTGGGATGCCCGTAAAATAAAATGCGCAGGCTGAACCTGCGCATTCCGTACAGTCGCTCGCGCTTCAAGCGTGGCCTACAGGCAGATCGAGTGTAAATGTTGTTCCCTTGCCCAGTTGACTTTCGGCGCTGATCGTCCCGCTATGAGCGTGGATGAGTTGCTTCGCGATCGCCAACCCGAGGCCGCTGTGCGTGCGTTCGGTGCGGGACACATCTCCGCGCCAGAAGCGATCAAAAATAAAAGGGATATCTTCCTCACGAATGCCTTGACCGTTATCCCTGACAACGATTCTTACTCTTCCAGCAGCCGCCTCCGTTTCGATGGAGATCGTCCCCCGTTCGGTCGTGTGACGGATGGCATTGGAGATCAGGTTGGAGAGCACCTGGTTGAGCCGGTCATAGTCCGCGGTGATCTCCTGGGATGGGTCGGAGGTGCGCGTTTTCAGATCAATGCCGAGGGAGGCAGCCTCGGAGGAGAAACTCGAAGTGAGGTCATCCATCAAGTCGGCAAGCCGAAAACGGGTAGGATGAAGCGGAAGCTGTCCCGCCTCGGCCAGCGAAAGTGTTTGCAGGTCGTCCACAAGACGGGCGAGGAGCTTCGTCTCATCTATGGTATTGTTGATGTGTTCAGGGGTTGGCTGATAAACGCCGTCAATGATTCCCTCAAGGTTGCCCTGGATGATATGTAGCGGTGTGCGGAGTTCGTGGGCCACGTCGGCGGTCAGGTTGCGGCGCTGCTGGTCGGAGCGTTCGAGCTCACTGACCATGCGGTTGAAGCGCCGGGTCAACTCCCTGAACTGAGGTGAACTGCTTTCCTGCACGCGTACGCTCAGGTTACCCTCCGCAATGGAGTCGATGGCGCCGAAGATCTGCTGCATGGGTCGGAGGTAGCGCCTGAATGTACTGCGCACCATGCCGAATGAGAGGAGCACGAGTGCGAACGGAATGCCGCACAGAAGGACCCACAGGTTTTTGACGCCGGTATATTTCGAAAAGAGTAAATAGAGAATCGCGGTGGTACCCCCTATGAAAAGTATCATGCTTATGAAGAAGAAAATCGCAAAAGGGAAAAAACGACGCGCGCTGCGCAATCGCTCGGGTGAGACGCCGTGAGGGGGCCAGTGAGGGCGGTGATCTTCGGACATGGATCAGTTGAAGGTCAAAGGTTTATGCGTGGCTAAGGTTCAATGAACCGGTAGCCGATTCCATACACGGTTTCGATAAAGTTCTGGTTGGACGCTGCTTCGAGCTTGCGTCGGAGATTCTTGATATGTGAGTCAACGCTGCGGTCAATACTGGATGCGGCTCCGTGCAGATCGTCGAGCAGTTGTTCACGCGTGAGGATCTGGCCCGGTCTGCCTGCCAGAAGATACAGCAGCTTGAACTCGTTCGGCGTCAGGCGCAGGGGCCTGCCGTTCAGAGTCACTGAGTATTTATCTGAGTCAATTTCCAGTACTCCAACACGGATGATGCTTGGCGGTTTGATCCCGCCGCGTGTTCTTCGCAGCAAGGCGCGCACCCGCGCAACGAGCGCACGCGGCGAAAACGGTTTGGTGATGTAATCGTCCGCACCAATTTCAAGCCCGCTCACCTGATCGACTTCCTCGGATAAGGCAGTGAGCATGATGATGGGCACGTCACTCTCACGGCGCAGGATACGGCAGACCTCGCGGCCATCCATGTGCGGTAGCATCAAGTCCAGGATAATGAGATCAGGCTTTTCGCGGCGGGCCGCGATCAGGGCGGATTGACCATCTGCGGCGCTGACCACGCGGAATCCGTTCTTCTCCAGGTAGTCTCGCGCCAGGCGGACGATCTTTGGTTCATCATCAACAACAAGGATAAGTTCCTGCATGGGGAAAGTATAAGGTATGAATATGGAATTATGAAGGAGGAAAGATGAAAGAAGAAAGAGGGAGCAGAATGATTCTGTCCTCTTTCTTCTTTCTTATCCGTGGCGCTTATGCCTTCTTCTCGGCTTCACTGTCCTCGGCGGGGCCTTCGTGTGCACGTTTGTGCCACTCAGAAAACATGGGTGGGACGCCGCCTTCCCATTTGCCCCAGGAACCGCGATAACCATGGTGCCCCCAGCCCCATGGGCGGAAAGCGAAGCGGAGCAGGCCGAAGAATAAGAAGATGAACAGGAACGCGCCGAAGCAGCCGAATGGGAAGAACCCGAAGGGATGCCGGAGACCCCAGCCGTACGGATAACCATAGCCATACATTGGTGCGACCGGCACCGGCTGTCCATTTTGTGCGGCCTGGGAGATAGCCTTTGCGACCTCCGGAGCCTGCATAATTCCCTGCGAGACTCCGGCGCGGTAGGCCATAAATCCACCGGCAACTGCGAGGCCGATCAATAGCAGGACCGCGATCAGTCGAAATGCGAAACCGTTACGAGACATTTGAACCTCCAAATGGTTTGATTTGATCTGTCTTTCGCCTTCAATGTATCAAGGCATTGTGGAGGAATTACGGAGTGAGAGGCGAGAGATTGTGGAGACTCGGACTGTCCTTCGACAAGCTCAGGTCGGCGCATGGAGCGCTCCTCGCGGCGCTGAGAACGATTCGCATCTGCAACTTTTCAGGCCCTCACGCATCTGATAAAATGCGGGTGGGTAATAGCCGCACTGTAAGAAACGTCATAATTTCGGCAGGTGATGCACATCTGCCTATACTGAGGAGTACATGTTCAATCTGGGTAATGTTTCAACCCCTTCAAACGGAAATGGGAATTCAAAACACGTCAAAATGCTGGTGCTGGGCTCAGGTCCGGCCGGGCTTTCTGCCGCGCTTTATGCTGCGCGGGCGGAGCTTGCGCCGGTGGTCCTGACAGGCACACAGTTGGGCGGGCAGGCGGCTTTGACGTTCACCATCGAAAACTATCCTGGTTTTCCAGAGGGCGTCGGCGGGGCGCAGTTGGGTGAGTTATTCCAAAAGCAGGCCGAACATTTCGGCGCGACTGTTCAGTTCGAAAGCGCGCATGAGGTGGATCTATCTCAACGTCCGTTCAAGATTGTTGCCGATGGCGGCGAATACAAGGCGGATACGCTGGTTGTCACTACAGGTGCAAGCCCTGTGCATCTCAATGTTCCAGGCGAAGCTGAATTGACCGGACGAGGCGTTTCTTACTGCGCCACATGTGATGGCTGGTTCTTCAAAGACAAGAAGGTTGTAGTCGTGGGTGGTGGGGATAGCGCCATTGAGGAAGGACTCTTCATCACGCGCTATGCCTCGTCTGTGACGATCATTCATCGCCGCGGGGAACTGAGGGCAAGTCCCGTTTTGCAGAAGCGGGCGATGGAACACCCGAAAGTCAATTTCATCTGGAACACGGTCGTCACGGAAGTCATCGGGACGGATAAACTGGAAGCGTTGCGCCTGAAGAACCTTCAAACCGGCGATGAAACCATCCTGGAGACCGACGGACTGTTCATTTTCATCGGCCACACACCGAACACCGAGATGTTCAAGGGCCAGTTGGAGATGAGCGGCCTGGGCTACATCGTTGTTAACGACAAGATGGAGACGAACGTGGCCGGAGTCTACGCGGCGGGGGAGGCGGCAGATCCACATTTTCGGCAGGTGGTTACATCCGCGGGGATGGGGGCCGCGGCAGCCATCCAGGCCACCCGATTCCTCGAAGCGGAGTCGGGGTAGCGGCCCAGAGAGAAGCGCAGAGAGACTTTTCCAACGGTTGGTCAGGTCTCTCTTTTTTCCTAACCGTCTTGTGAAAATTGTGACAAATTGATTCTTTGCAAGCAGTGAAGTCTGGACTAGAATCCAGTCAAATCTATAAATTGGAGGAATGATGAATAAGATCTCTATAATCGGCGCAGGGATGACGGGTTCGACCGCCGCGCACTGGCTGGCTGAACGCGAGCTCGCCGATCTGGTTCTGGTGGACGTTGTGGAGGGAATGCCTCAGGGGAAAGGCCTCGATATGGCCGAGGCTATGCCCATCATTGGCAAGGATGTGGAGATCGTCGGTTCCAATGACTATGCCGCAACCAAAGGCTCCGATATCATCATTATTACCGCCGGCATTGCACGCAAGCCGGGCATGAGCCGCGATGACCTTTTGACGACCAATGCCGGGATCGTCGGTCAAGCTGCGGCTGAGACCCTCAAGTATTCTCCGGATGCGATCTACATTGTATTGACCAATCCGCTCGATACGATGGCTTATCACACGCTGAAGACGACAAAACTGCCGCGTGAGCGCGTCATCGGACAGGCTGGCATTTTGGACTCCGCCCGCATGCGGGCGTTCGTGGCGATGGAAACCGGTGTGAGCGTGGAAAATATCTCCTGCTATGTTCTGGGAGGACACGGGGATGAGATGGTCCCGCTGACGCGCCACTCCAATATTGCAGGCGTTCCGCTCCGGGACTATTTGCCGGCTGACCGTTTAGAGGCAATCGTCAATCGGACGCGGAAGGGCGGCGGCGAGATCGTGAACCTGCTGAAGACAGGCTCTGCCTTCTATGCACCATCGCTGGCCTGCACGCAAATGGCCGAGGCCATTCTTAAGGACAAGCACTTGATCGTCCCCTGTGCGGCATATATGAATGGCGAGTACGGTCTGAACGACATGTACTTTGGCGTCCCGGTCCAACTTGGGCGCAATGGCTTGGAGCGCATTATCGAGTATAAGCTTGACGATGAAGAGAAGGCTATGTTCGAAAAGTCCGCCGCGGCGGTGAAAGACACGCACGAGGCGTTGAAGAAGTTGGTAAAAATCTAGTTTTCATTGCGAGCGCAAGCCGCGAAGCAATCTCCCACTTAGGCGGGCGAATCTTGTCAATAGCTCTTCTCCGTTTCGTCGAAGGTTGCTTCCCAAAGGCTCGCAGTGACGTAAACCATAGGAGCCTACCATGATTCTGCACGAAAAGATCCAGGCGCAACTTCCCCAGTGGCGTGAACGGATCAAATCTCTGAGCAAAGAACATGCCGAAGTGGTCGTTGACCACGTCAACGTCGGACAGATCGTTGGAGGAATGCGCGACATCAAATCGCTGTTGACAGACGTTTCATTCGTGGACCCGGCTCACGGAATTCTTTTCCGTGGCATGTCCATCCCTGAAGTGCTGAAGGCTCTGCCGAAGGCGCGCGGCGCCAAAATGCCTCTCGTGGGTGGGTTGTATTACCTGCTGATGATCGGCGAAGTTCCGACCAAGGAACAGGCCCTTGAAGTGGAAGCGGAATGGGCGAAACGCGCCACCGTTCCCGATTACGTCTACAAGATGCTCAAGTCCATGCCCAAAGAGACTCACCCGATGACTCTCTTTTCGCAGGCTGTGCTGGCTTTGCAAAATGGCTCGGCCTTTGCGCACCGCTATCACAGTATGAAAAAGGATGTCTATTGGGAAGCCGCACTGGAGGACAGCCTCGACCTTACAGCGAAGCTTCCCGTCATTGCGGCATTCATCTACCGCATGAAATATTTCGGTGAGACCTCCAAGCCGAAATACAATGCAAAACAGGATTATGGCACCAACTTTGCCCGGATGATGAAGGTGGAAGACAAGAAGGGCTATGCCGAACTTGCCCGCTTGTATTTCATCTTGCACAGCGATCACGAATCTGGAAACGTCTCCGCACACACGATGCACCTCGTTGGATCGGCCCTCTCTGATCCGTTTCTTTCGTTCTCCGCCGCGCTCAATGGTCTCGCGGGACCTTTGCATGGTCTGGCCAATCAGGAGTGCCTCGGCTGGTTGATCGAAGTCAAGGACAAATTCCGCGGCGTGCCTTCGCGCGATGACCTGTATAAGTTCGCATGGGACACACTCAACAGCGGACATGTCATTCCCGGTTATGGTCACGCCGTGCTGCGCGTGCCGGATCCACGCTACATGGCCCAGATGGAATTCGCGAAAAAGCGCTTCCCCGATGACGAGCTTGTGCGCCTGGCAGATCTCGTCTTCGACGTGGTCCCGCAGGTGTTGAGGGAGCAGGGCAAGGCGAAGAATCCCGCTCCCAACGTGGATGCGATCTCCGGCACGCTTCAGTATTATTATGGCGTCCGTGATTTCGATTTCTACACTGTTCTATTTGGTGTAGGTCGCGCCCTTGGCGTGACAGCCAACTACGTCTGGGCGCGTGCCCTCGGCATGCCCATTGAGCGTCCAAAGTCGCTAACAACGAAGATGCTCGAAGAAGTAGTTGCGAAAGCAGCGCAACCCCAGCCTGCGTAAACAGATGAATTGAATGGAAAGCCCGGCGAGATGACTCTCGGCCGGGCTTTTTGTTTGTACAAAAGGATGACCCGGGTGCTATGGCATAATTTGACAAAGCCGCGTAAACTATGCCCTTCAATTTATTTTATTACTTCGAAGGAGACTGAGAGGAATGTTAAAGGTATTAAAGTGGATCGGTATTGCGTTTGGTTCGCTGGTTGGGATGTTGCTTGTGATTGGATTCGTGTTATTTCTGATTGGCAACGGGCGCCTGAATAAGACTTACGACTTCCCGCCATCGAATATCGTTGTTCCCACAGATGCTGCAAGTATCGAGCGTGGCAAGCACCGCGTGCAGGTTTTGTGTACTGGATGTCATGGCGCGGACTTATCCGGAGTCAACAATTGGTTCGCTGTAGGCCCGCTGGGTACCATCGATTCTGCTAATCTCACGTCGGGTGAGGGAGGGATCGGGCGTGAGTTCACGAAAGATGAAGATTACGTCCGTGCCCTTCGTCACGGGATCGATCCTGAAGGCAAGCCCATTTACATGCCCGCCGTCCCCGCAACATCCCATTTGAGCGATGAGGAGCTGGGTGCCGTCATTGCATATTTGAAAACGATCCCACCTGTGGATCACAAAACGAACGGTCATCAATTCACCCTCATGGCGAAAATCCTGATGGCTGCCGGCGTATTTGGGAAACTACCTGTGGAAGCCGTGAGTCACGAAACGAATGTCACTACGCCTCCGGCTGGCGTTACCGAGGACTATGGAAAGTACCTGGTTGATATCAACGATTGTCGTACCTGTCATGGACAGGAACTATCCGGGGGTAAGCATCCCGATCCAAGTGTGAAAGTGATCGTCCCGAATATCACGCCGGGTGGCGAACTTGCCGCATGGTCGGAAACCGATTTCATCACGGCGATCCGAAATGGTGTCACGCCGAGCGGACATCAATTGAATCCAGACCTCATGCCGTGGAAGGATTACGGCCTCCTGACCGATGATGAATTGAAAGCGATCTGGCTTTACATCCACTCGCTGCCAAAACTGCCCCAGGTCACAAAATAGCGAGCAGAAAAAAGAGCATCCAAAGCCCATAAAGACTCCGGATGCTCTTTTTATTGATGAACCGTTCGAATGCGCATGTGCTCCTTGCTGGCGATCTCGAATTTCACCAGCCGCACGATGCGCGCCTCATCCCGCAAATACCAGGGGACCATCTGTTTTGCATGTTCAAGGCTCTCGGCCTCGACAATTGCCCACGCAGTATGGTCATTGTCCTTGCATCCCCATTCGAAATGATGTAAATATCCGGCTGCAAAAACATCCTTCACTACCTGGTCGCAATTGGCTTCAGTATGTCGAGACTCAATAAGGTATTTGTTCATCGTTGTCTCACTTTCTACAGCTGAAGGCGGTTGAACATGAAAAATAGTATAGCATGACCGAACTAATTTTCAAGGACTCCAAAGTCTGATCGAATGGACGGAAACTGCTTGACTCAGGTGAGGCTCGGATGCAGACGTCGCTCCGCTGGACGGCCGCATCGAACTTGACCTATGAGCTGGCGCGTGAACGGATATCAGTCCAGCACCGGCAGATACACCTCGCGCAAGCTGGCTATGTGATGCTCGACGTGACCTACCAGCATGTAGACCAACGCTCGCGCACTGACCGTCGATCCACTGGCGGTGCCGCGATATGCCAGGGCTTTTTCCCTTATATGATTGATTCTGAGGATGTTTGCCAGCCGGAGATGCTCGAATTCCTGGATCAAATCTGAAAGATCACAGTCATCGAATCCCGCCTCACGCACAAAATCATTTTGCTCGAAACCGGGCAGGGGAGTGCCGTCATTGCGCGAGATGCGCAGCAGACGATACGAAAAGACACGTTCCACATCGTTGATATGACCGATCACTTCTTTGATGGACCATTCCTCGGGCCCGGGCCGGAAGCAGGCCTGTTCATCGGTCAGGTGGCCAATGGAAAATTGAATTTCCTCGATTTGACGCGGCAGGGCAGCCAGCACATCCATTGCTTGAGCGCGCTGGATGTAACCTGCATAGAAGGGCGCATATTCGTCAGGAGCGGGAGCCGTAAGTGTCAAAGTCATAATCACCTCTATCGTCATGAAAATGGCGATTTTTAATTTATGCAACAGCACAAATTCTAATTGACTGCACCGATAAGTTCTCGAATTCTTTCAAATGCTATGGCGATGTCTCTTTTTTGTTGCTTTCTAATTTCAGGGTCAAACAGTGACCAACCATCGCTATCTGCCAGGTACATCACCTTCAGAAGATGCATATGATTTGGAGGGATGAACTGCTGAATCTCGCTTTCTGTCAGCGGCGCGGGCGTGGGATAATTCTCATCAACATCCAGGGAGATGTGCAGCAGGACGGTTCGTATGATCAAATTGGCGGCAGTATTTTCTCCAAAAAGCTGATCAATCTCGGAGAGTATTTTGGGAAGCTTCTGATTGTCAGGTTTAGGAGATGCATCTACGTTGGTGAAGATGAAAGCCTGACGAGTAGATGCGCTCCATGAATCTATTAGCGCTGCATATTTACTACTTGTGGGGAAACCAAGGCTCGGCAACGTGTTTGCAGTGACTACTGCTGAATTAAAAGCGTGCATTGTGTCCTTTTTCCCGCGGATGTGAAATTTATCTATATCATGGAACAGCACGATCCATTTTGCGATCTCCTGCTGCTCAGCAGGCAGCGCCTGAAATTCGGGCAGCAAGAACGTGCTTAGAAATACGCAGGTCACGTGTATCAGCGTGATACCGCCTGAATAAGAAGACATTTTCTTCCAGCCAGGAGTTTTTGCCTCCATCCTGTCCATGATTTCCGGATTAAAGAACAAATTGACCTTGTGCTCCAGTTCATCCCAGGAATTGATTTCCCCGGCGTTGTACGCCTTGACAAGGTCAAGAATGAATTGGTTCAAAAAAGAAAAATGTTCCTCGAAAAGAGGAAATTTATCTGCTGTGTGCATGGGTTTTCCCATTATACAATGACTGAATTTTCTTTCGCTGTATAATGCAGGGAAGTTTTAGGAGTAATGGCATGAAGCACAATATAAGCGTCGAAGCCCGGCTCGAAAATCCCCCATCCGATCAATGAACCTTTCTTCTGATTTACTCTCCGCCGGTCAAGCCGCGCTCGCCAACGCGAACTGGCTGGAGGCAAAGAAGCAGTTCCAGGAGGCGCTGAAGGATTCGGATACCCCCGAAGCGCATGATGGATTCGGGCTGGCGTTGTGGTGGCTTAACAATATCAGCGCCTCTCATGAACAGCGAACTCTGGCTTATCTTGGATATAAAGCAAATGGGGATCTGCCCAAAGCGGCGCGCCTCGCGGCCTGGCTGGCGCGCGAACAGGTATTCCTGCGTGCCAATGTCAGTGCCATGAATGGCTGGTTTGCGCGCGCGCAGCGGCTGCTCGCTCAAATGAGTCCCTGCTCTGAAATCGGCTGGGTGAAACTCTATCAGGCCACCATGACTGCCTCGCCTGAAGGACAGGAGCAGGTGGCAAAAGAATCCATCGAAATTGGGCGAAAATATCATGACACGGATCTTGAGGCTTTTTCGCTTGCAGTCTTTGGGTCGGCCTTGGTGGCACAGACCAGGATCAAAGAGGGCATGGATGCCATTGACGAAGCCATGACTGCTGTTATTAGCGGGGAGGTCAAAGATTACTTTGTGGCAAGCGAAACCTTCTGCGTCACACTCTCAACCTGTGAGTGGGCCGGCGACCTGGTCCGCACCAATCACTGGTGCGAGTCGGCGCTGGAATATGCGCGGCGCTATCAATGCACGTTTTTGTCGGCGTACTGCCGTACCACCTATGGCAGCCTGCTGGCAGAGACTGGC
>JAKOVF010000057.1 GCA_029782225.1 Chloroflexota bacterium | reverse complement strand
CCAAGGCTGTGGCCCGACCGAAGCGGATTCATTACGCGGTGCAGTCGGCCTGGCTCAGGAAAGGAGTAACAAGTTATGCTGATTGGAATATCCCCATTGATTTCTCCCGAATTACTGGCAGTCTTACACCGTATGGGGCATGGAGATGAAATTGTGCTCGCTGATGCGCACTTTCCAGGGGAAACCTGTGGACAACGTGTGTTGCGCGCAGATGGCTTGAAGATCCCGGATTTGCTGGACGCCATCCTGCCTCTTTTTGCGTTGGATACCTATGTCGATAGCCCACTGATCATGATGTGTGCAGTCGCAGGCGACCAGCTGGATCCGGCGGTGGAAGCCTGCTACCGGCAAGCCATTGACAAGCACTGGCCGAACACTCCTCCGATCCAACGCATCGACCGCTTTGACTTTTATGATCGGGCAAAACAGGCTTTTGCTGTCCTCATGACGGGCGAGACGGTGAAGTATGGCAATATCATCCTGAAGAAGGGCGTAACGCCAATGGTTAGCAAATAAGACTTATCAATTACAGGAGAATCCTCATGAATAACTCACTAGAAAAGATCGATCCCCGTTCGATCCCGCGCAGAAAACTTTACACAGGTGCAGAGATCCCGGCGGTGGGATTGGGAACCTTTGGCTCGGATCGTTTTACCGCCAATGAGATCGCGGAGGCGGTATTAGGCGCTGCTGCCATTGGGTATCGTCATTTTGATTGTGCGGCTGTATATGGCAATGAAAAGGAGATCGGCGATTCCTTTCAGAAGATCATGAGCAGTGGCATCCGGCGTGAAGAACTGTGGATCACCTCCAAGCTTTGGAATGATAAACATGCGGAAGAGGATGTCATCCCTGCCTGCCGGCAAACGTTGAAGGACTTACAATTGGAATACCTTGATCTCTATCTGGTTCACTGGCCGTTTCCGAATCACCACGCTCCCGGTGTCGATGTCAATTCCCGTGATCCGCATGCCATTCCATACATCCACGAAAATTATATGAAAACCTGGCGGCAGATGGAAAAACTGGTGGAGATGGGCTTGGTGCGGCATATCGGAACTTCGAATATGACCATTGCGAAATTGAAACTGCTGCTCCGAGATGCAAAGATCAAGCCTGCCGCAAATGAGATGGAACTTCATCCTCATTTTCAACAACCGGAGTTTTTCAAGTTCTGTGGTGACAATCAGATCGCACCGATCGGCTTCGCTCCCATCGGTTCGCCCACCCGCCCGGATCGAGACAAGACTCCCGAAGACACCGTGGATATAGAAGATCCGGTCATCGTGAAAATTGCCCAAAGGTTGAGTGTTCATCCGGCAGTGATCTGTGTCAAATGGGCTGTGCAGCGCGGACAGATCACGATCCCCTTCTCGGTCCGTATGAAGGAGTACTGGAGCAATCTCAGAGCCGCTGTCACCGAACCCCTCACCGATGAAGATATGCAAGCAATTGCAGCCATCAACAAGAACAACCGTCTCATCAAGGGCCAAGTCTTCTTATGGGAGAGTGCGAAGGACTGGCGGGATTTATGGGACCTCGATGGGCAAATTGCCTCAGCATGATGTAATGGATATCCAAGGACCATGGCATCCCGATATATCCTCACGGTAGATGTAGGCACTTCAAGTACAAAGACATCGTTGTGGACAGAGGCGGGGCAATTGGTTGCCCATGCAACTGCCACATATGATCTGCAGCGCGCAGAACCATTGTGGGCGGAGATTGATGGGGATATCTGGTGGCAGGCTGTCTGTGAAACGATTCGAACGGTTCTCGCGACGAGTAAAGTGGATCCCACTTCGATCGCGGGAATCGGCGTCGATGGTGTGGGCTGGACTTTAATCCCGGTGGATCGTGCAGGAGATCCTCTCTATCCTGCCATGATCTGGCTGGATCGTCGAGCAGAAGAGGAAACAAGCTGGCTCAAGTCGCTTCCGGAAGCCGAAAGCCTGGTGAATTTGAACGCGAATCCATTGGATGCCGCGTATATTACTCCGAAACTGGTGTGGCTGAAGAGAAATCATCCCCGTATCTTCAATTCCGCTTTCAAATTTCTGGAGGCGACCGGTTTCATCGTGTCTCGATTTACCGGCACTTTTGTATGTGATCACACCCAGGCTTATGGCTATCATTTTTTCGACATTAGAAGAGAATGTTGGGATTCACAAGCTGCTGAAAAGATTTACGTTCCACTGGAGAAAATGCCCCGCTTGTGCAGCAGTACAGAGATTGTAGGAACTGTGACCATGAAGGCAGCCGAACAGACAGGTCTTAAACATGGTATCCCTGTGATCGCGGGGTGTCTGGATGCGGTCGCTGGTGCTTTGGGTTCGGGTGTAACAAAGCCTGGTCAAACCAACGAACAGGGTGGACAGGCAGGCGGTGTAGCGATCAGCCTGGATCATGTCATAGTGGAACCGCGTTTGATCTTCTCCCATCACGTGATTCCCGGACAGTATTTGCTCCAGGCGGGAACAGTTGGCGGCGGCTCGCTCAGTTGGTTTCGAGACCAGCTTGGGCAGCCGGAAGTGAACGCAGGAGAGTTGATCAACCAGAATCCATTTGAGCTTTTCAGCCAGGAAGTTGAGAAATCCCGGCCGGGAGCAAACGGTCTGATCTTCCTTCCGTATATGGCTGGCGAGCGTACTCCCTTATGGAGCAGTAATGCGCGAGGAGTGTTCTTTGGTTTGTCATACAGCACCACGCGCGCCGATATCCTTCGGGCAATTATGGAAGGATGCGCCTTTGCTGTGTATGATAGTCTGCGGATCGCTGAAGAGCATGAAGTCGTTGTGGATGAATTCCTGGGTTCCGGTGGAGCAACGCAAAGCGCAGTCTGGTGCCAGATCAAAGCGGATATTTATGGAAAGCCATTCATTGTCACCAGACTCGCGGATGGCAGCGAAGGTGGACATAGCTTGGGGTTGTTTGCTCTCGCCGCCCATGGTGTTGGATTATATAAGGATATTGGCACCTGTGTTTCTGACCTGTTATCCACCCGTCAGGTCTTTGAACCATCAGTTGGGAACCATACCTTGTATCAGGAATTGTTTGTAGTCTATCGAAGCCTGTCTCGAAAATTAATGGATGATTTTGCACAACTCGATGCGATCACGCGTAAGTATCTCAGATAAGATAAACTGGAGAATTGATTATGAAAGCCGCTGTGCTTGAGAACAAAGGGGTTCTTACCTACACAGATGTTCCCACCCCCGAACCCGGACCGGGCCACGTTCGCTTGCAGGTCAAAGCGATTTCCATCTGTGGCTCGGACATCAAGCGCTACGTGGATGGGCATCGAATGTATCCGCTCATCCTGGGTCATGAAAACTCAGGAATTATTGATCGTGTTGGCAGTGGAGTTGATGAAAGTTATCTTGGCAAACATGCTGCTATTATCCCTCTGGTGCCTTGTTTTGAGTGCGAGCAGTGCCGGAGAGGCTACTACTCTGCCTGTCATAGCTATTCCTTTATTGGCTCGCGCCAATCGGGTGGTTTTGCTGAATATGTTGACCTGCCGGAGCGAAACGTTTTCATTCTTCCGAATGATTTATCGTTTGAGCATGCCGCTCTTATCGAACCCTCAACGGTTGCCAGGCACATGCTGGCACTCGGAGGTTTCAAAAGTGGGCAAACTGCCATTGTACTGGGTGCAGGATCGATCGGGTTAATGCTTGTACAGTGGCTTCGCATTCTGGGCGCGTATCAGATCATTGTGACAGACATTCTGGAGGACAACCTGCAGATCGCGTCCAAAGTCGGCGCGCACGTGGCGCTCAACCCGTCAAGGATCGACGTGATAAAGGAAGTGCAAAAGCTCCTCGGTGATGGCGCGGACTTAACCCTGGAAGCCACTGGCGTTCCGCAGGTCTTGGAGCAGACTCTGCCGATTACACGTCCACGCGGCAAAGTTGTCCTGGCCGGGAATCAGCCCTTGGACAAGAGCCTGCCGCTGACCTTTATCGAAAACATGATGCGAAGAGAGATCAGTCTCATCGGTTGCTTTATGTCTTATTCCGCGCCTTTTCCCGGGCACGAATGGACAGAAACCATTGCGGCGCTGCAGAATGGAAGTTTAGATATGGATACGCTGATCTCCCACCATTTTCCGCTTTCAAAGGCTCCGGAGGTGTTTGAAAAGATCGGTGCACATCAGCTAGCTCATCAAAAGATCATACTCAATCCTGAGGAAACTGCATGACACTTCAAAACGTATTATCCTGGATCCTGCAAGCGCAACAGGAGGGTTGGGCGGTAGGTGCATTCAACGCGAACACGCTGGAACAGGCGCAAGCCATCGTCGCAGCAGCTCAGGAGGAAGAGGCACCAGTCATCATCCAGGTCAGCCACCGGGCACTCACGTACATCGGCAGCGACAATGAAATTCAAGGACTCAAATACATTGCTGCCATTGGCAAGATTGCAGCAGAGAGTGTGACTGTACCGGTTGCCCTGCATCTGGATCACGGTACCGAAAGGGAAGTGCTGCAAGCCATTGCTTTGGGTTTCACTTCGGTGATGTTTGATGGTGATGGATATTCGTTTGAAGAAAACATATTGGTTACAAAGCGTCTCTGTGAGGTTGCTCATTCTGTTGGGGTTTGCATGGAGGCTGAGGTAGGCGAAGTGCCGAAACCGGATGGAAAGGAACTTGATAAAACCACCATTGCCCTCACCCAGCCTGATGAAGCGGCTCAGTTTGTAGAGGCAACCGGGCTCGATACTCTTGCTGTAGCTTTGGGCTCAGTGCATGGTCTCAAGACGAAGCAGATTTCTCTGGATCTGGAGTGTCTGGCAGCAATCCGGAGCAGTGTGTCTAATCCGTTGGTCTTGCATGGATCATCTGGAGTATCTGATAGCGATATTAAGCAGGGTATTGCCATGGGGCTGTGCAAGGTCAATGTCGCTACTCAGCTAAATCAGGCGTTTACTGGAGCGATACGTAACGTTCTCAATCGGGATAGTGAGATAGTCGATCCACGCAAATATTTGGCCGCTGGGCGGAATGCCCAGATCGAAATCGTGCGTGAGCGGATTCGTTTCTTCGGCGCGTTTAGGAAGGCGTGGTAGGCCCGTTATGATCCTTTGTCTGAATCTCAATGCAGCGATCGATAAAACAATCGTAGTCTCATCATTTGAAATCAATAAAATCCACCGGCCTGAATCGGTGCTTGCGCTGGCAGGAGGCAAAGGCTGTAATGTTGCCAGAGCACTCAAAACGTTGGGGGAAGAACCGATCATATGCGGATGGGTTGGCGGCTTCGCCGGTCAATTTATTGAGAAAGAATTGCATCAGGAGGGGATACAAACTGATTTTGTTCTTACAGATTTCGAGTCACGAACGTGTACATCCATTTTAGATCATGAGAACCAGACATTGACAGAAATTTACGAGAGGGGAGAACCTGTTCCTGCTGATAAAGTCGAGCATTTGCGAGACCATATTCGAACCATCATCGGAAAATATCAAGCCGTAACTCTTTCTGGGAGTCTGCCTCCGGGTGTCCCTGTTGATTTCTATGCTGGTGTAATTGAAATCGCCAGAGAAGCCGGTGTGATGACTTTCCTGGATACCAGCGGCGATGCTCTCCGCAAAGGCGTAGAGGCAGGTCCATTCTTTGTCAAGCCGAATGAGAGTGAAGCGAGGGTGCTCCTGGGACTCCAGCCGGATGAAACTTTTGATTTTGCTCAAGGTGCAGCCGAAATCTCAAAGGAATTTGGGACAAATGTTTTGCTCTCGCTTGGAGCCGAAGGCGCGGTGGTGGCGAAAGGACAGGAAATCTTCGTTGCCAAGAATCCAACTGTGGAAGCAAAAAGTGCTGTCGGATCTGGAGATTGTACATTAGCCGGAGTCACATACGGAGTTTTGCATGGATTTTCATTGGAAGAATCAATTATTCGCGGCGTGGCAGCTGGAACTGCCAATACATTAACCATTGGCGCAGGTCAATTCAAGCTAGTGGATTTTGAAAGATTATGTGAGCAGGTTCAGATTTTCAGGAGATAACTATGTCTGCTAATGTTGGTCCCAATCGCTGGCTTGGCTCGCTGCCGAAAATTGGTATCCGTCCAACTATTGATGGACGGCGTCAGGGTGTGCGCGAATCGCTCGAAGAGCAGACCATGTCGATGGCGCGCGCGGTCTCGGAACTCCTGACAACGAATCTCCGCCATCCCGATGGATCGCCAGTGGAATGTGTCATTGCCGATACCACGATCGGCGGCGTGGCGGAGGCGGCTGCCTGCGCCGAGAAATTTGCCCGCGCTGGCGTGGGTCTTTCGATCACGGTGACACCTTGCTGGTGTTACGGCTCGGAAACCATGGATATGGATCCGCTCATTCCCAAGGCGATCTGGGGGTTCAACGGCACGGAGCGTCCCGGTGCAGTCTATCTGGCGGCTGTCCTGGCGGCTCACAATCAAAAAGGGCTGCCTGCTTTTTCCGTATATGGACAGGACGTGCAGGATGGCGGGGATCAGATGATTCCTGATGATGTAAAGGAAAAGCTTCTGCGCTTTGCGCGTGCAGGATTGGCAGTGGCAACCCTGCGCGGCAAATCCTATGTCTCTTTCGGTGCTGTCTCGATGGGGATTGCCGGATCCATTGTGGATAATGATTTCTTTGAATCCTACCTTGGTATGCGCGTGGAAACAGTAGATATGACCGAGTTCTTGCGGCGGATGGATGAGTGTATCTATGATCCTGAAGAGTTCCACCGCGCTCTGGCTTGGGTGAAGGAAAACTGCAAAGAAGGGCCGGAATACAACCCTCCTGAAAAACAGCGCAGCCGCGGGCAGAAAGATAAAGATTGGGAGACGGTCGTCAAGATGGCAATGATCGCGCGCGACGTGATGAATGGGAATCCTCGACTGGCTGAACTCGGCTTTGGGGAAGAAGCGTTGGGGCGTAACGCGATCTTAGCAGGGTTCCAGGGCCAGCGTCAGTGGACCGACTATCAGCCCAATGGTGACTTTCTGGAGGCGATCCTCAACACGTCCTTCGATTGGAACGGTCCACGCCAACCTTATATCGTAGCGACAGAGAATGACAGTCTCAACGGCGTTTGCATGTTGTTCAGTCACCTGCTCACGAATACTGCTCAGATTTTTGCCGACGTGCGCACCTACTGGAGTCCGGCAGCGGTGAAGCGCGTCACCGGCCATGAACTGGGCGGACGCGCCTCGGAGGGACTCATCCATCTCATCAATTCGGGCGCGTGCGCGCTGGATGCGACCGGCTGGCAGGAGTTGGATGGACGGCCTGCCATTAAACCCTGGTGGAAAGTGACGAATGTCGAGGCGAAGAAATGTCTCGCAGCGACCACCTGGCATCCGGCGGTCACCGAATACTTCCGGGGCGGTGGTTATTCCAGCACCTTCCTGACGCGCGGCGATATGCCTGTCACGATGAGCCGCCTCAACCTGGTCAAGGGTTTGGGACCAGTCCTCCAGCTCGCCGAAGGCTGGACCGTTGATTTGCCCGAAGATGTGCATCATCAACTAGATGAACGCACGAATCCAACCTGGCCGACTCACTGGTTCGCTCCCCACATCACTGGACAGGGCGCTTTCCGCGACGTTTATTCCGTGATGGCAAATTGGGGGGCGAATCATGGTGCGTTGAGTTATGGCCACATTGGTGCAGACCTCATCAGTTTGGCTGCTAGCTTACGCATTCCCGTTTGCATGCACAACGTTCCGGAACAACGAGTTTTCCGCCCCAGTACATGGACTGCCTTTGGAGCGATGGACCCTCAAGGTGCTGATTTTCGAGCCTGCGCTAATTTCGGCGCCTTATATGGCTAACCACTATGTCCAGCCACTCATTTCTTGCCGTCGACCTTGGAGCCGAAAGTGGACGTGCGATCCTGGGAAGCCTCAGTGAGCGCTTGACCCTGAATGAGATTCACCGCTTCCAAAATGGCCCCGTTCACGTGGCTGACCATATTCATTGGGATGTCCTGCGGCTATGGGCGGAGATTCAAAACAGCCTGCGGATCGCCACTAGCTCCACGACCGGTTCGCTGGCTGGAATTGGACTGGATACCTGGGGCGTGGACTTTGGTCTTTTGGATCCGTCTGACCGCCTGATCGGGAATCCCTATCACTACCGTGATGCGCGCACAAATGGAATGGTCGAGGCTGTCTGTCAAATCGTGCCGCGCGAAGAGATCTACAACCAGACTGGCATCCAGTTTATGCAGCTGAACACCTTATTCCAGTTGTTTGCCATGCGCCGGGAAAATGATCCTGCCCTGCAAAGCGCCAAAACACTTCTGACTACGCCTGACTTATTCAATTTCTGGCTTACAGGCCGCAAAGCTGGTGAATTGACGATTTCTACCACCACACAGTGCTACAACCCGCGTGAGAAGCGCTGGGCATCTGAACTTCTTGCTGCGCTTGATATTCCCCAATCTATTTTTCAAGCCATCATCCAGCCAGGGACAGTGCTGGACCGATTACGTCCCTCTGTTGCGGAAGATGCCTCTTGCGAACGTATTCCTGTGATCGCAGTTGGGTGTCACGATACAGCTTCCGCAGTGGCCTCTGTCCCTGCCGAGGAAACCGACTTCATTTATATCAGTTCCGGAACGTGGTCCCTGATGGGCATCGAGTCCGACCGGCCGATTATTAACGCGAACAGCCTCCACTATGACCTGACCAATGAAGGAGGGATATGTGATACGACTCTCTTCCTCAAAAACATTATGGGGATGTGGCTGTTGCAAGAGAGCCGCAGGCAATGGGCCAGGGCTGGAAGGAATTATTCGTATGAGGAATTGACGAAGCTCGCGGGCGAGTCGCCCGCGCTCCAATCCCACATTCCTGTGAGCGATAATCGCTTTCTTGCACCACCTAACATGGTGGATTGTATACAGTCATTTTGCCGCGAGACGGGACAGATGGTTCCACAAACGGATGCCGAGATCGTGCGCTGCATTCTTGAAAGCCTGGCACTCGAATATCGCTGGGGGACAGAAAAACTGCGTGAGCTTTCCGGCAGGGCTTTACCGGTCATTCATATCATCGGCGGCGGCTCGCGCAACCGGCTGCTTAACCAGTTCACTGCTGATGCAACCGGCTGCGAGGTGATTGCCGGTCCGGTAGAAGCGACCGCAATTGGCAACATTCTCATCCAGGCGATTGCGTTGGGCCAGATCTCTTCCCTAACGGAAGGAAGAGCCCTGGTGCGGCGTTCCTTTGACGTAACAACCTATCAACCGAATAATCGCTTACCCTGGGACGAGGCGTACGGTCGCTATCTCGCATTACGAAAATAGGAAACATGCCAATCGTCAAGCTATATGCAGACCTGCGAAAGCTGGCAGGGGCGAAGGAACTGTCTATAACGGGAGCAACTCTCGGGGCGGTTTTGAACGGGTTGGTCAAGCAGAATCCTGCGCTCGATGGAACCATCTTTGAAGATGGACGTGTCCGACAGCATTTTGTCATCACGATCAATGGACATAACGTATCCGACCTGGATACATCAGTGACAGATCAGGATATCGTTGCAATTTTCCCGCCGATTGCAGGCGGAACCTCACCCCTAACCCCTCTCCTGAAAGGAGAGGGGAACTAAGGAGAACCTATGGCTGGATGGTCTGAAAAGGTTTTGGATATTGATCTGAACACGCTAACATATAAGATATATCCATTGGATATGGAGATGGCGCGCCTGTTTATTGGCGGACGAGGATTGGGTGCCCGTCTGTTGTGGGATCTGGTTGGCCCGGAAGTGGATCCGCTTTCGCCTGAGAATGTCTTGATCTTTACAAATGGTCCACTTACCGGAACAGGGTATCAGACCAGCAATCGCTTTTCAGTGACGACAAAGAGTTCGCTGACAGGAACCGTGCTGGACGCGAACTCAGGTGGCTTCTGGGGAATGCAATTCAAGAAGGCTGGCTATGATGTCATGATTATTCGTGGCAGAGCTGAAAGGCCTGTCTGGATTGAGATCAAAACCGATGTGATCACGTTCCACGACGCGAGCGATTTATGGGGAATGCGCGTATTTGCGTTGACCAAAAAGCTTGGGCAGAACAATAACAAACGCAATGTGCTGTGCATTGGTCCTGCGGGTGAAAACCTGAGCCGCATGGCTGCCATCATGAACGACCGTGAACGGGCTTTGGCGCGCGGCGGTCCAGGCGCGGTGATGGGCTCCAAGAATTTGAAAGCCATTGTGATCGAAGGCAAGCGGCGTACGGAGATCGAGGACCCCGAACGCTTTAAATTCCTGCTTTACGAAACGCGGAAACTACTGGCGGCAAGTCCGTTGACGAGTCAGGCGTTGCCTGAATTCGGCACCGTTGTGCTGATGAATATCATAAACAACGTCGGTGCGCTGGCAACACGCAATCATCAGCAGACTCAATTCGAAGGCGCGGAAGCAATTTCGGGTGAGGAGTTGACCGAGAAATATCTGGTCAAGAACGCCTCGTGCTGGGCATGTCCAATAGGCTGTACGCGCATCAGCAAAACCGAAAAAGTGGAAGGAGAAGGACCTGAGTTTGAATCTGCGTGGGCGTTTGGCGCACAGTGCGGCATCGCGGATTTACCTGCAATTATCGAAGCCAATGCGTTATGCAACGACCTCGGATTGGACACCATCTCCGTTGGATCCACGATTGCCTGCGCGATGGAACTCTCCGAAAAACGATATATGGATTCGGATCTGCGCTTCGGGCGCGCTGACCAGCTTGTTCCCACGATTGAGGCGATAGCCTACCGACAGGGTATCGGCTCTGACTTAACCGACGGCAGCCTCCGTTTAGCGACGAAATATGGGCATCCTGAATTATCCATGTCTGCCAAGGGGCTGGAGATGCCGGCTTACGATCCGCGCGGTTTGCAGGGACAGGGTTTGCTCTACGCTACATCGAACCGCGGGGGATGCCACATGCGCGGCAACATGATCGGTCTGGAGATATTGGGATTGCCGAAATTGATCGATCGCTTCCAGGTACAGGGGAAATCCAGTTTTGTCATCCTAAATCAGAACTCGAATGCCGCCATCGATTCGCTGGTAATCTGTAAGTTCACCAACATGGGCGTGGCTGACGAATACTTTGCCCGCGTTTTAAGCGCGGTAACCGGCATCCAATATGCTACAGGCGACTTGATCAAAGTCGGCGAACGCATTTGGAATCTCGAACGGCTTTACAACAATCGCGAAGGCTTTACGACAAAAGATGATACGCTGCCGCCGCGCTTACTCACCGAAGCACCTGTCGATGGTCCTTCAAAAGGATGGGTCTCGAAATTGGAACCGATGCTGAAAGAATACTATCGCACACGTGGCTGGTATGAGAACGGCGTGCCTACACAAAAGAAGCTTATCGAACTAGGCTTAACAAATTTGGTGGATTGAGCGGAAAAGGAGCTTGAAATGGTGGACCAACGAATCTACGAAATGTTCCGCGACATTGGTCGCGATCTATACACTGCCAATATGATCTCATCGCACGGTGGCAATCTATCCATCCGCCTGGGAGATCGCGTCATCATCAAACGCCGCGGCGCCATGCTGGGACAGTTGAAGCCGCACGATATGATCGAGACCCGCCTGGATAAGAATGATAGCGGTGTGGCCCTTGCCTCCACCGAATTGCTTGTGCATCGTACCGTATACTTGAATACGCCCGCGCTGGCAATTTGTCACTGTCACCCGCGCACGGCAATTGCCTTTTCGCTTTCACGCGATGAGATCGTGCCAATTGACAATGAGGCTTCCTATCTGCTCAAGAAGGTTCCGATTGTGATGGAGGAATTTGCCTCTGGCACGCCGCAAATGGCTAACAAGGTCGCTGAGGCGCTTAAGAACTACAAGATCATCATGCTGCGCGGGCATGGCAGCTTTGCCACCGGGCAGACTCTGGACGAAGCCTTTTTCTGGTCATCTACTTTGGAGGAGGCCTGCCAGATCATGCTATTTGCCAGGCAGATCGATGAACCATTCATTGAGTATCGT
>JAKOVF010000048.1 GCA_029782225.1 Chloroflexota bacterium | reverse complement strand
CGGTGAGTCTGGCAGGAGTATCCGAACGGACAATTGCTCTCCAACGAGTAATGCGGCCATCGCAAGTACTGAGGCCACCGAGATCACGAACATTCGTACAACCCTCCCAAGTAAGAACTCGCTCATCCATTGACCAATGTCTCCTTTACAATGCTGCGCACATTTATCAGTGATCGGAGTTGGCGGCGCGCGGCCCAACGGTTGGCGCTAGTTGCGGCGGGTGCGTGGATTCTGTTTGGGAGCAGGAAAAACCGGAAGCCAGAAAAGTGCTTGAAAATGCGGCAGAATCCCCAGCGTCCAGTGCACGCTGTGTTGGGCAGGTTCTGCAAAATATTTTTGATTAGGTTTTTTACCTTGTATTCCAAGTGGCAATAGCAGAAGTTGCTAACAAGAGTAGCTGTAGCAGTGCAAGCGAGCCGGTTAGCGATCGAAGACGAACCAGCAGATTTCGTTGCGCAGCTTCTGGTCGTCAAGTACAAGATCCCGGATTTCGCTCGGAAGTCGTGCACGTTGCCATTGACATTCCAGGCGGCCTGCCTCATCACGCTCACTTTCACCAGCCGCTGCGCGTGCGGCCCGGATTGCGTAGGCAGCTGCACCCAACTCATGGGCTGCCACATGTGCCACCACTGCCGCCTGGCCGGCAGCAAATGCGGCGTGCCGAGCAGCCCCGCTCAGCGCTCTCGCCGCAGCCATGGCATGCCCACCCGCCGCGCGGGCCTGAGACATCTTGATCTCACCTCGCGCCCAGGCACGAGACAATTCGATGGCGTGACGCGGCCGGTCGTCATTGGGTTGCGTTTCCTCGAATAAGTGCAACACGTGCTGTGCGCAATCGGCCGCCCACACTGCAAGCAGGTGATGATCGGAGTTCTGGAGAGTGCCGCCGCGACGCACAGTGATGAACCTGGGGTCCCGCTGCTTTGGCAATATCATTCGTTGGTCATCTTAGTCCGAGCGAAGGACTTGACAGAGGTAAGCACGGTGCGGCACCGATCCACTAATCGGGTCGATTGCTGCACTACCAATAAGAAGGTTGAAATTTGCTCCTTCCGCGTCAAAGGGATCATAGCCTGGCGCACCAATTTGAGGGCAAGCCTGCCACCATCCGTGCTGACCACAAACAACGTTTGGGACTAGAGTGTCGTTCAGGCGTGCACGCGCGCGGATGCTTCCTTCCGGTGTCTCGACCCTTACCCAATCTCCAGGGCGGATGCCACGCTCCGCAGCGGCAGCAGGATGCAGTTCAACTTCAGGCTCCATCGCTTGACGCCGCAGGCTCGGTAACCCCCGGTGCTGGGTCTCACAGAACAAACTGTTCTTGGCGCAGGTAAGGATTAAGGGGTATTGTTCAGCCAAATCTGGCCGGGATATTGGACCCACCAGCGGTTCCTGATATTCAGGCAGTGGTGGATAGCCGTGTTCCAACATCTTCTCCGAATATAGTTCGATCTTGCGCGTGGGCGTGTTAAAGCCACGGAGCACGCCCTCGCTCTGATCAGCGAATTTGCGATAACGCGTCACTTGGGCCACCCGTATGCCGCCCGGCTGCTCGCGCAGCATTTCCAGCGATAGACCTGACGGTACGAGTTGATAGCTATAAGCAGCTTGAATATCGCCATCCCAAAATTGCGCGTCGAAACCCAGGCGACAAGCCAGGTCAAAGATAATCTCAGTATCTGAGCGAGCCTCTCCTGGAGGCTCGACAACTCTCTGGCGCAACTGCACAAAAGACTGCGCCTCTGGGCTGACCTCAAATCCTATTTTGAGCGCCTCTCGTTCGAACGCACTGGCGACAGGTAAGACAACGTCTGCCAGTTCAGAAGTCGGGTTCATAAATAGATCGGCATGGACATAGAAGTCAAGTGCCTTAAGGGCTTCACGTCCATACGTGCCGTCTGCGTGCGCGAGGAGCAAATTTGCACCAAAACCAACCAGCCCATGTACGCCATAGGGCTTCTGCTCCAAGATGCCTCGATATAACTCATCAGAAGTGACATGCCCCCATCGGGAAGGTCCAAGCGGCCGCTCTTTTAGCCCGAGGCTTTTAAGGCGCTGCTCAGCAGGCAGTAGTTCCAAACCAGTGACATTCGCAGTCGGCACGCCAGGAAACAGCACATTTCCTCCGGGAGCATCGAAACTGCCTGTCAACACATAAAGCTGGGCAATGGCCCGGGCAATTTGAGTGGAGTTTGTCTGCATCTCCACGCCGCTCCACGCATAGTAGGCAACAGGGCGCGACTCCCAAAGCATACGAGCGGCGTCCTCTATCAGGACATGATCGATTCCAGTGATCGTCTCCACGCGCTCTGGTGGATAACGCCGACAAAGCTCCGCGGTGAGTTCAAAGGCTGGATGACAAACGACCTCACCCTGCAACGTCTTTATAGCAAACGTGCCAGACAGGGATGGTTGAGGATTTTCGACTTCATAGCGACCGGCAGAAGGATCATAAACGATCGGGTGTCCCATCGTTTCGCTCCAGGCGACGTATTTTTGGGCGCTCCCGTTCTCAGAGATATCGCGCTCGGTCAGCAGACGGCCATTGTCGGAGCGCACCAGCAGGGGACCGTTAGTCCAGTTACGGATGAATTCTTGGTCATACCAACCGCGCTCAATCATCACCCGGGCGATGCCAAGCGCTAGAGCAGCATCTGTCCCTGGCCACACTTGTAGCCATACGTTTGCCTTTTTTGCAATTCCTGTGCGGCGTGGATCAACAACAATCAGGCGTGCACCCCGTTTGATTGCCTCCACTGTGGCAGTTGCATGCGTCAGTCGGGCAAGATTTGGGTTGTAGCCCCAAAACAAAATGCAGCCCGCATTCTCAAGATCCGGCATGTAATTACCGGGTACGCTTGCACCGAACGTATACGTTGTGGCCTGATAGCGTCCCCAGCCGCACAACTCCATGGATGCACATAGATTGGGACTACCAAATGCATTCATCAGACGCTGGATCCAAACCGTCGAGTCATCTGATGCTGAGGTGGAGGGTGAGGATACACTGAAGACCACGCTTTCCGGACCATGTTGGTTCGCGAGGCTGCGCAGTCTGTCAGCAGTCAATGTAAGCGCTTCATCCCAAGTGATACGCTGCCAGCCGGAGTCAGGATCGCCCTTGGGACGTGTACGCTTGAGAGGATAGAGAAGGCGATCTGGGTGGTAAACCAGTTCCGGTGCTGCCCGCCCCTTCGCACAAAGTGCCCTGCCTGTTGGGTGAGAGGGATCTGGTTCGAGACGAATGAAACGGCCATTCTCTACTACGGCAATCGACCCGCAACGTGAGACACACATGGCACAGTAGCCTTGAATGTGATCTGTAGACGGTTTGTCCATTAGCATAGGGATAGCTACTTAAGAATATGAACCTGCTAAGTTTGGTCTCGTTGGTCGCAATGGGAAGTATAACTGCTTTCAGTCTCTGGAGACAACCTGAATCGGAAATGATAAGAAGTCGATCAAGTGAAAGGAGTATTCTGGAAAGCAGCGCTTTGCTAACTGTCTGTGGTTGTAACGGTACACGAAGAAGGGATTGCAATTTCCCAGTGGAACAGTCAGACCTGTGTAGCAGCCGTTCGAGATAATGGTGCAAATCAGTGTTAACGGCTTCGGCGCAATACGTTTCCTGTTGCTATTTGACATTCTAAACAAGAGCCCAACGGCTTGCGTTAGCCCCGCATGCTCTCTGCGGGGTAGCCGCAAGTGGGCGGGACGCGGACAACGCTGGAAAACGGAATCTTGCTAAGGATCTGGAGCCTCTCAAGAAAACGCGGCGAATCCCAGTTGTCCACTGCACGCTGCACGCTGTGTTGGGCGGTGGATTTTAGACACCTTCTCGAACGGCTCGTTGATAACGGGCAAGTAATTCAGGCTCTTCAATGGAACCGTGATGATGTACTTGCCGCCATTGTCCGTCCATCAACTGAAATATCCTGCTGGTTCGAAACACCAAATTAATGACTGTTTCACCAATACGGACCTCAGCCCGTTCCCTGCCAACGGCGTAAAACATTTCTCCCTGTTGATGGACGGTGTAATCGTAGAATTCAACATAGACTTGGGCCCTTCCGTTGAATATACGCTCGTAGACTGCCTTGATTTCTGTCCAACCCCGTGTAATTCCGCCGACAGGGTTATCCATGGCGATTTCCTCCGTTTGCGCCCAAACATTTGCCATCTTTGCCAAATCTCGATTATTGAAAGCCTCATAAAAATTAGATAAGGCTCGGATTGGCTCTGCCAAATCCTGTTTTCTTTCATCGCCTGTAACGGGTGTTTGCTCTGAGTTCATGCCAAATTTCCTGCTCGCGGTTCAGGGCCTTCTACAACCAGTAACGATTTTTCTTCCAATTTCCCAGTCATCAATTTCAACTGCGTCAGCAATAACGATAGTGATTTCGATGTTCTAACGTACTTCGGTTATGTGCCTCAACCGCCTAACGGTTTGCGTTAGCCGCAAGTGGGCGGGACGCGAAGCAGGCCCGAAAACGGAATTCTGCTGAGGTGTTGAAAACTGCCAAAAAACGCGGCGAATCCCAGTTGTCCACTGCACGCCGTGTTGGGCTGCTTTTGCCAACCAGAACGCGGGCTGGTAAGAACGGAACTTGCCTAAACAAAAATAAAGCCTGAAATTTCGCAGTATCCAATATTGCACCTCAATTTTGATTGTACACAGCGGAT
>JAKOVF010000030.1 GCA_029782225.1 Chloroflexota bacterium | reverse complement strand
ATAACAAAGACTACTACGATGGCCTCCTGGACATCAAATCGGGTTCGGAATACATCACCGTGTCCTGGAACAAGTTCTATCACAACGCCAAAGGCCTGCTGGTAGGGCATACTGACAGCCTGGACTACGCTACCAGAATCACGTATCACCACAATCACTTTTATAATCTCTACTCCCGGGTGCCGCTGATCAGGTACGCCGAAGTACACATGTTCAACAATCTGATCGAAGACATCTCGGGATCAGCGATTAACGCCCGCATGGGCGCCAAGGTCAGAGTTGAAAACAACTACTTTGATAACGTCGGTTCAGGCAAGGTAGACTCACATGCCAACCAGATCGAAGGCCCAATCGGCTGGTGGTACGGCAGCCCCCAGACTGGTTATTGGGAAGTCATCGGCAACATCTTTGTCAACTGCCCTGTCTCGGAATACGAGTCCACAACAACTGTCCACATCCCCTATGATTACGGGATGGCCCTCAACGACGCAGAAAGGGCCAGGGAACTGGTGCTGATGTACGCAGGCGCTGGAAGCCCAAGTTTAGAGCAATAAGACTATCGTAAAAAAGCTCCCTGCATTACAATGCAGGGAGCTTTTACTGTGTGCAGATTTTTAAAACGTCTTTTCCAGTTCGTCCACCAACGAGCCCACAAAAGCCACCGCTTTGCGGATTGGTTCAGGCGTAGACATGTCCAATCCAGCGATCTTCACGTGATCAAGCGGCTTGTACTTCCCACCGGCCTTTAGGAACTCCAGCCACCGGTCAACCGCCGGCTGGCCTTCCGTCCTGATCTTCTCGGCACAGGCGGTGGCGATAGTCAGCCCGGCCGAGTAAGTGTACGGATAGAGCCCCATGTAGTAGTGGGGTTGGCGCATCCAGGTAAGCTTCGCCAGATCGTCGATTTCCACCACATCGCCCCAGAAGTCGGAGAGGACCTCGCCTTTCAGCTGATTAAGCAGGCTGGCTGTAATCCCCCTCCCCGCCTCCGCCGCGGCATACACCCGCCGCTGGAATTCT
>JAKOVF010000007.1 GCA_029782225.1 Chloroflexota bacterium | reverse complement strand
GAGTATGTATCCCCACGTGCACTTGATGCCTTGCAGCGTTCTCCCGGCACAATCATCTGCCGAATAGGTCTGTCCGGCGAGGTGCTGGCTATGGCTGATGCTACGACGGTACTGCACGAATTTGGTTGTTGGTGCGCTGAACAGGCATTATTGCAGACAGGCCATGAACCCGACCCAAGAAGCTGGGCTGCAATTGAAACGAAGCGTAAATGGCTCAGAGGCGAAGCGACTGACGAAGAACTGGATGCGGCTGGGGATGCAGCTTGGGATGCACAAGAGGAGGCTACTTATGCGGCTAGTGCGACTAGCAACGCGGCTGCGTCTGCGGCTAATGCGGCGGCTAGGGATGCGGTTAGTGCTGCGACTAGGGCTGCTTGTGATGCGTCTTGGGCTGCGACTTGGACTGCGACTTGGGATAATGATACGGTTGCGCCCAGACTCGCTGCGACTGCTGCTTGGGATGCGGCTTGGGATGCGGCTTGGGCTGCTCAGAACGCCAAACTCGAAGAGATGCTGAACGACCTACTGAAGGAGATTGCGAAAGATGCATGAGATTCGGTTTCGAGGCAAGCGCAAGGATGGAGGATGGGAGTACGGCCTGCTATCTATCGGCATAGAAGGCTACGAGATCGTGAACACAGATGGAATGGGGCTGTTCTTTCATTACCCCGTTGACCCCTCCACAGTCGGCCAGTACACCGGCCTCAATGACAAGAATGGCGTGGAGATATACGAGGGAGACATCGTCCTCGCGCCATGCGCCCCACACGGCAAGGACAAATACTCCATCAAACCCCATCGGTGCGAAGTTTTCTGGTCACAGATGGGTATGCCCGGATGGGATCTCAGGATTCTGGACTATGAACCTGGTGTGAAATGGGCCAGGGGCCACCTATGCCTCGGACGCGAAGGGGATGCATTCGAGGTCATTGGCAACATCCACGACAACCCCGAACTGCTGAAAGAGGTCGTCGCCGAGGCGAGGGAGGGGAAGGCAAATGGCTAAACACGAGTACGGCGACCCCGTAACCTTCCGTGGCTACACGCTGTACCCACGGTTAACTGATGGGAAGTTGACTCTCTGTTACGTGTACAAGCCCAACGAGTTGGAGCACGACGATGAATGGGTAGCGACCTTCCGAGGACCGGACGCAAGGGACAAGGCCAAGAGGTGGATTCTTGCCGAGGAGGCCAGGCAGAAATATCCACGCATAAGTATGCGCCGTGTGAGTAATGGCAGGTAGAGATAGAGAAAGCGGAGGGGAGAACCGTGCCTAACCGTATTCTTAAGGAGAGCATTCGGACAAGCGAAACAATCAACGCGCTAACACCTGAAGAAGAGACATTCTTCTACCGACTGCTAACATGCTGTGACGACTACGGGAGGTTCGACGGCAGAGTTGAAATCATCCGGGCCGCGTGCTTTCCCCTCCGGCTGCATATAGTCACCGGGGCTCACGTCAGACGATGGCTTCAGAGACTTGTCGACGTGGGTCTGCTCAGAATGTATGAAGTTAAAGGCAAACCCTATCTTCAGGTAGTCACGTGGGATAAGCACCAGCAGATACGTGCGAAGAAGAGCAAATATCCTGCACCTGAAAGCGGTTCCGAACTCATGATATCAAATGATATCATGTGCGAGCAAACGCAATCATCTGACGGTATATGTCCCCGAGAATCCGAATCCGAATCCGAATCCGAAAGAGAAATAATAAATACACCGTCTAACGACGAGTCTGCTAACGCAGACGGTGCGCTCTTTTCTACGCATGCTGAAGAGACCGAACAACAGGTAGAGGCACCTAATCCAGGCGAGAACACGCAGGAAAAAACGCAGGAAGAGACGAAGAAACCAGACCTCGCAAAGGTAGTTATGGACGAGTATAACCGCATCTTCGCGGGATGTTGGAAGCGGCCCTTGCAACTGACCCCTGATCGACGGGCGAAAATCCAGGCCCGGCTGAAGCAGTTCACCGTGGAAGACCTCGTTACTGCCATGATTAACATCCGCGCTTCGCCGTTCCATTGCGGCGAGAATGACCGCGGTCAAGTTTATGCGACGCCGGAGTTCATCTTCCGCAACGATGCCCAGGTAGACAAGTGGAGAAACATGGAGGTGCGAAGTAATGGGCGAAGTAGTACCCCTAAATCGAGTCCTGGAAAACGTGGCAAATGGGATGAATTTGTCATCAACAGCCCGTAGCCACATATGCCCTGGGTGCGGTAAACCTGTAGCACCACTCGAAGTAGCGGTGCTCGGTAAGCTGGTTCAGGTGTCACAAGTCTGTGACGAATGTGTCGCTAGAGACCAGGCTGAGCGGGTTGCGGAGGCCGAGCGAGCACGGAAGTCGCGCGTCGAGGCGCTCTTTGCGCTCGCAGAACTCGGGCCGCGATTCCAGTCGTGCACATTCGAACGGTGGATACGACGCCCGGGAACCGAGGACTGGTACAAGGCTGCACGAGAGTATGTGGACCACTGGGATAGATATTCCGAGGTGGGCCAGGGTCTCCTGGTCTTCGGACCTCCCGGAAATGGAAAGACTCACCTGGCAGCGGCAATCGTGAATGAACTCATAGCCACGAGACAGGCAGCGTGTATCTTCCGCTCGGTTCCTGCACTTTTAGCCAAACTGCGGTCTGTATACGACGAATCAGCCAGAGTCACTGAACAGGAGATGTTCCAGGTCCTGCGGGACGCCGACCTGGTGGTGCTAGACGACTTTGGTGCAGAGAAGTTGACCGAATGGGCCGAGGCAACGCTTTACGGCATCATCGACGACCGTTACCGCTGGATGAAGCCGGTGATAGTGACGACCAACTGCGACCTTGACGA
>JAKOVF010000427.1 GCA_029782225.1 Chloroflexota bacterium | reverse complement strand
GGAAACGGACGCTGCCCAGGATTTCTTCCGAAAGGTTTGATCCGAAAACAGGTATGCACACGCAGGACAGAAGCAGTTACCCGACAAGAAGGACGGCCAGCCCATGAAGTTATTAGATACCACTTTTTTGATCGGCTGCCCCTGCTCGGTAGGCCTAGAGCACAGTACACAGGTACCTGATATATCCCCGGCCTGAGGCTCTTCCTGCCGTGCAAGGAGGAGCAACTTACCCAACGTCAAACTCATACTTGTGCACCTTCTCTATCCAAAATGCGATTTATTGCCCATGTCAGGGCTGCCCGAGCTCGGCGCTCCGTCTCCTCATCGGTCAACCCCCGCCGGCGACCCAAGGCGTAGTCTGGCAACACATCTACAATTAGGTCCAGGCCATCAAACATTACGCTGTCATTTTCCTCCTCCAGACACGCCGCCAGCAGCAGCAGGTAATTCCGCGCGTCTGCTATGCGCTGCTTCAACCCTTCGCCGCCTTCTGTCTCCCAAGCCCAGGCGTATTTCCCAGTCCGCACCGCCAAGGCTATGCTTTGGATATGCTTCATCAGATACGCCAGAGCCACCTCGGCAGGCGTTCGCCCCAGAAACTCTGCCACTTCACGGAAATTCAGCAGCCTGTCCTCCTGATCCGAATACTCATTACCTTTGTGCGACATGATTTTTCCTTCTTGTTCTTGGAATTCCTTAACTAACTGTTCGAAACGCGCCGGTGTGAATTTGTACATCATCCTACTTGCCTCCTTCCTTCATTTCGAATAGTCATAGCCTAGCGCCTCCTTCATCCTGTTGAGAGTGATCTGGCCGGTCTGGACATTGACAGCGAACATCGGTTTGAAGTTCTCCAGCGCTCGCTCCTGGGCCGGTACCGTCACTTCGCGGCCGAGGATGCGAGCAAAAATAACTTCGTCCGGGACTTGCCACTTGAACCGTTCACGCTGCCTGTACAGCCATGCATAAACCTCATACGGTTTGCGGAATAACACGGCTGCCACTTCCGGACACTTGAAGCCTCTCAGCAGCATATCAGCTGCAACTTTCTCTTCTACGTCCGACCACTTCCACGACCTCGGCGACCGTTGCTTCCTTGCATACACGGACATCTACATCCCCTCCTTAATGGGTTTTTTTATTGCCTACTACAATCCCCACTTCTCGCGATTTCTTTCCAGGCATTCAAGAAAACCAATTGCTACTGCTGCTACCTGGATAGCCTCTCTTTTCATGTTCTCATAGCCGCCTAACTCTGTTCCGTAATTGAAACCGGTCTCGTTGACCGCTTGGCAAAGCTCCCCAAACTCCTCCCCAAGGATACCTAACCAAATAGGCGGTACATGGTTTTGCTCACCCCACTTTTTGTCTTGCCTCTCTCTTTCAGCCAATATCGCGTCAATAATGGTTTTTTGTTGCTCAGACATGGCCATTTTTACCCTGCCTCCTTTATCTCAATCTCCACCCGTTCTTCCTCTCTGCGCTTTACCTTGTGTTTCCGAACTACCAGCTCCACCACTTGATCGTCATCCTCATATGCCACTCCAGTGAGGCCATCCAAAATTGATTTTGCGATATTATCCGCGTCCAGTCTCCCTTTCACATACACACTTAGGGCGACAGACACCGGACCCTCAACTGGCCGACATCCCGCAGACTTTGCAACCCAACCCACCAG
>JAKOVF010000418.1 GCA_029782225.1 Chloroflexota bacterium | reverse complement strand
CTCGTAGGCGACGATTTATTCGTCACGAATGTTGAGCGCATCGCGCGCGGGATCAAGGAAAATGTGGCGAATGCCGTGCTGATCAAACTCAACCAGATTGGCACGCTGACCGAAACCATCGCTGCGATCGAGATGGCACGCAAGGCGGGCTGGGGTTCGATGGTCTCGCATCGTTCCGGCGAAACAGTGGACAGTTTCATCGCCGATTTCACCGTTGCCCTGTCCACGGGCCATTTGAAGACAGGCGCGCCAGCCCGCGGCGAACGCGTCGAAAAGTACAACCAGTTAATGCGCATCGAGGAGGAATTAGGCAGCACCGCAGTCTATGCCGGGCGAAAGGCATTTGTGCGCTGATCCTAAAGACGGCCCACCTTATGGAACGTCCCGCAGGTTCCCGTAGTTGAAGCTTGCTTTGAGGAACAAAAACCTGCGGGACGTTTTTTGTCGTGTAGGTTGATTAGTGGCTTGAAATTGCCTTCAGCAAAATCTGGCGATCCACTAATCCAAGTGCCTTGCCTTCCTCATCCACAACTACCATCCATTTGCGTTTTTGCGAAAGCATGATGTGGGCGGCCTCGGTCAAAAGTGTATCGGGAGACGCGCTCAAAACCCCGCCGGACATCAATTGTGCGGCAGTGGTTTTTTCGTCCGGAGTATTGCGTTTACCGCGCAGCGCCTGCATGACTCCACGCCGCGCTGCAGGTTGCACACGCATAACTACATCCGCATCGCTAATCAGACCAAGGGGACGACCCATAGTATCTGTTACGATTAAACGTCGGGTCCCAGCTTCAAGGAATTGCGCAATCACATCGGCAAGTTGTGCATCTTCATGAGTGGTGGGAATTTCGGAGAGCATAATATCGCCTAGTGTATGGGCCGCGCCGGAAGGCGCCTTGGCTGCGCGCTTCTTCGCCTCCTCAGTCACAACCTGCTTCAACACGTCTACGCGTGAAAGAACGCCTATGAGTTTTCCATTCTTGTCAAGGACGGGAAGGCGTTTGATGCCGTGTTCCGCCATGCGCGCCGCGGCTACACCCAGCGCTTCTTCCTCGCGAATAGTGATGGCCGGCGATGTCATCACATCTTTCACCTTGAGCTGGCTCCGGCGCAAGACAGTAAGCTCGGCCTCCAGCATTTGCTCATCCAACCGTTCGGCTATGGAAAGATGTTGTTGCAATCCTGCGCGTTCAAGCAGATCCTCATCAGTCAGCAGGCCAACCACCTCCCCACGCGCGTCCAACACCGGCAGAGCCTTGAGCAAGTGTTTCAGCATTTGTTTCCAGGCTTCCTCTACCGACATGGTCTCTGTCAGTGTGATAACTTTGCGCGTCATCACATCGGAAACTGGTTTATCTATCGGAAGCGGATTCAAATAGCGATGTGTGTATTTAACAACCTCCACGTCATCGAGAGTGATCAGCCCTTCACCTACCATCGGAGCAATGATTTTGAGAACTTCATCAATTCTCTCCGGAGTGTCAATCACCTGTATCACCAGCGGCAGATCCAATGAGAGCACCAGGATGTTCGCGGTGTGGACCACTGAATGTGCGCCAAAGCCGGCAAGTCCGCGCGTGACGGTCGCACCAGCCATCCCCTGAGCCCGAAGCGTTTCCAGCAGCGCGACATACAGAGCTTTGCCGCGCCACTTATCGCTTTCCCCGATGTAAATGATCAGCCGTTTGGCCTTCTTTCCTGTCAGTTGTTTTGGTGACATACGAATCTCCTGCTCAGAGGGCCCTAGCCAAAAAGATACCCAGGAAAACCGCCACCCCTCCCAGAAGAGCACTCCCGAAGAGATTGGCTAAACCCGCAAGCCATTGATTGTCCATGATTAGTCCCATGCTTTCAAAAGTATACGACGAAAACGTAGTGTAAGAGCCAAGAAAGCCGATGGCGACCAGAACGCGCCAGCGAGGATCCAACAGGAGGCGATCAACAGCCAAAGTCATGAAGAATCCCAGAACAAAACTGCCAGTCAAATTGATGATCAGGTTCCCATAGGGAAAGGATGTCCCGAAACGGCCGGCGGCCCAACCGCCAACCCAGTACCTTAAATTCGCTCCAAGAATTGCGCCCGTTGAAATCAACAAAAATGTCTCCATATCCTTTGGCAAGACAACCTTTCTCCATCGTTGTGAAATTGAATACCACAGAAGATCCAGTATCTTTTTTATGTTCACTTATCCGAATACCTCAGTATACAGATCTATTCCGTAACTGGTTTGCAGGGGTTCCCCCTCGATCAACTTAAAGGTGCGGCTTCCATCAGGCTGCCGTTCCGCCCGCAGGAAAATGGCATTGTCCATATGTTTGTGATGAAAGCTGGATGCAAGATCATATAAATGCGTAACATAGAATATCTTGATACCCTTTTCCAGCAGCGCGCGCACGATCTGCCTGGCAATTTCCGAGCCTTCCCGTTCATTGGTCGCGGCAAACGACTCATTGAACAACACCATCGAACCTGGCTTCACCAGATCCACAATCGTGCTCATTCTGCTTAGTTCCTCGTCGAACTTGCCGCTCGTCATGGTAGTATCCTCCTCCCGCTTGTAGTGCGTGAAGAGGCCATTGCACAGGTTGGCAGAAAAAGACTCGGCCGGGACAAACATGCCGCACTGCATCATCAACTGAGCCAGGCCGATGCTCCGCAAAAAAGTGGATTTGCCACCCTGATTGGCGCCTGTAATGAACACGAGGTCCCGGCCGTCAGCATTCACATCGTTCCCCACCACATTTTTCTTCATGGTCAATGCCAGAGAGACATCATACAACCCGGTGAACGAATGTCGGCGCTCGCTGGCTGGCGTAACCTGGGGAAACGCGATCGGCTCTCCCATCTGGGCTAGTCTCTCGGCTAAATTCAAGCAGCCCATATAAAACGCCAGTTCCAGTTGCAGCACGTTGAGAAAACTATCAATGTGGTCCGCAGACTGAGCCAGCGCGTTGGCGACCAGGTTGACACCCTGATCCCTCAACTCTCCCAGCGCCCGTGCACCATATTCATCGCGCGGATGAAGCGTAAAAGAATAGGTCTTCGATTTTTTCTGAAAGACTTCTTTCAACCAATTTTGATCGCCGTGGTTGGTCTTGCAAAGGATGTAATTTGTGCCTTCATTTCCATTTCCCAGTTCAGCACTGAGCAGAACGCCTCTGCGGAATCTCAATGCCTTGAGATGGTTTTCCACAGTGACAAAGTAATCATCATCCAGTTCCTGCTGGATCATCGCGAAGAACCTGCGAAAGCCCTCCGACTGGAATCCTTCGCCGTGCTCATCGGCGATTTGCTTCAAGGTCTTAAGCAGGCCAACAAACATTTGTACCATTTCCACAGCGCCGCTCAGGACCGCGCTCGGATAGTGGCTGAAGATCCCCATCCAACGCTTGTGCTTATTCTCAATGGACTGGATCGGGATGCGATAAATTTGCCTGATCACATCCGGGTATTTCAAGCAATCTTTGAGAATCTCCTGCCGGTAGAGTATTTCCTCCGGTGTATCCAAGCTGGATAAAACGGCCTGCTTTGCCACATCCAATAAGAACTTGTCTCCCCCTGCCATCGCCTCGAACAAGGTATTCAACTCCAGATCCTGCGTAAGCGCCTGTTCATTCGGCGGTAATTTTTGCTTCCCCGCAGGAACACTGGGACTTCGCGGGTTGAAATCCCGGTCTTTATGCATTAGAAATACTTTCATGATGGGATGCGATCCTTGATCTGCTGGTAGGTCAGGCGGTGCTTCTCGGCAATTGAAAGGGCGTAGGCCAATCCATCCGCGGGCTTCCTGATGATTTTGAACGTCCGCATGGCCGGATTTTCGGGAACTACGGTGCTGACCATGCTAACGGTTTTCTCGCTGAGAGACGATAATTCATCCACGAATGTGACCCATACGCACAACAAATCCAGTTCCATGATCTTCGCCATGATCTCCTTGCTCAGAAAAACAGCATCTTCGAGCGTGGTAGAGGCAAAAATCTCATTCATGATGAGAATACTGTTCGGTGTGGCGCTGGCAAGGATCTCATGAGTTCGGACCAGGTCATCCTGCAATTTGCCGCGCAGGTTGCTGATGTTTTCCTCTCTCTCGAAGTGTGCAAAGATCTGATCGAACAGGAAGAGCCGTGCCTCGCGACCCGGCACAGGACAGCCAAGGCTGGCAAGATAATGCAACTGACCAAAAGTGCGGGCAAAGGTGGTCTTGCCGCCCTGATTTGGGCCTGAGACCACAATGATCCGCTCAGGGTCCCGCAGGAAAAAGTCGTTGGTGATCACCGGCTTCTCGGTAAAAAGCAGGCTGCGGGCCAGGGCCAGGTCGAATCCATCAAAATCGTAGACCTCGCGGCTTTCTCCGACCTGCGGGTAGCAAAATGAAAGTCCGTTCTGTTTGAGGGCGGCAATCAGCTCCAGATAGCTAACGTAAAACTGGATCTCCCGGTCAAAGACGCGGATCGTTTCATCTATGAACTGGCTGTGATTTGCGCAAAACTGATCCAGCGCGGCAAAACGTCTGGGATACAGGAGGGCCACAAAATCCAGAATCTGCGCTTCGATATGGTTCATACCAGCGCCTTTGTGTGTATCAATGCGGTAATCTTTCACTGCTCCCTGCTTGAACTTCTCGAAGGTCTTTTCCACCTCGAGACTGTAATCCGGCTCCCCTTCATACTTACGTACGCTGAACTTACCGATCTGGATGATCACAGAATATTTCGCACTCGCCAATCCGGCTTTGACCTTCTTTGCCTCGGTTTGTAACGACTGAAACCCAGGCGAATGTAGATAATCCGCCACGTACTTGCGAAATGCCAAGAAACCGCGCGAGTGCAGGTTCACCTGATTTAGGTCGCGGTCCAGGCTGGTAATCGCTTCACAATAGACCAGCGCCGCGTCCAGGAACCAGCCTTCCTCGTGATAATGGAAGTCCAGTTTTTCCACCAGTTTCAAATAACGACGCACGATAATCATTTTTTCGGCAAACGCTTTGATATGGGCCGTCAGCGCCGCGTCTTCCATATCCCGCATCACCTCATGACGATAATAGATGGCCGCGCTGTCGCGGAGAGGGGTGTAATAAAATGGCTTCAGGTTATAGTCTTCCTTGCGCGCAGTAATTGCATCAACGACCTGGTCCAAATTCAAATCGGTAAAAAAGGCAGGCTGGGCTGGTGTCTCTTTCTGGATGCCAGCTTTATCAAAAAGGATGCTATGAAAAGTCATGTTTGATGATCCTGTTGTCCTTCTCTAATTCTCTCCAGCGCCCGAATAGATGCCTCTGCCACGCTCGAACGCGGACTTTTTCTTGCCTGTTCCAACGCCCGGCGGGACTCTTCGCCTCCGATTTGTCCCAGCGCCTCTGCCGCCGCGACTCGCGCGACGTAGGGCTGCTCCTCGTTTAAAAGGAGCTTTTCCAACGCTGGAACAGCCGCCGCATCCCTGAGCCAGCCCAGCCCGCGCGCACCGATGACCTGTGGGTATGGATCGCCCTCGCGTTCCAAGAGCATGGTCAAGGGGATGATGGCTCTCGGCTCATGAAACCACTTGGTCAGCACATCCACTGCCATGCCCGCGCGGCCGGTCTCCTCGGATAGAACTGTTTCAAGCAGTCTTTCCACATAGCTCTTGGCCGCATCATCAGCCATCATATGATCGGTTTGACATATCTGAATCGACGCAAACGGTCTTCGGCACTTTGGACAGAAGTATAGAGTCATACAGGCGAAGCAGTCCCATGGATCAATGGCAGGACTGCCATACAACGCCGCGCTGTTTCAAAACACGTCCGAAAAGAATCCTGGGCAGGATAATGAAACGAAATAACTTTTCTCTGTTGGACGCCATGTTCGATGTAGTTGATGGCAAGCGATGATTCCAGTATCGAGCTGGTAAATTCCAGGGTTGCCACCTGAGCTAGAGCTACATCAAAGGAACGATCTGGTAGCAGGAACATATGGCGATCCGTCACCACCAGCGCCTGCGGCACCTTTTGAGTTTGAAGCCATTTCGGCAGAAATGCCCAGGCATATGCCTTCTCACCGGCAGACAGGGATGCAATCAACGCGGCGGAGAACTGTTCGTTGATCAATGCCAATTCATCTGGATTGCTTGATCCGCTGTCTGTCAGCAAAGGAAGTTTTTCAGGCGGAGCAGGAAGCATCGCCCGGCGCAAAGAGCACTCATATGCACCAGCTCGAAACCGATTTAGCAACCCGACTATCTCTTCAAGGGACATTCGAGTATGACCTGCCGATTCCCACTGGATGGAAGCATTACCGCCGGCAGCCTGCCATTCCGTTCGCAACAAAAGATGATTCCCAAGAGTCGTCAGGCTTACCTTTTCTAGCCGCTCCAGCACGCCGATGCTCGCACGAAAGCCATAACGAACGTTCGAAGAATCGGGCGGAACAAGCTCAGCGAGTTGAACGAGTCTCTGGTCCGTCAGGATCAAGACGCCTTCCTGCAAGTGTTCGCGGCGCAGCCACGAGCGCCTGCTTTCACTGATCATCGCTGGGCGGCGCGCGGCATACAGTACCCGTTCATCGGGTGCGAGATGTTCAGCCAAATAATGCTGAAAGCGATAAGGTAGCTCATAAAATGTATATTCGGCAGCAGTGTAACGCTCAGCCTCAGCAAAACTGGCAGACGGGCGTCCAACATGCAAAGGTTTCCAGGCGGGATCAAGGCCCTGGCGATTACTCCGATCCTGCTTTTGGTGAAAGCGGAGCGTCGCAGTGCGCAGTTCAGGTTCTACATCATTCACTGTAAGCCAATGCCATTTCCCGGGGTAGGTTCGGCTTAGTATCGTTTCAATTTGGGCACGTTGCTCCGCGCGAAGTTGATCCAGGCAGTGAGGCGCGCCCTCATCAGCCTGGGGAACAGCCAGCAGAATTGGAATCCCGCCATCTCGTTGTAACGCGCCAATCAATTGGCTTTCAATTTCTGTACGAATGGGATGTGAAATGCTGCCTACCACAAGAACAGCGAACGGTTCATCAAATGGAGTGAGCGCAGTTGGCAGGATACCGACATCGAAGGGAAGGTTTTCGCCCGGGTATACAATCTTTTCCAGACGAAGAGTATCTATGTCGACTGCGTGATATTGACCTGTAACGCGGCCCGCCTGGACGATTTTGATCTCAAGAAGGTGTTCAGTCATGGCAAAATAAATAGCCTCTACCGAGAAAGGGAAATCGGTAGAGGCTATCAGTCTTTTCGGGACAATTATGGCGAGCCTCATCGCCTTGCAAATTATATCACCCATTATAATCATCGAAATGTCGAAACTGCCTTTGATTTTATGGGTCGGCCCAACAGCAGTTGGAAAAACTGAACTCGCCATTCAACTTGCAGAGAAGCTGAAAGCGGAAATCGTATCAGCGGATTCACGTCTCTTCTACCGCGGCATGGATATCGGCACCGCCAAGCCGACGCTCGCAGAGCGGGCGCGCGTGCCGCATCATTTAATTGACATTGCCAATCCAGATGAGGTACTGAGCCTCGCAGTGTTTCAACAGAAAGCTCACGAGATCATTGCGGACATCCATACACGCAATAAATTGCCGTTCCTTGTTGGAGGTACTGGTCAATACATGAGAGCTGTGACTCAGGGATGGAGTCCACCGGAAGTGGAACCGGATGAAAGGTTGCGTGCTGCACTAGAAAAAATGAAAGAGGAAAGAGGAATATATTGGTTACACGCAAAACTCGGACTGATTGATGCAGATGCGGCGGAAAAAATTGACGCACGAAATGTGAGGCGGACGATCCGCGCGCTGGAAGTCATTTTTAGCACGGGCAGGAAATTCTCCGAGCAGCGCAGTCAAATCACTTCACCCTACTCCCTGCTGACCATCGGACTCAAACGGCCGCGGGCGGAGTTATACGCGCGGGTTGATGCTCGTATTGATGCTATGTTTGAAAATGGCTTCCTGGAGGAAGTCAGAGGTCTGCTGGCACAGGGTTATGATGAGAATCTGCCTACCATGTCCGCAATTGGATATCGGGAAGCAGTCAGAGTGGTGAAAGGTCAATGGACGGTTGAGCAGGCCAAAGTCGAGATGAGACGCGTCACTCGGGTCTTTGTCCGCAGACAGGCAAACTGGTTCAAAGAGTCGGATGAGAAGATCCATTGGTTTGAAGCAGGTCAAACAGACGTTGCACCGCAAATCGAAGAGCACATTCGCAACTGGTTGAAAGAAATAGTGTTGTAATTGACTTTTGATATTTTCACGTATATACTACTAAATATCAATTCGGCTAAAGGAGGAAGAGATGTCTGATAAAGCCTGGGTGGCCCATTACGATAAGGGAGTGCCTCTATCAATCAACTATCCACAAGCGCCCCTCTTTCATTTTCTTGAAGAGTCGGCAAGACAATATCCAGACCGCGCCTGCACGATCTTCAAGGGCGCGGTCATTACTTATAAGGAGATGGATGCGCTGACAAACAGCATCGCGGCCGCCCTGGTAGATATGGGCGTCAAAAAGGGTGACCGCGTGGGCATCTTCATGCCGAACACTCCACAGTTTGTGATGGCGTATTTCGGCATCCTGAAAGCGGGCGGCGTGGTGGTGGCGACCAACCCGCTTTACACTCCTCCTGAGATCGAACATCAGGCGAGCGACGCCGGCATCGAAGTGATGTTCGTGATGACAAACTTTTATAAGACGATCAAAAAGGCGCAACCGAATACCAAGATCAGGAAATTGATCGTGACCAACCTGAAAGAGACTCTGCCACCGATCATGCGTCTTCTATTTACGCTAGCGCGCGAGAAGAAGGGTGGATTCCGGATCGAAGGTGGACTGGGTGAGGGAGAGTTCTGGCTGCCGGATATGCTGAACAAATACAGGGGCGCGCCTCGCCCCGCTGTCGAAGTGGGTCCGGATGATACGGCTTTGTTCCAGTATTCAGGAGGGACCACAGGTGTGTCGAAGGGCGCGGTGGCTTTGCACCGCAACGTGGTCGCGAACACCCTGCAGATCAAATGCTGGATGACCGGTCTTGAGGAAGGCAAGGAAGTCGTCCTGATGGCGATCCCGCTTTTCCACGTCTACGGCATGGTGGCCGGGATGAACTTCGCGATGGCCGGAGGTGCGAGCATGGTGATGGTCCCCAATGCGCGCGACATTCCCGATGTGCTGGAGAACATCCACAAATACAATCCGACCATCTTCCCCGGCGTTCCGTCGCTTTACAATGCCATCAACAACCGTCCCGAGGTCAAAGCGGGCAAGGTCAGTCTGCGTTCGATCAAAGCATGCATCTCCGGCTCGGCTCCGCTGATGCGCGAGACGAAGGAAACTTTTGAATCTCTGAGCGGCGGGAAAGTCTTTGAGGGGTACGGTCTCTCCGAGGCGCCTACTGCCACACACTGCAACCCCCTGCTCGGCGTGAACAAGACCGGTTCGATCGGTATGCCGCTGCCGGATGTGGATGTGAAGATCATCAGCCTGGACGACGGCGAGACCGAAATGCCCATGGGTGAGATCGGCGAGATCGTGGTCAATGGGCCGCAGGTGATGAAAGGCTATCACAATATGCCCACCGAAACCGCCAACAGCCTGCGTAAGCTAAAGGATGGCAGGACGTGGCTGTATACCGGTGACATTGCCCGCATGGATGAGGATGGCTACTTCTATATCGTTGACCGCAAGAAGGAATTGATCAAGCCCGGCGGTTTCCAGGTCTGGCCGCGTGAAGTGGAAGAGGCACTCGCCGCGCACCCCAAAGTTCTAGAGGTCGGCGTCGCGGGCATCCCTGACCCGTATCGCGGTGAGACGGTCAAGGCATGGATCGTGTTGAAACCCGGCGAGTCCGTAACCGAAGAGGAGCTGAAGGCGTTTTGCAGGGAACGCCTCGCACCTTATAAAGTTCCCACTCATTATGAATTCCGAAGCGAACTGCCAAAGACGACCGTAGGCAAGATCCTGCGCCGGGAGCTGGTAAGGCAGCACAAGGAAGCGGCAAAGAATTAATTTCTGATCTGTCGATGTATTGAAAAAGGGCCTTCCAGACTGGGGAGGCCCTTTTGTTTATTACAAAATGTCCCGAAGGAATAGGTCCTTCGGGACATTGGCGTTACTTAAATTTGACTGGTTGCAGCGCGAGTTGTGGCGTGCCGCTTTTCTTTGTGGAGGGTGGCGGGAAGATCTTCTCAAACTCCTCGCGCGTCAGGGTTTCCACTTCGAGCAGTTTTTGTGCCACTGCATCCAATTCCTCGCGATAACGTGTGAGCAGTTTCTTCGTCATCTTGTACGCATCATCCACCAGCTTACGGACTTCGGCATCAATTTTTTCAGCGACTGCTTCCGAATAATCACGCTGTTCTGAGATCTCGCGTCCGAGGAAGATCAACTCTTCCTTCTGACCGTAGGTCATCAAGCCCAGTTCGTTGGACATGCCGAAACGGGTCACCATCATGCGCGCCATTTGGGTAACGCGTTCGAGATCATTGGATGCACCTGAGGTAATGTCATCGAAGACCAGTTCCTCGGCCACACGCCCGCCAAGCAAGCCAATCAACGCGGCGGTCATCTTCTTGCGGGAGGTTAGAATGCGATCATCCTCAGGACGATACCAGGTCAATCCACCGGCTTGTCCACGCCCAACAATCGTAATCTTTTGAACGGGATCCGCCTCAGGAAGAGCATTCATCGCGACCGCGTGACCCGCTTCATGGTAGGCAATGATGCGCTTCTCCTCATCAGAGATGAGACGGGATTTGCGTTCTGGTCCCATGACAACGCGTTCAATCGCCTCTTCCATTTCACTCTGCCCGATGGATTTCTTATTGCGGCGGGCGGCCAGGATGGCACCTTCGTTGACCATATTCTCAAGGTCTGCGCCCACAAAACCAGGTGTGCCCCGCGCGAGCGAACCGAGATCAACCTGTGGATCCAACGGCTTGCCTTTGACGTGGACTTTCAGGATGGCTTCGCGGCCCTTCATATCGGGGCGGTCGAGGGTGACGCGGCGGTCAAAGCGACCCGGGCGCAGAAGTGCGGGATCGAGAATGTCGGGACGGTTCGTTGCAGCAATAATTATGACGTTGGTATCGGTATCGAAGCCGTCCATTTCGACGAGCATCTGGTTGAGGGTCTGCTCACGCTCATCGTGAGAGCCACCCAGCCCGGCGCCGCGCTGACGGCCGACCGCGTCGATTTCATCGACAAAGACGATGCAAGGCGAGTGACGCTTGGCCTGATCGAACAGGTCACGCACACGGCTGGCACCCACACCGACGAACATTTCAACAAATTCAGAACCGGAGATGGAGAAGAAGGGAACGCCCGCTTCCCCGGAAACGGCTTTTGCAAGCAGGGTCTTGCCGGTGCCGGGAGGGCCGACCAGCAAAACACCCTTGGGAATACGTGCCCCAAGCTGGATGAACTTCTGCGGTTCTTTCAGGAACTCGACCACTTCGGCCAGCTCCACTTTTGGCTCCTCCACCCCCGCCACATCTGCAAATGTGACCGTCGGATGCTCGCCGCTGAACATGCGGGCGCGGGATTTGCCAAAGGACATCGCCGCATTGTTCGAGCCTTGCGCCTGGCGGAAAATGAACCACAGAACACCAGCCATAAATAGCACTGGCAGAATATAAAGCGCGCTGCTCAGGACTCCTCCCCACACGGAAGGCGGCTTCACTTCAATGACCACCTTATCAGGTGTAAGCTGGTCGGGAGAAACGCCAAGGCTCAGAAGTTGATCCACAAGGGTTGCATTCTGCTCTTTGCGCGATTCTATGCCCTCCTGCGCACCGTTCTTGAAGACAACGCTGATGCGATCATCCGATTCGATGATAATGCGAGCAACCTTGCCACTCTGGACATCCTGCGCTACCTGATTAATAGTGAGGGGTTGCTGCGTCGTATTGCTGTCGCGAAAGCCCATATAAAGCATCGCGCCAATTGCAACGATCAAAAGGAAATACACGAAAAACGATTGGCTACGGGAATTCACGGAATCCTCCAAATTTGATTACATTATACCAAGTCACCCTCTTAGACGATGTGAAAGGGGGAATTTTTATATGATTCTCTAATACTACTTTCGGGGGAGAATCTGGCAGGATTTAATCCAAAATTAGCTCAACCGGGCAGTGATCCGACCCCAACGCGGTATCGTGGATAATTACATCCCTCAGTCGCGGCAAAAGCGCCTTTGAAACCAGGAAGTAATCCAGCCGCCAGCCGACGTTTCGCATCCGGGCCCCGGAGACGTAGGTCCACCAGGTATATTGGACCTTCTCCGGATAGAGGTAACGGAACGCATCCACGAAACCGCTGTCCAGCAGCTTTTGCACCCAGGCACGCTCCTCCGGCAGGAAACCCGATGTCTTCTGGTTTGACTTGGGGTTCTTCAGGTCGATGGGCATATGTGCGGTGTTGAAATCCCCGGTGATAATAAGGTTTTCGCCTTTACGATGGAGTTCGGCACAAACGTCGAACAGGTATGCGTAAAACTCGAGCTTGTAAGCCACGCGGTCGTGTCCGCGCTGGCCGCTCGGGAAGTAAATGTTCATTAAACGGAAGCCAGGCCAGACGGTCTGAATGACGCGGCCCTCACAGTCAAACTTCGGATTGCCGAGTCCCAGGATGATCTCCAGCGGCTGCCCTCGAAAAAAGGTGGCTACCCCACTGTACCCTGCACGCTCGGCTGCGTTCCAGACAAACGGCAGTTTCAACCTCTCACGCTGTATCGCCAGCAATTGATCTGCACGTGCCTTTACTTCCTGAAGGCAAAGGATATCCGGCGATTGCGCCCAGACCCACTCCAGCGCGTCCTTGTTCAACACTGCGCGAATGCCGTTCACATTCCATGTGATGATCTTCATGGGTTCTTATTTGCTTTTATGGTACACTTCATTTCGGTAAAGGTGAAACATGAATGACAAGGCTGCCAAGCAAATTCTCTGCATCGAAGATGAGCCTGAGATGATCGATCTGATACGTCTCATCCTTGGTCGCCGTGGGTTCGATGTACGCGGGGCAGGAGGCGGGACGGAAGGATTAAAGATGGTGCGGGAATTTCATCCGGATCTGGTGCTGCTCGACCTGATGATGCCCGATATGGATGGCTGGGAAGTATACCAGCAAATGAAAGCCGACGAATCCACACGCCATATCCCCGTCATTGTAGTCACTGCCAAGGCACAAAATATTGATAAAGTGCTGGGACTCCACATCGCCAAGGTGGATGACTACATCGCCAAACCGTTCAGCCCACAGGAGCTGCTCAATAGCGTGGAAAAAGTCATTGGCTCCTGAGAGAATCAGTCAGTTTTGATGGGGCGGCTTTTCAGAAGCCGCTCCATTTTGAATCAAAGAATGCCTCACTCCATTTCTATAAAGAATCTCACCAGGCAGATTGAAAATCCCGCTTGTGTTCCTTACTGCGACTCATTCCTCTGCCGCTTGCGCGGGCTGATGTTCCGCTCCCGCCTCGCGCGGGACGAAGGCCTGCTCCTGGTCGAAAAACGGGACTCACGCCTCGACACTTCCATTCACATGTTCTTCGTCGGCTTTGATCTGGCCGTCTTCTGGATCAATTCAAACATGCTGGTGGTGGACAGGGTGCTGGCGAAATCATGGCGGCCGGTGTATGTTCCCAGGGTGGGCGCCAGATATACGCTCGAACTTCATGCCGATCGATGGGAGGACTATCAAGTCGGCGATAAGGTTGAATTCCAGCATGTTTAGACGTGCAATTCTCATTTTGTTCCTACTCTCGTTCTCCTTCCTTCCTTTTAAACCGGCCTCGGCTCAAGAAAGTGGACCGATTTACATCGTTCAGCCCGGCGATATCCTTTCGTTGATCGCCGAGAGATTCAATGTAAGTCTCACGAACCTGATGCAAGCCAACAATATCACTGACCCCAATCAAATCTACGCGGGGCAGCAATTGATCATTCCCGGCCTGGAAGGAATCAGCGGAGTCATACAAACACAAGTGATCAATTTCGGCGATTCCTTCCGCGGACTGCTGCGAAGAACACAGGCCCCGGAATTACTGTTCCGCAAATTGAATCGCGTCATCAGTCCCGGTCAATTCTATGTGGGTAGAGACATGATCCTGCCATCCGGCGACAATGGGCAGAAATTGAATGCGCGCGTTTCACCGCACGCAGGAGAATCTCTTTTCGAAGTTGCCGTTCGACAAAACACAGATACGTGGACTCTCGCTTCGATCAATTCGCTGAATGGTTCATGGGATGGCCTGCCCGGTGACACGCTGTTCGCAACGGGCGAAAACAGCGATGCAACAGCCAGCGGCCTGCCTTCCGCGTTCATCAGCGCGGAGATCCGCGACCTGCCCGTCAAGCAGGGCGGCACGGGCGAAATTAAAGTCAAAACAATTCCCGGGGTCACGCTCGGCGGCATACTCGTTGACCATCCTTTGCATTTCTTCTCGATGGAAGATGAGACTCAGGTGGCGCTGCAGGGAGTTCACGCGCTGTTAGATCCCGGGGTATATCCGCTCCAGATCGAAGCTACTCTTCCAGATCATTCCAGGCAGTCTTTTGAACAAATGGTTCTGATCGTTTCGGGAAATTTCCAAAAGGAAACTCTAACGGTTCCATCTGAATACATCGATCCCGCGGTCACGGGGCCAGAGGATGAGCAAGTCCTGTCCATGGTGAGTAGGGCTACTGACAGCCGACTCTGGCAGGACCAGTTCCAATTACCGGTCGGCCTGCCATATTGTATGAAAGATTGGTTCGGCATTCGGCGCTCTTTTAATGGAAGCGACTTTAACTACTTCCATGCTGGCGTGGATTATGGAGTGTGCTCCGCAGATCATCCTTTCGATATTTATGCGGCCGCCAACGGGACAGTCATATTTGCCGGACCGCTAACCGTGCGCGGAAATGCCACCTTTATCGATCATGGCTGGGGGATCTACACGGCGTATTATCATCAAAAGGAAATCTACGTCACGACGGGCCAGCAGGTCCAGGCAGGCGAGTTGATCGGTCAAATCGGAGATACCGGTCGAGTTACCGGACCGCATCTGCATTGGGAGTTGTGGGTTAATGGTGTGCAGGTGAATCCGCTTGATTGGCTGGATCAACCCTACCCGTAAGCAGACTCCGTAAACATCCATCATGCGCAAGAAAGCGTTGTGCTTGATCCAAGATTATGCTACACTTTTTTGGCAGGATTAATCCATGAGCGCTCTCGTTAACTTCTTGAAACAAAGCGACATTTTTTATCAATTCACGCCCACCCAACTGGAACTGGTAGCAAATCTTTGCCAGGAGGTTGTCTTCAACAGTGGGGATGTGGTTTTTCCGGAAAACAGCGCGAGCACTGAGCTTTACGTGATTGTCCAGGGCGAGGTTGATATTTTGATCAACTCAGGGCTCACCGACGATTTAGAGGAACGCGATGCCCCTGTGGCCCATCTGCGCCGCGGCCAGTCATTTGGCGAAATTGCCCTGGTTGACGAGGGGCTTCGGTCAGCGACTGCCCGTGCATCGGAAAAAGACACACGCCTGCTTGTCATCCCACGCGATAAGCTAATTATGCTGTGTGAAACCTATCCTCAGCTGGGATATCGCCTGATGAACAACCTGGCCGCTGACCTGGCCATGAAGATCCGCAACACCGATTTGCGCATTCGTGAGCAGCTGCTTTACAGACCGCAAGTTAAGAAGAACCAATAGTCTAGACACAGCACTTGACCGTTCCCCTGTTTCCATTTACTATTGCCGCTTAACAACTTTAAAGCTAGAATTTAGCGGTTAGTCATTACAGCCTCGAGAAACTCCACCGGATAGGGTTTTTTCTCGGGCTTTCGTTTAAGAACCGACCTCGAATCACACGCCGAAAGGAGGTGACGCCGACATCGCAGAGCATTGTCTGCCTGGTGTACCCCCACCCGCATGAGCGGGTTGAATCCACTCATCAACAATTCGGAGGAGTAAGAAATGACTAAGCGTTTGTTCGCTTTGCTGTCCGTGCTTGTAATTGCAAGCATGGCCCTTGCGGCTTGTGGCCCCAGCACTGGCGGCGGAGCCACCTTGAAGATCGTCTCCAGCCTGCCTATGACTGGCGCTTCCCTTACCCAGACCCAGACCATCGTTAACGCAGAACAACTGCGCCTCGACCAGGCCGGTAACAAGGCCTGCGGCGGCAAATATACACTTGAATATGAAGCCTGGGACGATGCCTCTGCTGCTCTCGGTAAATGGGATCCCGCGGTTGAGACCGAAAACGGTAACAAAGCCGCTGCTGACAAGTCCATCATCGCCTATCTGGGTACATTCAACTCTGGCGCTGCCAAGCTGTCCATCCCGATTTTGAACCAGGCCGGCCCGCTGGTCATGATCTCTCCGGCCAACACCTATTCAGGCTTGACCAAAACCATTGGTGCTGAGGCTGGTGAGCCGGATAAGTATTACCCGTCCGGTGTCCGCAACTACGTCCGTGTTGTCACCGCCGATGATGTGCAAGGCGCTGTGGATGCCAACTTCATGAAAAACCAACTGGGCGTAACCTCGGTTTACATCCTCGATGACCAGGAACTGTACGGTAAGGGCGTTGCGGATGTGTTTGACAAGACAGCCAAAGAAATCGGTATAAATGTGGTCGGTCACGAAGGTATTGACCCGAAGGCTGCTGACTACAAAGCCCTCATGACCAAGATCTCCACCAGCAATGCGGGTGGACCTCCCGATGGCATCTTCGTCGGCATGGTGGTTGATAACAACGCCTCCCAGCTGCTCAAGGACAAGGTCGCGATCATGGGCGACAATACCAAGGTCAAGTACATGGGACCTGACGGCGTCCAGACCCAGGCCTTCATCGATGGCGCTGGCAAGGATGTTGCTGAGGGCGCCTATGCTTCTGTAGCCGGGCTTTCGCCTGACAATTACACCGAAGCTGGCAAGAAATTCCTCACGGACTATGAAGCCAAATACGGCAAGCTGACTGAGCCATATGCCATCTTTGGCTATGAGGCCATGAATGTTCTCCTCAAGGCGATTGAGGATGTTTGTGCCGCCGGTGGTGATCCCACGGATCGCGCTACAGTCAATAAAGCTGTCTTCGCCATCAAAGATTTCGATGGGGTCCTTGGCAAGTGGTCGTTCGATGCGAACGGCGATATCACACTCACCGATATGACCATCTACCAGGTCAAGGATGGCGCATACACCTCTGTTGGCACGTTCAAATAATCGTCAGTCCTATATTGGGGGCGGCAGATCATGCCGCCCCCAATCTTTCCAATACCCCTGCAAGTACTGAGGAAAGATTATGAGCGCAAAAACGAAATCCATTCTACGAAGAATTGGGATTGCAGCGATTGCCCTGTACGTTGCATTCCTGCTGGGGCCAATTGCAGGTTTTGATGTGCCCTCGATCGCCGGCACCATCAAAGCCAATCCCTTGCAATTGGTACAGTTCCTGATTGTTGGTATCTCCAATGGAGCTATTATCGCTATTATCGCCCTGGGTTATACGATGGTTTATGGCATTATCGAGTTGATCAATTTTGCCCACGGCGATGTCTACATGATCGGCGTCTTTACCGCACTAACAACCCTCTCCCTCACCGGCGCGATTTCGACGCAGGACCCTGCGAAAATAGTTCTTGGAGTGCTCTTCGCTCTGGTTGTGGCGATCGTAGTTTGCGCCGCATTGAACGCGACGATTGAACGCCTTGCCTACCGTCGTTTGCGGAATGCGCCTCGCCTGGCCCCGTTGATCTCCGCTATCGGTATGTCCTTTATTATAGAGAACCTGGGTCTGATGTGGGCCGGACAAGCCTGGCTGGTGCCATCCTTCGGGACCACAGGCGGCGCTTCCCAGAAGGCGTTTCCAGATATGCTTGGGCGGCTCTTCGCCGCGACCGGTTTCAATGGAGGGGATGTTAATCTTCTGGCATCCACCGCAATCCCTCTGCGCTTTACCATCAAAGACCTGCTTGTCATCGTTCTCGCCGTGGTGCTGATGATCGGGTTATATCTCTTCGTACAGCACACGCGCCTGGGCAAAGCGATGCGCGCAACCGCCCAAAACCGTGATGCTGCAAAGATGCTGGGCATCAACATTGACCTTGTGATCAGTGCCACCTTCTTGATCGGTGGCGGTCTGGCAGGTGCGGCCGGGCTGATGGCCGGGCTTTATAACAACACGGCCTGGTGGTTCATGGGGTTCCGCGCCGGCTTGGAGGCCTTTACAGCCGCAGTGCTTGGAGGAATCGGAAATATTACCGGCGCCATGCTGGGCGGTTTCCTCATCGGCTTACTCGCCTCTTTCAGTGATGGCTACCTTAATGCGCGCTGGACGCATGCCTGGGTCTTTGCCACATTGGTATTAGTACTCCTGTTCCGTCCGACCGGCTTGCTCGGCGAGCAAGTGGGGCAGAAGGCCTAAGGAGCTGTTCTCATGAAGCAAAATATCAGACCAGGAATCATCTTCGGAATCATGGGCGGACTCCTGACATTTTTGTTCGGGGGTTGGTCGGTTGCTGTCATTGGCCTGCTCATGGGAGCAGGGCTCGGTTTGGCCCTTGGCTCACAGGTGGAACGTAAGGGGCCGTGGGAAATCGCGAGGCGAATGTTACCGACCACGCTGGCATCGGCCCTTGTATTGTTGGCCCTCAGTCTGCTTCAGGCTTTCGTGGTTGATCCCGCAATAGGCAGAAGGACTTCCGGATTGGGGATTGTGATCGCGGCAAACCTGATCGCCTTTATCACAACCATTGTGTTTGGCTGCGGCATCGCTGCGTTACATGGTCTGCCCCGGCGCCAGGAGACGATTGGGAAACTGGCCGTGATCGCTCTGATCGTCATTGCCTTCCCATTCGTGGATTCCTTAACCGGACTGCGCTGGACAGCCCAGATCATTTTTGCGCTGATCTTCGTGATCCTGGGCATGGGCCTGAACATTGTGGTTGGCTACGCGGGCCTGCTTGACCTGGGTTATGCTGCCTTTTTTGCCATCGGCGCGTATACGACAGGTATTCTCTCCTCCCCCCAACACAATATCTTCCTCAACTTCTGGCTGGTCATCTGGATCGCCGCTGCCATGGGAGCGTTATTTGGGTTCATCCTTGGCGCGCCTACCCTGCCGCTACGGGGCGACTACCTGGCCATTGTCACACTGGGGTTCGGCGAGATCGTACCAGTTCTCTTCCGAAACCTGATCGATGTCACGATCAAGGAACCGCTGACCTGCTGGATTTTGCCAGGGCTGATCCGCCTATTCGGTGGCACGCCCACCATGGCCTGCATCACATTCATGTCTCATGAAGATCTGACAGCCGGAGAAAAAGGCATCAATCCGATCGGGCGTCCCTACCTTCCCTTTATTGGCGAGTTTCAATCTAATAACCCGATCCCCTGGTACTTTCTCATTGTCGCGATTATCCTGCTTTCACTTTTCCTGATCAATCGCCTGCGTGAGAGTCGCCTGGGTCGCGCCTGGATGGCGATCCGTGAGGATGAACTCGCCGCGGCGCAAATGGGAATTGACCCCGTACGCACGAAGTTATTGGCCTTCGCCATGGGAGCAACATTCTCCGGGTTTGCAGGGGCATTCTACGCTGCTTATATCCGAGGCATCTTTCCCAGCGTGTTCGACTTCAGTGCCTCGATCATCATCCTGTGCTGTGTCATCCTGGGCGGTATTGGAAATGTCTATGGCGTGATCGTTGGGGGGCTGGCACTAATGACAGCAGATCGCCTCTTCCTGCCCGCCTTGAAAGATTTTCTCAAGGGCCTGCTCGATCACACGATCCTCCCTGCCCTTTCATCTAACCATACACTCCAGTCTGCGGTTGCACAAAATGCAGATCCAATCCTCTACCGTTTCCTGCTCTTTGGGTTAACGCTCGTCATCATGATGTCGGTGCGGCCTGAAGGTCTTGTGCCCAGTGCACAAGTGCGTGCCGAGCTGCATGCTGATGAGGAAGAGATGCCTGTAAGCAAAGTTGCTGAGACAGAGGCGGCGGAAGCTGCCAAAGCGGCAAAAGCTTAAGGAGACCATCATGACCGAACTCTTCGAAGCAAAAGGAATTACCATGGTCTTCGGCGGCCTTACAGCCGTGAATAAAGTGGACTTCAATATTGAAAAGGGCATGATCGCCAGTTTGATCGGCCCGAACGGTGCAGGCAAAACGACATTTTTCAACACCCTCACCCGAGTGTACACCCCAACCAGTGGGGAAATGAGCTTCGAGGGACATAGCTTGACCGGCCTGAAACCTTTCCAGGTGACCGCGTTAGGCATTGCGCGCACCTTCCAGAATATCCGTCTGTTCGCCAACATGTCCGCCATGGAAAATGTGTTGGTTGGCGAGCACTGCCGCTTGAAATCAAACTTGTTGGGCCAGATTTTGCATACGCCGGCTACGATGAAGGAAGAAGCAGTAGCCCGCGGCAAAGCCCTCGACATGCTCGAGTATGTTGGCCTCAAACGCAGTGACGCCGGTGTAACGGCCAAGAATCTCCCGTATGGTTTGCAGCGCCGTCTGGAGATCGCGCGTGCGCTGGCCTCGGAGCCAAAACTCCTGCTCCTGGATGAGCCCACGGCCGGCATGAACCCGAACGAAACCATCGACCTGACCAACTTCATCCAGCGTTTGCGTAAAGAGCTGGGCCTGACCATTCTGTTGATCGAACATCATATGCGCGTGGTCATGGCAATTTCAGACCGCGTGTCTGTGCTGGACTACGGTGAGAAGATCGCCGAAGGTACGCCTTCAGAAGTCCAAAAGAACGAACGTGTGATTGAAGCGTACCTGGGCAAAGGCTCAAGTACAAAATAGCAGAGGCCAGGAAACCATGCTTGAACTCAAAGATGTACACACTTATTATGGCAATATTCATGCCTTGAAAGGCATCTCGCTTTCGGTGGCGGATGGTGAGATCGTTACCCTGATTGGCTCCAACGGTGCAGGCAAGAGCACAACCCTGAGAACGATTCAAGGACTCATCCGCCCGCGCACCGGCACCGTCATATTGAATGGCGAGGAACTTGAGAAACTTCCCGCTCACACGATCGCAGAACGCGGTGTAGCCCAAAGTCCGGAGGGCCGCATGATCTTCCCACGTATGACGGTGCTGGAAAATCTCGAGATGGGCGCATATGCCCGCAAGGAAAAAACGGGTTTCAAGGACGACCTCGAGCGGGTTTTCCACCTGTTCCCTCGTCTTAAAGAACGCGCCAGCCAGAAAGGTGGAACGCTCTCAGGCGGCGAACAGCAAATGCTCGCCATGGGACGTGCATTAATGGCTCACCCCAAGATTTTGCTCCTGGACGAACCTTCCATGGGCCTCTCCCCCATCCTGGTGGATCTGATCTTCGAGACTATTCAGACCATCAACAAGGAAGGCATCACGATACTGCTCGTGGAGCAGAATGCCCTCATGGCACTCTCCATCGCAAATCGCGGTTACGTTCTTCAAACCGGCCAAATTGTCTTGAGCGATGAAGCTGAAAAGCTCAAGAAGAACGAAATGGTCCAGAAGACATACCTGGGCGTCGAGTAGAACCGCAAGAATTGATCGAAATTGCTTGAAACCCGTTTTCACTCGAAAACGGGTTTCTTATCATGTGCAGGAAGCAGGTGCTGATTCCCGCCAAAACGGAATAACATGAAGCCGCGTGTTCTATTTTTTTTACTCGTATCTATCTTTTTTTTAGCAGCCTGCTCTTCGTCAGCAGGCTCCGCCTCCCCAACCCCAACTGCCGGGCCCGCCGGGCCATTCGATGGCAACTGGCAGGGGAATGGAAAGAGCGCGGACGGCATTCCCTTCTCGATCTTCTTTACGGTCCAGGATTCCACGGTGACGAGCCTGCGCTATCAATTTGACCAGCCGGACTTTCCACCCTGTTCTAATATTGACCATGTGGTGATCGACCCACCACAGCGCCCTCAGATTGAAAAGGATTCATTCGCCGCGCCGTTCGGCCCGGACTTTGACCTGACTGCCACTTTCAACAGTGAGGCGTCTGTCTCAGGCCATTTAAGCGGAGTGCTGACCGGCTACCGTCAGCTGCACTGCAACATTACATTTGAAGTAGTTTGGACCGGCGCCAGGCAAATCGCTGAGGCCCCGGCTCCAGTTTCTCAACCAGCCACGCGTCAATCTCCTCTTGAAACCTTAGCTCAAATCCTCGTGTTCGGACTTTCAAACGGCGCCGTGCTGGCCCTGAATGCCATCGGCGTCACTATCATTTACAGCACGGTGCGGACTCTCAATCTGGCTCATGGTGATGTTTTCGCACTGTCAACGGTTGTGGTCACGTCCCTGGTCAATGGGTTTGCCATTTCGCGTGATTGGCCTGCGCCTCAGTTGATCGGAGCCCTGGTGCTGCTCGCCATCGGAGCCACCGTGGCAGGCGCGCTGCTCAGCATGGGCGTGGATCAGTTTGGATTCAAACCTTTCCGCGGGTCTTCGCGACTTGCGCCTTTGATCGCCACGCTGGGCCTCTCTTTCATCCTGTTTCAGGGCGCATTGGTATGGCGTACCTTTCAGCATTCCTGGATCCCCGGCGAGCATCGGAGTGTTCCCGGCCTGCCTGAAGTGCCGACGGATGGCATTCCAAGTTTCCTGCCCGAGATCAATCTTACGCAGGCGCTTGGACTCCCATTCCATGTGATCATCCGTTTCAGTGACATATTCGTCCTGCTGATGGCGGTGGCGTTCACTGTGCTGGCAACCTGGTTTCTGCAAAAGACTGCGACCGGACAGGCGATCCGTGCGATTTCGCAAAACCAGACTCTGGCGCAGATCCTCGGCGTCAATGTGGACCAGACCATTCGCCGCGCGTTTGCTGTGGGTGGTGCACTGGCCGGGGCGGCAGCATTCATCTTCGCCATCTACTATGGGCGCCCGTTCGGCGTGCATGGCGCACAAAGTGGACTGCTCGCCTTCGCGGCCGCGTTGCTCGGGGGGATCGGCAATCCCATTGGCGCGCTCATGAGCGGACTCGTGATCGGCGCGTTCTCATCGCTGAGCGATTATTACCTCAGCGCACAGTGGACATCGGTTCTGACGCTTACCTTGCTCGTGGGTCTCCTGGTCTGGCGGCCCACTGGTTTAGGCGCGTCGGAGGGAACAGAGTCTGCCGTGGTGCGGGACTCTGTCATTTTGACGGCGCCAGGCCAAAGTCAAAGGACGGACCGCTGGCTGACCATCGCGTTGGCACTATTCGCCCTCGTCCCCCTCATTATGCAGATCTTCGGCCTCGGCGGACAAATTCTTTTGCGCAACATTGACATCTTCATCATCCTCACGCTGGGACTCAATGTTGCGCTGGGCATGGCCGGGCTGCTGGATTTTGGCTTTGCATTAAGTTATGGAGTGGGCGCTTACGCGACAGCAATCCTGAGTAGCTCGATTGGTTTTCTGCCGGCACTACTCATTGGCGTCGTGCTCGCAGCGCTGACAGGCCTGATCAAAGGCGGGCTGGCCTGGCGAATCCGCGGTGACTATCTGGCGGTCGCCACGCTGGCGCTGGGTCTGCTCGGCGGGCAGGTGATTGTCAACTTGAAATCACTGACGGGTGGGGCGAGCGGGATCGGGAATTTTGTTACGCTGAAAATTCTTGGCATCGCGTTTGCCACCCCGGTCCAGAAATACTTTCTCGTGTATGCCGCACTGCTGCTCGCCGCCTGGATCAGCCATCAGATTCTGCGGTCGCGTACGGGCCGCGCCTGGATTGCGATGAGCGAAGATGAAACGGCTGCAGCCGCGGCCGGCATCGATGTCAATAGTGCTCGTTTGCGAGCCTTCATCTTAAGTTCGTCACTGGCGGGACTGGCCGGCGCGTTGTATGCAGGCACATTCTCTTTCGTCGACCCGGATATGCTTGCCTTCCACGTTACCACGCTTGTGCTAACCATGGTGATCCTCGGCGGCGCGGGAAGCGTGATCGGCGCCATGATCGGCGCCATGCTGATCGTGTTGTACGATAAGGTACTGATCACCCAACTGGTCACAGTACTGTCGCTCTTCTGGCCGAAGGACTTTTTTATCGGTTCCGTCCCGGATATTCGCGGCACGAGCTTTTTCAATTTTGGGATTGCTTTGTATTTGACGGTGTTGCTTCGAGCGAGGAGAAAAGGCAATAAGACTGACTAAAGTGGAGGAACCATGCTGATACTTAACGCGAACGATCTCCGCAAGGCATTGCCAATGGATGAGACCATCGAGGCGATGAAGCAGGCTTACGCGTCGCTTTCTGCTGGCAAAGCTGATGTCCCTCTTCGCACGCATCTCCCCATTCCTCCTCACGGTGGTTTGAGTCTCTTCATGCCAGCGTATGTTCAAACAGATGAGACCGAAGCGCTGGCTGTCAAGGTCGTCTCGCTCTTTCCTGAAAATCCGTCTCGTGGACTGGCCTTCATCCAGGCCGCGGTGCTTGCGTTGGAAGCAGACACCGGCCGCGCCATCGCTTTGCTCGAAGGCAGCACTCTGACAGCGATCCGCACCGGCGCTGCGAGCGGCGCAGCCATTGATATTTTGTCACGCCCGGATAGCTGCGTAGCTGCCGTCTTCGGCGCAGGCGCACAGGGACGCACTCAACTCGAAGCTGCCTGTACCGTGCGCAAGATCGATACCGCCTGGATCTATGATTCAGACCTGAACAAGGCTCATGCCTTTGCAGAGGAAATGGCTGGACAGAGTCGCATCCCGCGTGACCTGCGGCCTGCTTCGACAGCCCGGGAAGCAATCCGCGACGCAGATGTCATCTGCACAGCCACCACATCGAAATCTCCCGTCTTCTCTGATACTGACTTAAAAGCCGGCGCACATATTTCTGCAATTGGCTCTTACACGCCTGAAATGGTGGAAGTCCCGCCTGAGACGATCCAGCGCGCCAAAGTAGTTGTGGACTCGCGCTCGGCCGTGCTGGCGGAAACTGGCGATTTACTTCAACCAATACAGAGTGGACTGATCACCGAAGCGCACGTTTTTGCCGAGTTGGGCGAAATTCTACTTGGCAAAAAGCCCGGCAGAGAATCAAAGGATGAGATCACCTACTTTAAATCGGTGGGCATTGCGGTGCAGGATGCGATGGCTGCGCAACTCGCCCTGAAAAATGCAAAGGCCCAGGGATTGGGAAAGGACGTAGAGTTTTAGAGGAGCGTGGAGTCAAGGAGCAAGCTCCTTGATAGTTAAAGGACAGCATACCGCGATTCGGCACTTAGCTGTCCAACTCCAAAGCAGAATTATGGAACTACCAAACACAGCAGATATTGTCATCGTTGGAGGTGGGGTGATGGGGGCCAGCGCAGCCTATCACCTGGCGCAGCGCGGCATGAAAAACATTGTGCTGCTGGAAAAAGAGGAATTCTTCGGCACAGGTGCGACGGGACGCTGTGCGGGTGGAGTCCGTTATCAATTCTCGACGGAGATCAACATCCGCCTCTCCATGGAAAGCCTGCCGATGCTCGAGCGATTCAAAGACGAGGTTGGGCAGGATATCAATTACCGTCAATGCGGCTATTTGCTCGTGGCAACAAATCAAAAGGATGGGGAGGCTTTCAGAAACAACGTCGCCCTGCAAAACAATCTCGGCGTGGATACTAAACTGCTGAGCGGAGATGAGGTCCGCGCCTGTGTGCCGCTGATGCGCTTCAACGATGCTATTGCCGGCACATTCAACCACAAAGATGGATTAGTTGACCCGAACAGCGTCGTCTCGGGATATATCGGTGCGGCGCAGAGAATGGGAGTTCGGGCCATCAGCGGCGTGGAGGTCACTGGGATTACTCTCAGCAGAGACAAAGTCGAATCTGTGGAAACAATTCAGGGGTCGGTAAAGACGCGGATGATACTAAACGCGGCCGGGCCATGGTCGAATCTCATCGGCGAAATGGCAGGAGTCCAGATCCCAGTCATCCCCCTCCGTCGACAAATGTTCACTACGACCGCGACCCCGCAGATTCCTGCGGATTTTCCGTTTGTCATTGATTTTGCGCAATCGTTGTATTTTCACCGCGAAGGCGATGGACTCCTAATTGGCATGTCGAACGCGAGTGAAAAGCCCGGCTATGACCAAAGCGTGGATCAGGATTTCGAATTGACGAATGTGGAGGCCGCCGCGGCGCGCCTGCCATTGCTGGAAAAAGTGGCAAGGGTCTCTCATTGGGCGGGGCTATACGAAGTGACGCCGGACGCGCATCCCATTTTCGGTAAAACTCCCGTGGAAGGTTTTTACGTGGTCACGGGCTTCTCGGGGCACGGCTTCATGCACGGCCCTATCTCCGGCAAATTACTGGCCGAGTATATATTGGACAGTCAATTCAAAACGGTGGATGTCTCTGCCCTGGATCTGGCGCGCTTTGCAGAAGGGAGATTGATTCGAGAATACAATGTGATTTAAAGTGGGTCTGGGATAAGATAGGTCATCAAATCATGATGAATCGATGAACGAGGTGACACAATGAAGAAAAACACCGCACTCCTACTGATGATTCTGACCTTTCCTTTGCTGGCGACAGCCTGCAGCGGCAAGCCTTACACGTGCACGGATGCGCTCGGCTGTGTGACGATCGAGCCAAAGGCTGATATTCAAATTGCAGCATTGTTGACTTTGAGCGGTCCGGACTCACCCTACGGGATCGACGCGTTGCGGGGAGCGCAGATTGCTGTGGATGAAAAAGGCAGCCTGTTCGGTCATAAACTCCACTTGATCGAGCAGGATGATCTATGCACAGAAGAGGGCGGCATTGCAGGTGCGAAGGCACTCGCGGCCAATCCACAACTCGTGGGGGTGATCGGCGCAACGTGTTCGAGCGGCTCTGTACCTGCAGCTGAAATCCTCACAAATGCCGGCATGGTATTGATTTCACCCTCCAGCACCGCCCCTTCCCTCACGGACGCAGCCACACATCAGGCGGGTTTCCTGCGTTCGATCTACAATGACAAGGCGCAGGGCAAGGCCGTTGCAGAGTTTGCCTACAACATCCTCGACCTTCGCACCATGGCTACCATCCATGACGGAACTCCGTACGCGGAACAACTCCAAGCGGCCGCCTGCGAAAATTTCGAAAAGCTCGGCGGAAGATGTCTTGCGCAGATTCAGATCACCAGCGGCGAAAATATAACGCCAACGCTCAAGCGCATTAACGCCCTCAATCCGGAGGTGTTGTATTATCCGGTCTATACAGTGGATGGCGTTGCGATTACAAACGGAGCAGAAGCGACCGGGATTATCAATGCTGCACTGATCAGTTCCGACGGCCTGCTCAGCACCGATTTTATTGAGAAAACCGGCGGAGCATCACAGGGAATGTATCTCTCTGGTCCGGCGCCTGTCCCTGAATCCAGCAAATTTGGGGAAATGTATGCTTCCCGCTTTAAGGAGGATCCGATAGCAGCCTATCACCTCAATGGCTATGATGCCGCGCTGATGCTAATGACAGCGATTGAGCAGACAGGCGTCCTTTCGGGCGGAACACTATATATCCCACGCCAGGCGCTGCGCGATGCTCTCTACAGCCTGCATGGTCTGCAGGGACAAAGCGGTGTGATCAATTGCTCCCCCTCCGGCGATTGTGCAGCCGCAAATATCGAGATCTTCCAGGTCAATGGAAACGGTTTCCTGCCGATCTATCCTTAGCAATTGGATTTACATCCAGGAACCTCGATCCAGCGCCGGTGACGGCGCTGGAGTTTATACCCTTCTCGGTCACAAATTGCGTCTTTTTACCTTACAGGAAACGCAATTTGTGACCGAGGGTATTATATAATGGGGCCCATGACATCCGCAGAAATCATCACGATTGGTACTGAGATCCTGCTGGGGGAAATCGTGGACACCAACACCCGCCACATTGCGCACGCGTTACGCGGCCTCGGCGTGGACCTTTATCGCACGATCACCATTGGCGACAACACAAATCGAATTGCCGAGGCTATCCGCGAATCCATGCAGCGGGCAGACATTGTCATCACCACCGGCGGCCTCGGTCCCACGGTGGACGATCCCACACGCGAGGCCGTAGCGCGCGCTGTAGGCGTCGAGACCGAGTTTCGCGAGGAATTGTGGGAACAGGTTGTTGCGGTGATCGGCCGCTACGGACGCAAGCCGGCTGAGAATCAAAAGCGGCAGGCCTATGTCCCGAAGGGTGCGATCGCGATCAACAATCCTGTCGGCACTGCGCCGGCCTTCATTGTGGAAATGCCCTCACCGCCTCCCCACTCTCCTAAAATGAGAGAAGGGCCAGGGGTGAGGGTTGTCATTTCCCTGCCCGGCGTTCCACGGGAAATGGAATACCTCTTTCATGAGGCAGTCATCCCTTATCTCCAAAAACGCTTCGACCTGCGTCAGGTGATCAAAGTCCGTTTGGTGCACACTTCTGGAATCGGCGAGGGCATGATCGATGAAAAGGTCAGCGACCTCGAAGTGCTGACCAATCCCACGGTCGGACTGGCAGCGCACAACGGTGTTGTGGATATTCGTATCGCGGCCAAAGCTGAAACAGAGGTCGAAGCAGATCGCATGATCGCGGAGATCGAGAAGGATCTCCATCAACGGCTGGGCGACGTTATCTTTGGCGTGGATGAGGATACGCTGGAAGAGGTCACTCTTGCGGCTGTTCAAAAGCAGGGTTGGAAATTAACTCTGATCGGATATGGACTCAGCGACGCGATTCTTCGCCATATCCCGGTTATCGCGTCTTTATCGGACCTCCAGCCTGATGCGCTTTCAACGGAACTGCATGCAGCGATGGAAAAGGACTCTTCCAATGCTGGCCTCGGCGTTGCATCGTTTGTGGATGAGATGGCCGCCGAGATCGTGGTCATCACACCGCGTAGCGAGAAGAGACATCGCATCACGTACGGCGGTCACCCGCGCAGCCTGGCGCGCTGGGCAATGAACGTTGGGTTGAACATGCTGCGCCTGAGGGCGGAAGAGAAAGCGTAACATGCCTGAGCACCGAAGAGACTCGGGCTGGGTAATGCTTGCATGGCTGTTGAATCTTGCCGGCGTTGGCGCACTGGTAGCGGTTCTCGGGATTTATTGGGCCACGAGGTCCGCCTCTTCAGCTGCGCCCGCAGGGGCCGTTCCTGCCGACTTCGACCTGGCTGCGACCTTTACACCTTATCCCGGTGTATATTACCTTCCCACCGTCACACCCAATCCTCACTCGACTGAGATCGTGGTTCAGACACCCACGCCGTTCGTCTTGAAAAACGGACAGTCCGGTACGGTGATCGGTTATTCCGTTTCATTGAGACCCATCCAGGTCTATACATTCGGACAGGGTGAAAGACGGCGCATGATCGTGGCCGGCATCCACGGTGGCTATGAATGGAATACGATTGCACTGGCTGACCAGTTGATCAGGTACCTCACGCAGCATCCTGAGGCCGTTCCAAGCGATGTGACGCTTTACATTCTGCGCAACCTGAACCCTGACGGCGATGCACGTGACCACGGCATCGATGGACGCGTCAACAATCACGGCGTGGACCTGAACCGCAACTTCCCCGTCAACTGGTCTGCAGAATGGAATCGTGATGGCTGCTGGGATATGGGGCCAACCACCGGCGGCACCGGTCCCGGCTCCGAACCGGAGACACGCACGCTGATGGCCTTCCTCCAATCACACAAGATCGAAGCCTTGATAAGCTATCATTCAGCAGCTTTAGGAATTTTTCCCGGAGGAGACCCGTGGGAGAAGAATTCGGTCCGATTCGCGAAGGCCATCCACACAGTGGCCCCCGAATATCCCTACCCGCCGATTGATACCGGATGCAAATTTACCGGAACGCTGGCAGACTATGCGGTCTCGCTGGGCGCCGTCGCTGTGGACATGGAACTCCAGGACCATAAGCAGACTGACTTCAAAATTAATTTGGATGTGCTGAAAGTCTTGTTGAATTTTCAGCCGTGATGCGTCCTGAACCTTTGGCTTTTGTCGCCATCCTGGCGGCAAATCCAGCGCCGAGGACGGCGCTTGAAGCAATTAAACTCAAAGGAGACTGAATGACTGAAAAAGTCGATACTTTATTTATTAATGCCCTCGTCCTGACCATGGACAAAACCTTGAATCAATACGATCCCGGCGCGGTCGCTGTCAATGGCGATGCCATCGTCGCAGTCGGATCGGAAGCCGAGATCAAAAATCAATATTCTGCAGATGAAGTGATGGATTGCGGCGGCAAAGTGCTGATGCCCGGCCTGGTCAATGCACATACACACGTGCCGATGACTCTCCTGCGCGGACTTGCCGACGACCTGCGCCTTGACGTGTGGCTGATGGGTTACATGCTCCCGGTCGAACGCGAGTTCGTCTCACCGGACTTTGTGCGACTGGGCACACAACTGGCCTGTGCCGAACAAATCCGCAGCGGGGTGACGACCTTCAACGATATGTATTATTTCGAAGACCATATCGCCAAAGCCACCGCGGACGCCGGTCTGCGCGCGATCTGCGGCCAGACCGTAATGAAATATCCTGCGCCGGACGCGCCCGCCTTTGAAGATTCCCTTGCAATGGCGCGTGAGTTCATTCAAAAGTGGAAAGGTCACGCCCTGATCGTCCCGTCCGTTGCGCCACACGCGCCTTATTCCTGTACGCCTGAAATCCTGCGCGCGACCGCCGACCTGGCAAAGGAATTCGATGTGCCGCTGCACATCCACATTGCTGAGACTTCTTTTGAAGTCGACACGATGCGTAACGAAAACGGAATGCCGGTCGTGCCCTACGTCAAGAAGCAGGGCATCCTTGAAGCGAAAGTGATCGCCGCACATTGTGTGCATATTGACATCGGCGAGATGCGGACTCTGTTGCACGCGGACGCCGGCGTTTCACACAATCCATCATCTAATCTTAAGCTCGCTTCGGGATTTGCTCCTGTCCAAAAAATGCTCGAAAACGGGCTCAACGTCGGAATTGGCACAGATGGGCCTGCATCGAACAACGACCTGGATATGTTTGAAGAGGTGCGTCTCGCATCCTTCGTTGCAAAAGCATCCAGCAATGATCCAACTGTGGTTCCGGCCGCGACTGCCCTGTTGATGGCAACGCGTATGGGAGCACAGGCGCTTCACATCGGACATTTGACAGGTTCCATTGAAGCAGGCAAACGCGCCGACCTGATCCTTGTGGATATAAGCCCGGCGCACAACTCCCCCCGCTTCCGACGTGACCCAAGCAACGCCTACGCACAGCTGGTCTACGCGGCCAAGTCAACGGATGTGACGGATGTGATGGTCAATGGAAAGTGGTTGATGTGCGGCAAGAAACTGCTGACGCTCAACGAGGATGAATTGGTGGCTGAGGCCCGTGAGATTGCCAGGAAGATCGATGCGTTCCTGATCGAGCGCGAGCAGTCGGTCCTCTCCAAGTTGATCGCGCTGGGCGGCTCGATGGAGCAGGAGTCATTCGAGGTGCAGGTCAAGGTCAAAATGACGGACCCGGACCTCGTGATCCAGGCTGTGAAGCGACCGGAGATCGAAGTTACCGCCTTCAAGCATTACCGTCAATACGATGATTACTTCTTCTTCAGCGATCCAGCCCAGGGACGTCTGCGGTTCCGTGAAGATGATTTGATGAACGCGAAAGGCGAATTGGAAAGTGTACGTACGCGCCTGACCTTGCTGGGCCAAAAACGGGAGGGAAAGTTCGGCGAGGATGTTTTGTTATCGCGCAGCCGCTTCCTTGCGCCTGCCCAGCATACGCTGCGTTTCTACCGCGAGTACTTCAAGCCGCGCGCCGAGGTCTCGATCACCAAAGACCGGCAGCGCTGGCATATCCGCTATAAAGCGACAGAGTTCTTTGTCAATCTTGATCAAACGGAAACCCCGGGGATGGGATGCTTCCTCGAGATTAAGAGCCGTACCTGGAGCCGCAAGGATGCCGAGCACAAAGCAGCCTTAGCAAGCGAGCTGCTTTCCCTGCTGGGCGCGGCGCAAGCAGAGTCGGTGGCGCAGGACTATATTGATATTATTTCAGCGACAGGCTGATGGAAGAGCACCTATGCAAACCGTCAATAAAATCTTCGCAGCAATGTTGGCCGTCGTATTTATCGTCACGGCGGTCGCTGCTCTGTTTTTGTTCAACCTGGAACGCCGGGTCTTTTCGCCAGCGACCTATCAGGAAGTGCTCGCGAACGAAGGATTCTATGACCGCCTGCCAGGCGTGATGGCTGAGGCGCTCATTGGCGCGACCACTGGACAATCCGGGCTGCCAGTGATGTTACGCGGCCTCCCCCAACAGGATGTAGAAACGTTCCTGCGTGTCATTATGCCGCCCGATGTTCTCAAGGCCGTTGGAGATCAAACACTGGCTTCGGTATTCGCATACGTTGACCAAAAGGCGGAAAATGCACAAGTCTCGCTCGCCCCGCTGAAAGCCAATATAGCAACCGATGCCAGCGTGCAAGCAGTGTACGGCCTGTTGAGCAATCAACCGCCTTGCACGGTCGATCAGCTTCTGAACATGAGCGTGCTGCTGCTCCAGCAACAACTGACGTTCTGCAATCCGCCGCCGGATGTTCAGCCATTGCTCACGCCGGTCATTCAAATCCAGCTCCAAGCCATCTCTGCCAACTTGCCAGATAGTGTGACATTGATGAGTGCGAATCACCCGGCCGGCACTGCCGATCCGCGGGAACGGTTAAGGCTGGCGCGCAGCGTGATGAAATTCAGCCCGCTGATCGCTTTCGCATTCTGGTTCTCGTATTTTCTGCTGGTATTGTTGAGCTTTCCCAACTGGCTGGATTGGCTTGGCCTCCCGATGATGATCAGCGGAGGCTTTGCTTTTCTTGCGGCGCTGATCGGCAGTCCAGTGATCCAAATTCTGATTCAGAATGTTCTTGCCATCAACATGCCCAGGTATGTGCCTGCCATCCTGCTGGATTATACGGGGGACTTCGCCGGAGCCGTCACGCGCCAGTTTCTCCAACCTGTCGTCTGGGAGGGATTACTGCTGGCAGTTGTCGGATTAGGAATCCTTGCGCTTTCATTCATTCTCAAACAGAAGGGCAGAACGTTGTAATTGCGACGGCTTATCCCCTTTCTCAGCCTCCTGATTCTCATTGCTCTCGCGTGCAATGGCGGTGCGGTACCGACGGTGCCACCAACCCCACAAAGTTCTGTCTTCGATCTGGGCCGGACGACCTATGGATTCTTCCCGTCGCCGCCCGAAGTCAAACTCGAAAGCGTTCTCCAGACCTACAAGGACATGAGCGCTCATGCGGACTTCGTCCTGCTTCAACAGAACACGAAGTGGGAGGACTTCCTCAACGGCGTGGATGGAAAATCACAGACTCGCACTGACATCATCAATCAGGTCATCCTGGCGCGGCAAAACAACATTGATGACATCTTTGTCACCGATGCGCTAAATGGCCTCAACCGCCGCGAGTTTGCCGGCCTGCCGACGGGCTGGGAGGCCAGCTTTGCCAATCCAAAGGTCCGCACAGCTTACAAGAATTTCGCCCTGTGGATCGTGCGTCAGTTCCACCCGCGCTATCTCGGCCTGGCATCAGAGATCAACACGTACATGGACGCCCACCCCGAAGACGCGCCCCATTTCATCAGTCTCTACAATGAAATTTACACGGCCGTCAAAGCCGAAGCGCCCGGGACGCAGATCTTTGTCACATTTCAATGGGATGACTTGAACAACATGTTTCCCCAGCCCGAGGAGGGGGTTCGTCAAAAGCTCCAGCCCAATTGGGATCAAGTGGAAGGGTTCGAACCAAATCTGGATTTGTGGGTGATCTCGACGTATCCTTATTTTATCTTCCCCTCGGGAGCAGAAATTCCCGCCAATTATTACAGCCCGCTTCTCGCGCGGACGACGAAGCCGCTCGCCGTTGCCGAGGGCGGATACACCACTCAGTCACTCGGCAATATCGTCAGTTCGCCACAGGACCAGGTTGCCTATCTAAATGCAATTCATGAACAGCTTGGCCCGCGGCTGGCATTCTGGGTCAATACGTTGCTCAGCGATTTCAACCTTGACTCGTATGCCGAGTTCATGAAGAAGAACGGACAAAATCCAAACGATGTGACGGCTCTGGGAATGTTTGCGTATATCGGCCTGCAGAATTTTGACAGTACCCCCAAACCAGCATTAGATTTGTGGGATAGCTATCGGGCAGGTAAATGAGCATTGCCAGGTTTTGATTGCTACGGGCAGGCATTTTTGAGATGCTCTTCAAACGTCTCTGTGAAGATGTGATAGCCCGCGTCATTGCACTTTGCGCGGAAATAATAATACGGGGAATCTACCGGGAACGCTACCGCACGTAACGCATCCAAACTCGGATTTGCAATGGGCCCCGGTGGCAATCCAACATTTCCATAAGTGTTGTACGGTGAAGTAACCTTTAGATCATCAAGGCTCAACGGATTCTTCCACCATGTTTGATGAAGTGGATCATACCCAAGTGCATACTGGACAGTAGGGTCGCTGCCAAGCTGCATTCCCGCATCCAGGCGATTCAGGAACACGGAAGCTATCAGGGCCTGTTCCTCCGGATGCACGGCCTCACGTTCAACCATAGAGGCGAGAGTGACGGCCTGATACACGCTCAAATTGTGCCGTGCAAAGCCGGTGCGCATGTCATCGGTGAGATGCTGGGCAAAGTTGCGCGCAATAACCTCGAGTACCTGGTCCACGGTGGCCGCACGCGGCAGGATGTAGGAATCCGGGAAGAAGAATCCCTCCATCGAGGCAGAGTCCGGGATGTATTCCAGAACGCCCGGTGGATTTTGAGCAGCGGTCAGGAACTCTTCGGGGGTGATGCTCAGGCCAGAGGTCGGGAGAGAGGCGGCGATCTCCTCCATCCGCCAGCCGGGTAGAATCGTCAGAGTCACATCCTCAGGGGTCGCGTCTTGCATTTTGTGCGCAATATCCACGATGGACATGGCCGGGCTGAGCTTGTATGTACCCGCCTGGAGAGTGATATCGAGGCCGGTGTAGATCAGATAATCGCGGAACGCGCCTGCCTTGGAGATCAGTCCGCTCGCCTCAAGCCGATTGGAAATAGAGGCGACCGACTCGGATGATTCCACAACAAAGGGTTGCTCCGGCGCGGCGGGATTGAATGGCGTGGAAAGTTCGTTTCCATCCATAAGCAACAACGCGGAATACTGGATGCGCTGGGAAATGGTAAGGCTCTCAGCCGGCGGACCATAGAGTCTGGATGCTGCGCCGGGTACGTAGATGATCCCCACATAGAAAACGGCGAGAAAAACGATGGCGATGATTATGATGAGAGAGTAACGACGCATTTCAGTTTTGCTTTTCAACTGGTGATCGAGTAGCCCCGCTTGATCTCTGCGGGGCAGATCGAGGCCACAATTGAATAATTTACGATCCCGAATTCTTCGCTTCGATATATGACCTGAGAATCATCACCGCCGCGAGTTCATCCAGATGCCCGGAGCGCCTCCTGCGCGAGACACCCATCTCGATTCGTGCGGCACGCGCATCCTGAGTGCTGAAGGACTCATCGAACAGTTCAACCGGAATATCCGTTTGATTTTTCAACTCTTCAGCAAAGCGCGCCGCGCGGCGTCCGGCGAGGTTGGGGCGGCCTTCTTCGTCGAACGACTGACCGATCACGATCATGCCGGCTTCATTTTCTCCAGCGAGCGCTGCAACCTGCGCCGCATCGATCACACGCGAGACATGATTGATCACTTTCAACGGGCTGGCGATGGTCGCGGTTGGGTCACTGAGGGCAAGGCCAATGCGCTTCTCGCCGTGGTCCACAGCAAGGATTCTCATTTATGCCTGTCCAATATCATCCACGGCGCCAAGGAATTTAAAAAATCTCCCAGTCTCCGTGTCTCTATGGCAAAGAGTCCTCATCACTTTATCTCCACGGAAACATTAAAGGGAATCAACGGCATCCACGGCCACCAGGATGGAGTGATCCTAACAGCCGGCGGCTGGCGCAAAGCAAAAGCCTTGGCCAGTTTGTCTCGTGCGATCTCAAGATTGAGTCCCCGCGTAAGGGCAAACACTTGTGGCAGATTAAGTTGACGGTAAAGCGTACGCGTGGCTCTCAGCTCGAAATGGGTCACATCATCTGCGTAGGTAATAGGGTTCTTGACCGGTTTGAGTGCTGGGACATCCGAGGGGGCAAAACCCACTGGCACAGCTGCATCCAGTGAGGCGCGTGTCAACTGGCTCAGGTCATCGGCCGATACATGATTTGCCGAGAACTGTACTTTCATACTCAGTGTCAACTGTTTGCCGGGTTGGCCTTCTGGAGGCGAATAGGTCTCATCCACTACCTGTGACATGTCTAGCGTATCCATTAAAAGTAGATCGCCTGGCTCCAATGTGTCGTGTATTTGGGTTTCGGCCTCACGTCGCAGACTTTCCAGGACTTGCTTGCGCAAACGTGCGCGGTCATTTTCCGAGGCTCCAGTCTGTTTCAGGTCTGTGCCGCCTGTGGTTGGCCCGGGATTGGTCACCGAGATAGTCAATCCAAGCTGGCCCTCCAGAGTGGAAATCGCTTCGGCATCCACATTGCCCTGCGCACCGGGCACCACGGCCTCGATTGGAGTCTCCACAAATTTGCCGGGTCCAGCAGCCAGGCGAGTGTCTTGCAGAGTAATAAACCGCACAGCATTTTCGCCGGAAGCGATCACGACGGTCCCTGCTGGAATCGTTACTTCGGACTGGCTCAAATTCGTAAAATGGGCTACACCTTTCGCCCTGGATTTCGGCACCACGATCTGGCCGTTCACCGTCATGGACTGCTCTTCACTCACGACAACGGAGGTCGAGTATGCCGGGATATTTCCGTTGAGCGAGACGGACGTGGCCGCGACACTCGCGCTGACGGGGATCACAACTGATTGAATCTGCGACTCCGGGTACAAGGTCACGGCAGCACGCGGGACGAAGAGACCTGCCATCGCCAGGACGGCTAACACTCCCGCCGTGAAAGTCACGGCGCGCCCTGCCAGAGAGGTCCGCCACGCGGCCTCCTTTACATAGACGGAGTCGCGCAGCTTGCGCAAATCACGCCGTGGCACGCGGGGCGTATGCCGAGTTCGCGGAGGAGAATAGGGCCACACTTGCTTTTGAGCATCCTTTGCTGACCTAAATACAGGGATGCCCAACGACTCCGCATCACGCCTCACATTTGCACGTCGAGTCACCAGTCCCAGCCGCGCGCCGAGCGCATCCGCGTGACGCTGCAGGACTTTCAAATCCAGCAAACGCAGCGTGACCTTCTCATACTTCGGCCAGACCAGCAGAATCCGCGGAGTCTTTGCCCACGACAGCTTATCGCGGACAGAGATCAGGTCATCGTGAGATTCGAGGGTGATGATTTGGGTCTTCATTGACGCTTCGGCCGCCGTTCCGGCGTGACCGTTATGAGTTACTGCCTAACTGTCTGGCTTTATTGACCAGGGTAGGTAACGTCTTCAAAAACTCATCCACATACTCAACTGTAGAATCGACGCCGAGCGTTACACGAAGCGAACCCAGGGCCCAATCACGGGTTAGACCTAAAGATGTAACGACTTCACTCGGCTCCGGGTTCCCAGTTTTGCAGGCAGAGCCAGATGAACAGGCGAAGCCGGCTGAATCCAGCAATTGCAGCAGCAAATTTCCATCCACATCTTTGAAGACAAAACTGGCGTGATTGGGAAGGCGAGATTCGAGATGACCAGTGAGTTGAGAATCGGGAATCGTTTCCAGGACGGAGCCGATGATCCGGTCTCGCAGTGGCCTGACATGCGCGGTACGCTTCTCACGCTCCTCATTTGCCAGCCACAGGGCTTCTGCAAAGCCGACAATATATGGCACATTCTGAGTCCCTGCCCGAAAACCGGACTCCTGACCTCCGCCTGTTAAGTGCGGAATGAGCAGCGTCCCTTTGCGAATGTACAGCGCCCCAACACCCTTCGGTCCATAAAACTTATGCCCGCCAAGAGACATCATGTCCACGCCAAGCGCATCGACATTTACCGGTAAGTATGCGGCAGCCTGCACTGCGTCGGTATGGAAAAGGATATTATTCTTGCGGCAGATCTCCGCAATCGCGCGAATAGGATTGATCGTGCCGATCTCGTTGTTGGCATACATCACAGAGACGAGCGCAGTCTTGTCACACACTGCTTTCTTCACCGCTTCCGGCGTGACCATGCCATTCTCGTCCACTTCCAGCCACTCGACTTGAAAACCATAGTATTTTTCGAGCTGCTCAGCGGTCTTGCTCACGGCGTGATGCTCCACGTGCGACGTGATGATCCAGCTCGCGCCTGTCTTCTCTCGCATGGCAAGCGCCGCGCCGCGCAAGGCAAGGTTATCCGATTCGGAGCCGCAGGAGGTGAAGATGACCTCGTCTACGCGGCAGCCGAGCACGGAGGCAACCTTCTCGCGCGCGGTGTCAATTGCAGCTTCGGCTATCTGTCCATAACGGTGAACAGATGACGGGTTCCCGAAAGAAGCGCTAAAGTAAGGCTGCATCGCCTCGAAAACCCGTCCATCCACGGGCGTTGTAGCAGCATAGTCCATGTAAATCATGGAGAGGATTATACCCTTTGGGCATGATATAGCAAACAACTCTGAGCGGATGATAAAATAACCCGCATGAAACGGGATTGGAAAGCCTTTGCAGGCATCTTACTCGGCCTCACCATTGCTGGGGTCATTTTTTTTGCAAACCAACTGGGGCTGGACAATAATCCAGTCTGGGGCATGAAGCGCTATACTCTTTTTGCGCTGGGTTTAGGGATTGCCCTCATTTCTCTACTTTACCGCAAAGACAATTTTCTGGGCCGCCTCATCAACACTGCGAATGGACGGTTTTGTCTCGCGGCCGGGGTTCTCATTCTCGCTGTGCTTGCCATTTATGTCTGGTGCGTCAGCGTTGGGCTGTGGACTTCATGGCCCAGGTCAACCAATTACTATGACTTGCTTGGAAGGGCATTTAGCCACGGACACATCGCGCTCGAAGTGGACCCTGACCCGGCGCTTCTGAAGCTCGCCGATCCTTACAACCCGGATAACCGATGGACCATTCCGGTCCTGTGGGACATGTCCTTTTTCAAGGGCAAATATTACCTTTACTGGGGACCCGCACCGGCCCTGCTGATTGCACTGGTTAGAATGTTTTACACAGGCGTAATTGGAGATAACATCCTGAGTTTTTTCTTTTTCACAGGCATCTTTGTCTTCCTGACCCTGCTGATTTTCGAGATCTGGAAAAACTATCTGCCTGAAACGCCACCCTGGGCAGTTTTACTCGGCATCGCGTTCATAGCGTTGATCAATCCCATCCCCTTTGCTCTGCTCGACTCGATGATCTACGAGGCCGCCATTGCGGGCGGGCAATTCTTCTTTGTCGGCGGGCTGTACTGGCTGTTCACCGCGTTCAGGCGGCCATCCATTCTGCGCTTCATCCTTGCCGGTCTGTTCTTTGGATTAGCTGTCGCCTGTCGCAATATCATCGCATTGCCCGTAGGATTTCTTGGCCTGGTCATCCTGATCTGGGCGATCAAAACACAGCGCGCCAAAGCGCTGCGTTATATCCTTGCGGCAGGGCTGCCCATCGCGTTGATCGGAATTAGCCTGGGCTGGTACAACTACATCCGCTTCGGCACAATCACCGAGTTTGGCCTGCGCTATCAGTTCACAAGCTTTCCGCTCTACGAAGATATGGACCAGACCTTTTCCGCCGCATACGTCCCACCCAATTTATTCAAGATCCTGCTCAATCCCGTGGAGAAGAGGGACTCGTTTCCCTTCATCCGCGCCACCCGCTGGGCCGGGCCACACTGGCTGGAATGGGACTATCCCGATTTCTATCTGCTGTACGCCGAGGGCATTACGGGGATTCTGGTTGGAAGTCCGTTCGTGATCTTTGCATTGCTGGCCGGGGTTCGACGCAAAAAGGATTTTGACTGGATCCTACTCTCACTTGCGGGATCTGCATTCCTGGCATTCGCCGTGCTTCAGTTCTTCTTCTACACGGTCATGCGCTACCATCTGGACTTTTTGCCTGCTCTGTCCCTCCTGGCAGTGATTGGTTTCTGGCAAGGACTCAACCTGCTCCAAACGCGTCCTCTTTGGAAGTGGTTATTCGGCGGCCTGGGAATCGCGCTGTTCATTTACGGTTCTGGCATTAGCTTTCTGCTCACAATTTCGAGTCATCTGCATCGCTTCGAGATGTATAACCCCGATCTACTGGAACAAATGAGATGGCTGTTCAACGGCCTCTTCAAATAAATTCATCCCGCGCGTTTTGTTGTACAATGACCTCCCGGAGGCAACATGACCGACTTTCTCACCTTCCTCAATACAGCAGACCTGGATACACTGACCGAAATCCCTGGCATCTCAAGGGGGCTGGCAGGAAATATCACTGCGGCGCGTCCGTTCGATTTTGTGGAAGATGCTCTGCACGTCAAGGGCATGGGAAAGAACCTGCTCGGACGGATGCAGTCCTATTTCGAGGCGGAGATGAATGATTCACAAAGCCGCGCCATGATCCCGGTTGAGGAAGAAGCGGCGGTTGTGCCGGTTGAAAAGGTCCAGCCCAGGGTGGATCCACCCGCTGAGCCAAAACCTTCGTTCTTCTCTCAAGCCTGGCAGGCGATCGCCAATTTCCTGATAGGGCTGCTGAAATTGGTTCTGACCCTCGTCTTGATCGCGGCTGTGATCATGGTCATCTATTTCTACGCTGTTCCCTTCTTCAGGCGGACTCTGCTCGCGCCCGTCCAGCAGAATACGACACAAATCCAGCAGAATACATCACAGATTGAAGAACTTTCATCGCAGATATCCGCTGTTGACAAGGACATTACCGCACTCCAAAGTGACCTGGACTCGATGAAACAGCGCGTGGGCACCATCGAGAAGACCATTGAAACACAGACGAAGACGCTCTCTCAGCTTGAGGAGATCCAGTCAAAACTGGAGAAGCAGATAGAAACCGGGAATGAAGCAACAATGGTTGAGCTAAAGCGGGAAGTCATGCTCACACGCGCCCTTGAGTATCTGGCACGCTCACGTCTGTATCTCTCGGAGAGCAATTTCGGGTTGTCGCGTCAGGATGTGCAAGCCGCGCGTGACCTGGTCACCCAGCTACGACAAGACGCGCCTGATTATCAAGTTGCGGCATTGGATGAGGTCCTCACACGGCTGGATCTCGCCCTGAAAAATCTGCCGGAGTTCCCGGTGATCGCAGTGAATGACGTCACCATTGCCTGGCAAATCCTGTTAAATGGTCTGCCACAGAGTGCCGAAGAGGCGGCTGCCATCCCAACGTCAACAGCTACACCGGCACCAGGCATCACTTCGACGCCAACATTTGAACCCACGCCTGCCGCTACAGCAACTCCATAGAATCCAAACTCCGAGACTCCGCTCTCGGAGTTCTTTTTTCGGATGATATAATCCGTCAGTCATCATATTTAAGGAGAGAGATTATCCATGGCAGAGACAATTAAATTTGGCACGGACGGCTGGCGCGGCGTGATCGCAGAAGATTATACGTTTGACAATGTCCGCCGCTGTGCCCAGGGATTTGCAAATTATCTTATTAAGCAAGGCAAAAAAGGACAATGGGTGGTCGTGGGTTACGACAAGCGCTTCGGCAGTGAGAATTTCGCCGCGGCGGCTGCCGAGGTGCTGGCCGCCAATGGTTTGAAGGTGTATCTCACCGATGGCGCAACCCCTACTCCTGTCATCGCCTACGCGGTTGTGGACAAAAAAGCCGCCGGGGCGGTCAACATCACAGCCTCGCATAACCCACCCACCGATAACGGATTCAAGGTCCGTAACGAGACCGGCGGTGCGATTGACCCGGAAGGCTTGAAAGATATTGAAGCTGCAATTCCGGACGACATGAAGGATGTCAAGCGCAAATCATATAATGAAGGAGAAGCCGCGGGCGAGATCGTTAAGTTCGATGCGGCGACACCCTATATTGAACACTTAACACGGGATGGATTGATCGATTTACAGCCCATCAAAGATGCCGGGTTTACAGTGATGGTTGATCCCATGTGGGGCAACGGCGCTGGTTGGTTTCCGCGCCTGTTGGCCGGGGGAAAGACGAAAGTCATCGAAATCCATAATGTACGCAATCCATCCTTCCCGGAGATGAAGCGACCGGAGCCGATCCAACCCAACATTGACGTGGGCCTGCAAGCAACGGTCGACAACCATGCCGATGTGCTGCTCATCACTGATGGCGATGCAGACCGCTGCGGCGTCGGCGATGAGAATGGGAAATTCATTAACCAGCTGCGTGTGTACGCGTTGCTCGCCTATTATTTGTTGGAAATCCGTGGCCTGCGGGGTGACATCGTCAAAACACTTTCGACGACGCGTATGTTGAACAAGCTGGGTCAGATTTACAGTGTGCCAGTGCATGAGACCGGCGTGGGATTCAAATATGTCGCGCCGAAGATGACTGAAACCAACGCGCTGATCGGCGGCGAGGAAAGCGGCGGTTATGCCTTCCGTGGCAATGTCCCTGAACGCGACGGAATCCTGGCGGGCCTGTACATGCTTGATTTCATGGTCAAGACCGGGAAGAAGCCGACCGAGCTGCTGGAAGACCTGTTCAAAAAGATCGGCGGCGAATACTTCTACGACCGCGTAGATAGTCCTTTCACCGGTGACCGCCATGACCGCGAGGAAATCATCATGCACAACATGCCAAAAACCCTGGGCGGCTTGAAAGTGGTTGATCTTATTACGGTGGATGGCTACCAGTATAATCTCGAAGACGGCGGCTGGATGTTGATCCGCTTCTCCGGGACCGAACCAATCATTCGCGTTTACACAGAAACCCGGCACAAAGATAAAGTCCAGGCGATCTTGCAGGATGGGCTCAAAGTCGCGGGCATAAAATAAAGTTTCAAGTGTTCCAGTGTCAGGTGTCAGGAATCGTGACATTGGTTCACTTGTCTCCTGATACCTGGAACCTGACACTTGAAACTGACCGATACCCATTGCCATCTCGATTACAACAAGTTCGACTCTGACCGCGAGGCAGTGATTCAGCGCGCGAAAGATGCGGGGCTGGTCCGCATCCTCGTGCCGGGACTCGACTCAAAGTCCAGCAAAGATGCGGTGCGGTTGGCAGAGTCAAACCCAATGGTGTACGCGGCGGTCGGCTTCCATCCAACGGATTTGGATAAATTCACTGAGAAAGCTTTTGACCAAATCCGCGAATTGGCGGAGCATCCGAAGGTGGTCGCCGTCGGCGAGATCGGTCTTGACTATTACTGGGTCAAGGAAGCCAAGAAACGTGCTTTCCAGCGCGAAGCCCTGGAGCGGCAGCTCGCCTTCGCGGAAGAGATCGGCAAACCAGTCATTATTCATATGCGCGAGGAGAACGATGCGTGGTCCGGCCAGGCATCGATTGATCTGCTTGTTATCCTCGCTGAATGGCATGAGAAATTGAATGGACCGCTCGCCGAAAAGCCGGGTGTTCTTCACTCGTTCAATGGTTCACTTGAGACCGCGCAAAAGGCCCTCGACTTGAATTTCTACATCGGCGTCACCGGCCCCGTCACGTACAAAAACGCCGAGGAGAAACGTCATATCATTCGCCAGTTGCCGCTCCAGCGATTGCTGATCGAGACAGACGCTCCATTCCTCACTCCCGTGCCGCATCGGGGCAAGCGGAATGAACCCGCCTATGTGGGCCATATTGCTGATAAAATTGGAGAAATCCATTCCAAAAGCCCTGTAGAGATCGCCGAGATCACCAGTGTCAATGCGGCCCGGCTCTTTGCATGGGGAGACTGATTTGAACGCGGTTACTTTTATTTCACCTGTACAGGAACAAGTTAAGCTTGTCGAAGAACGGATGCGGGCCCAGGCCAATGAGTCTCATCCTGACCTGCGCGCGGCTCTGGAGCATTTGCTGGCAGCCGGTGGGAAGCGCATCCGCCCGACCCTCGGCCTGCTCGTCGGAAATATGCTTGGCGCCGAAGAATGGCGATTGGTCACCCTCGGCGCGGCGGTCGAACTACTGCACACCGCTACTCTGGTTCATGATGATTTGATTGACGGCGCGCTCCTGCGCCGCGGTATGCCCACGCTGAACGCACGCTGGTCACCGCCCGCAACAGTATTAACGGGTGATTTCCTGTTTGCCCGCGCCGCCAAACTCGCCGCTGAGACAGATTACCTGCCTTTGATGAAGCAATTCGCAGAGACGCTGGCGATCATCGTCAACGGGGAACTGACCCAGATGTTCACATCGCGCGGGCTGATCAGCCGCGAAAACTACTACAAACGGATTTACGCCAAGACCGCATCCCTTTTTGAAATGACTGCCCGCGCCGCAACCATGATCAGTCCCGTAGACGAGACCGTGATCGAATCCATGCGCGACTTTGGCTACCAGATCGGCATGGCTTTTCAGATCGTCGATGATATCCTCGATTTCAACGGTGAACAAAACGCAGTCGGCAAACCGCTTGGTTCCGACCTTCTTAATGGTCTTGTCACACTGCCTGCGATCTATTATGCCGAGGCCAATCCCGAAGACGTGGATGTTTTGTCGGTTCCGCAAGGTGGATGGACGAATCCCGAAAACATGGCGCGCCTGATTGAGAACATCCGCCAGAGTGATGCCATTGCCAAATCCATGCGCGAGGCCGAAGCACATGTAGACCGTGCCCTCGCACGCCTCGAATCCCTGGACCGATCCACGGAGCGCGAAGCACTAGAAAACCTCGCGAAATATATCGTGGATCGAAAAGTTTAAGACTATACTGGTGGTCGAGTAGCCCCGCGAAGAAGACGAGGGGCATACACTTGCACCCCGTTCGCCGGTGCCTGCGGCACTGTGCAGGCGGGCCGAACACAAGTGCGGTGTCAAGATCACCACACAGGCAAGATAGTTTTCAGTTCCATGAAACTGCTGATCTCGATACGGGCGAGACAAACACCCGCCCTACTCGACCAGCGGCATAATAAAATCCCATGCCCAGCCCTAAAAAACCCTTTCGAATCAACGTCGGCTTCATCATTCACGAAGAAGTTGGCTACAATCACGATTTCCCATTTTCCATGGCTAAGGTCAACCTCGAAGACCTTGAACTGCGGGACTTTGAGGGCCTGGTGAATATTGGCAAGACTCCCCAGGGCCTGATCGTCCAAGGAGATTTCTCGGCCCAGACAACTCTTTTATGCGTCCGCTGCCTGAGCGAATTCACTCACAAACTGCAGTGGAATTTTACCGAGTTGTATGCCTTCAACAAACGCTCGATAACCGACTCAGGCCTTATCGTCCCGGACGATGCGCAGATCGACCTGGCCCCGCTCATCCGGGAATATGCCATCCTTGAGATTCCCATCAGTCCACTGCACGACCCGGACTGCAAGGGCCTTTGCCCCGTCTGTGGTCAGAATCTGAATGAACGGGATTGCGGTCATCGTCCCGAGCAACCGGATTCCCCATTCTCCAAGCTCAAGGATCTGCTCGAATAAGACAACATGACGAGGCCACAACGCAAAAAGCATCTCAGCGATTTTGACGAAGAAGGGGCAGATCTTACGCTGGATGGAGACCTCGCGGCGGACGTACTTGAATTTGATTCCACGCCACCAGACCCCGATCCGGGCCCGGACATTCCACTTGCCAGTGACGACCCCGTTAGTATCTATCTGAAGGAGATGTCCCGCGTCCCCCTGCTTTCCGCACAGGAAGAACTTGATCTCGCCATCCGCATCGAAAAGGGACACAATGCCCGCCTCAAAGTAGACTCGCTTCAGGGCAAAAGCACTTCATTGGATCGCCGAAAATATCACCCGCTGATCGAAGCTGGCAATCTGGCGCGTGAACAACTGATCAAGGCTAATACACGTCTGGTCGTGTCCATTGCCAGGCGCTACATGGGACGCGGTGTCGCTTTCCTCGACTTGATCCAGGAGGGAAACCTGGGCTTGATGAAGGCAGTCGAGAAATTTGAATACCGGCGCGGCTTTCGATTCTCAACCTATGCCACCTGGTGGATCCGGCAAACCATATCACGCTCTATCGCAGACCAGGCACGTACGATCCGCGTGCCTGTCCACATGACGGACCGCATCCGCGAGCTTTACAGGGTCGACCATGAATTGAAGCAGGAACTGGGACGACAGCCTACGGTTGAAGAACTTGCAAAGAGGCTGGAGACCAGCGTGCCAAAAGTACAGGCAATTCTCAGGGCCTCCTGGGCTCCCATTTCCCTTGAATCGCCGGTTGGAGAGGATGAGGAGTCGGAACTCGGCATGTTGATCGAGGACAAGACCAGCCCAACGCCAATGCAGAGCGCCTATGAGTCCATGCTGAAGGAGAAGGTGGAGGAGGTGCTCACATCCCTGGCGCCGCGTGAGGCACGGGTACTGCGTCTGCGCTTTGGCCTGGATGATGGCAAAGTCTACACGCTCGAAGAAGTGGGACAGAAGTTTGGTCTCACCCGCGAGCGCATCCGCCAGATCGAGGGCCACGCGCTTCGCAGGCTCAGGCAGCCCAAACGGGCACGCGAATTGAAGGAATATCTCTAGTAGTCCAGGCGCCTCACTCTCGGCGGCGGCTTGCGCTGGGTTCTGTTAAGTGCATGTAATGGGGAAATTGCCGTTCCATCCTTATAATTCTCAACATGACATCGGATCGCCCTTCGGGCATGCGCGGTTTCACCATCCTGTGGCTCGGACAGGTGCTGTCCCTGCTCGGCAGCGCCATGACGTGGTTCTCCTTCACCCTCTGGGCCTGGAGGACTACAGGGAGTGCGACGGCTTTATCCACGGTCAGCTTTTTTGCATTTCTGCCATCCGTTTTGCTTGCACCCATTGCCGGCACATTTGTGGACCGATGGAACCGCAAGCTCGTGATGATGCTGAGCGACGCGGCCACAGCTCTGGGCACGCTGACCGTTTTGATTTTGTACACCACCAACCATTTGCAGCTCTGGCACATCTACATCGTAAGCATCCTGGCCGGCTTCTTCACCGCCTTTCAATATCCCGCCTTCACAGCAGCCATGACCACGATGCTTCCCAAAAAGCAGTACACGCGTGCGGGTGGAATGCTGGGGTTGTCCACTGCTCTTTCGGGCATCCTCGCGCCGGTCTTCGCCGCGGCCTTGCTCGGCGTTATTGATATGAGCGGGATCATGGTCATTGATCTGATCACATTTCTGGCCGCGTTTGCAACGCTGGCATGGATCGATGTGCCGCAGCCTCTGAGAAGCAAAGTTGGCTGGGAGAGTCGCGGAAGCATCTGGCAGGAGACTCAATTCGGATTTCGGTATATCCGTGAGAGGCCGAATCTACTTGGGCTTGTCGCGCTTTTCGGCGCCGCCAATACTTTTCTCGCCATCGGTGCAACGTTGATCGCACCCCTCGTCCTTGGCAAAACCGGGGAGAATGCCTCAGCGCTGGCGAGTGTCCAATCTGTGGGAGCCATTGGCGGCGTGGTCGGAGGCGGGCTATTGAGCCTGTGGGGTGGGCCGCGGCGTCGCATTCATGGAGTCCTGCTTGGCGGCATTGGCGCGTGTCTGCTAGGCATCGTCTCATTAGGCTTAGGCCGTGCAATCCTGGTTTGGTCTATTGGAAGTTTTTTCTTTTCGTTCTTTGAGCCGTTCGTCGAGGGCGGTAATCTCGCGATCTGGCAAGCTAAAGTGGAAGCCGACGTACAGGGCCGCGTCTTTTCCGCGCGGCGGCTTCTCGTGCAAATTCCCTATTTGATTGGGATCCTGATCGCGGGTCCGCTCGCTGAATGGTGGAACATTCCAAGCGTGCTCATCCTTGCTGGCATTGGCGGCGCACTGGTGTTCGTGTTTGGTTATGCTTCGCGCGCGATCCACGATGCAGAAATCCTTCTGCCTGATCTGCAAAACATCCCGGAGTGAATATGTGGCTGTGGATCATCGTCATAATATTGCTGATTTTGTTTGCTCTTGACCGCGAAATCTATTTTTACGAAGCGACTCATCTTGGCCCGCGTGTACAGGCCTGGCTGTACGACCGCTGGGCCAGGAAATACGACAGGAGTAAAGGGGAAAGCCAGAAGCAGGATGCGGAGGTGCTGGCGCGTCCCGCGCTGGAGGCTTTGCGCAACGTTCCCGCCCCGTTCATTCTGGACCTCGCAACTGGCACCGGACGAATGCCTTTAGCTCTGCTGAAAGAGACCACGTTCAACGGACACATCGTTGCAGTCGATGTTTCGCAGGGGATGCTGGAACAGGCCTCACAAAAACTTGAGCAGTCCCAGGGACGATTTACATTGCTGCGCCTGATCGATTTTCCTCTCCCCTTCCCCGACAATTCGTTTGACATGGTCAGTTGCATGGAAGCGTTGGAAGTCATGCCTGAAATGGACAGGCCGCTGGAGGAACTGTTCCGTGTCTTGCGCCCCGGTGGATTCTTCCTCGCCTCACGCGGCACGGAAGCATCAGGCAGAAAATCCAAAGTGATCGGCAGGGATGATTTCAAGTCACTGCTGGAAAGCAAAGGCTTTGAGCAGGTCGAAGTCATCACCTGGTGGAAATGGTTTGACCGCGTCACCGCGCGCAAGCCGGGACAATTGACTCCGTCAAACCATCGCACCTTGACCGATATACTGCAATGTCCATCCTGCAAAAAGATAAACTTCATAAGGGCGGAGAACAACTTGAAATGTCACGAGTGTGGGAAGACAATCTTTCTGAGCACAGCGGGCATCGTTTTGCTCTGAAGTGTCCCATTGACAAACATCTCTCCCCCGCCTAAAATAGCGCCCATGATAACGAAATCTGCTTTCCCAATGGTGACAACACTTGCACCCCGTTCGGGCCGAGAGCCCGCCGGGGCGAGACGGCCTGGCGCAAGTGCAGGTGTAACCATGGCCATGCGAATGGACATGTCTTGCCGCGCGCAGTGGAAAGCACGTTAGATTACAAGTACCTCAATGAAAACGGGCTGTCCAGAACGCGGACGGCCTTTTTGTTTGTATTGCACCTGTGTCATTGCGAGGGCGAAGCCCGAAGCAATCTCATATAACTACCCAAATCTAGGTTCACATAGCGAGGAGATTGCTTCGTCGCAAAGAATGCTCCTCGCAATGACAGAACATCTTGGAGGCACGAATGCCCGAAAACATCTTAATTGCCATTGCCTGGCCCTACTCAAACGCCGAGATCCATGTCGGGAATATTACCGGTTCCCATTTGCCTGGTGACATCGTCGCACGCTACCACCGTCTCAAGGGAAATCATGTCCTCATGGTCTCGGGGACAGACTCGCACGGCACACCGGTCGTCATCGCCGCAGACAAGGAAGGAAAGCCGGTCGAGGAAGTGTACAAGAAGTATCACGATGGATTTATCGAAGTCTTCAAGGGTTATGGCATCACGTACGATATGTTCACGACAACCCACAGTGAGAATCACTTCAAGGTCTCGCAGGCGATGTTCCTTGCCTTGCAGAAAAACGGATTTCTGTTCAAGCAGTTCAGTAAGCAGTGGTACTCCCCCAGCGCGGATAAATTTCTCCCTGACCGTTATGTTGAAGGGACGTGCTACATCTGCGGGTATGAATACGCACGCTCCGATCAATGCGACCGCTGCGGAAACGTGCTGGAGCCGGAGAAGCTGATCAACCCACGCGCCAAAACCGGCGATGGTGCGCTCGAGTTACGTGACACCGAGCACTTCTACCTTGACCTTTCCAAACTGGAGCCTGACGTCAAGAAGTTCCTCGAGGAGCGTGCCCCACATATGCGCGATACCGTCATCGGCGAGTCGCTGCGCAAGATCGAAAGCGAAGGTCTCAAGCCGCGCTCCATCACACGCGACATCGATTGGGGCATCCCTGTTCCCGTTGAAGGTTGGACAGAAGCGGGCAAGCGCATCTATGTGTGGTTCGAGGCTGTGATCGGGTACCTCTCCGCACCAATTGAGTGGGCACAGGTGGCGGCGGAGAAAGATGCGTGGCGCGAGTGGTGGACGAATCCCGAAGCGAAGCAGTTCCATTTCATCGGCAAGGACAACATCTTCTTCCACACATCACAGTGGCCCGCTGAATTGATGGGCGCAGGAAGCGCGTTCATGGAAATCTTCGTGGGTGAGGAAGTCCCTTTGACGCTGCCCTACGATGTGCCTGCCAATCAGTTCATGAACCTCGAAGGGCAGAAGATCAGCGGCTCGCGCGGCTGGGCCGTGTGGGGACTCGACGCCTTGACACGTTACGACCCCGACGCGCTGCGCTACTATCTCACGGTCAACATGCCTGAGATGAAGGACAGCGATTGGGATTGGGGCGAATTTGTGGCGCGCAACAACAACGAACTCGTGGCGACGTGGGGCAACCTTGCGAACCGCGTCCTGTCGTTTACGTTCAAACATTGGGAAGGACACGTACCTGAGGTTGATCCCGCCGCGCTTCGCCCCGCGGACCTAGACCTGCTCGCCGTGATTGAAAATGGATTCAACATCGTGGGCGCGGAGCTCGAAGCCGTGCACCTGCGTTCGGCTCTGGGTGAAGCGATGAAGCTCGCCACCGCCGTCAATCAATACCTGGACCAGAATGCTCCTTGGTCCGCAGTTAAAACAGACAAGGATGGCGCGGCCAAGACCATCTACACCGCACTCAAAGCGATTGACTCGCTCAAGGTGATGTTCAGCCCATTCCTGCCCTTTACGGCGGAACGATTGCATGGATTCTTCGGCTACGAAAATCCACTGTTTGGTGAGCAATTCACGGAAGACGTGACCGACTCGCTCGGGACACATAAGGTGTTGCGATATCGGGCCGGTAGCGGCGAGTCAGCGACTCGCCCGCAGTGGAGGCCCAGCGAGTTGAAGCCCGGACAGAAGTTGAACCAGCCAGCACCTTTATTCAAGAAATTGGAAGAGAAAGTAGCTGAGGAAGAACGGGAACGACTACCGCAACCGTAGCCTTCAAGGGCGACCCGGCAGGTCGCCCTTGTGATTTCTGCTTTCATGTCAGTCTGAGGAACCGCGCAACGGCGACGACACCGTACCCCGTTCGGACCCTGAGCCCCAGGGCCGGTGAGAATCTCGTATTTTACTGAAAAGAGGAAAACGCGGAGTTTGCGGTCGGGCCTGAGGGTACGGTGCCTATAATCCCCGAGCGGGGACCTTTCCAGGCCGAATGCACGTGCGCCTCTGACCGTTGCTGTTTGATTTCAATTGCTATTTCGGATTGTTTCAGTCTTATTTCAACTGTATAATGTATTCATGCCAGAGTGGAATGGTATTGTTATTGGCAGAGTGCGGATTGAACGGTTCCTCGCACGAGGGGGCATGGCGGAGGTTTATCTTGGCACGCATCTCACTCTGGATCGCCCGGTGGCCGTCAAAGTTTTGCATAGTTATATCGAATCAGATCCCGAACTGCTGGCGCGTTTTCATCGCGAGGCCAAGGTGGTGGCCGGACTGCGCCACCCCAATATCGTCCAGATCTTCGACTTTGATACTTACGAGGGCCATCCCTATATTGTGATGGAATATCTCAAGGGTCCGTCGCTGTCGACTTATCTGCGGCACCTGCACGAAAAAAAGCAGAGACTTCCGTTCGACCAGATCGCGCGCTTGCTGGCCGCACTTGCCTCCGGGATCGACTATGCCCACGTACAGGGCGTGGTCCATCGGGACATCAAACCGGCAAACATCCTGCTGCACAACAAAAGCCGCGATTTCACGGATGAATCGGAACTGACCAAAAATACGGAACCGATCCTTACCGATTTCGGTCTCGTACGGATCGCCCATTCCGGCACACAGACCGCCTCCGGCCTGGTCAGCGGGACACCGGCTTACATGTCCCCGGAACAGGCGCGCGGCGACAAAGTGGATTACCGAACCGACATTTATTCGCTGGGGGTTGTCCTGTACGAATTGCTGGCGGGCCGCGTGCCCTTCGAAGGCGATAGCACGATGGCCGTCATCTACAAACATATTCACGAGCCTCCCCCGCCGATCACGGATATTCCTCCACAGTTGCAAGCAGTAATTGACAGGGCGTTGGCCAAGAATCCGAAGGACCGCTATCAGAGCGCGCGCGACATGGCTGCGGATTTCTACGAGGGGATCGGTATGCACGCGGAAGCCGAGACCATTCATTCGCTTCGCGTTCCGACTCCCGGGCCTGTTGCTCCACCCAAAGTCCCTCCGCCGCCGAAAAAGCGCGAACCGATTTGGATCACTGCCGGTTTATTCACTTGCGCTTGCATGGGGACGCTGCTGATAGGAGTCATTGGAATCTCCGCGGCCACCTTCCTGCCCCGCTTGAAGGTGGCTCAGGCAACCCAACCAAATCCGGTTGCTACGGAAGTCCCCATGGTCGCAATGGTTCCGGATACCGGTACGTCTTCAGTGGGGATTCTCCGTTTTCAAAACGGCACAGCCGCAATGGATCAGATCACCATTGACGCAGCGCTCGCGTTACCCCCGGAGAACACACATTACGAAGCATGGGTTATCGATGACGATCACGAGTTAAGTCAAAGCCTGGGAGTTCTCGAGCAGAATGACCAGGGAAAATTCGTCCTGACCTTTGTAGATCCGCAGAGTCAGAATCTGCTGGCTCACTTCAATCGCATGGAAATCTCGCTCGAACCCAGCCCTGATGACAGTCCCAACTCGTCGAGAAAGATCATGTACTCTTCATCCATCCCACCCGAATCGCTGATGCACATCCGGCACCTGATGGTCGGCACAGATGAAACGCCCAATCATGTCGCAGTGGCCGTAGGTCTGGTGAACAACGTTACTCTGATCGAAAAGTCAGCCGATGCTATGTTGCAGACTTTTCAGTCAGGCGATAGGGCGGGCATGAAGTCGAATGCCGAAGCGATCGTCAATCTCATTGTTGGGAATAAGGATGTCCAGTATTACGGGGATTGGGACGGCAACGGGAGCGTCAATGACCCCGGAGATGGTTATGGT
>JAKOVF010000402.1 GCA_029782225.1 Chloroflexota bacterium | reverse complement strand
GGGGTGCAGTCGTTAATTGGTGGTCCATCAGGTTTTGATTGAGCAGGTGGCCCAGAAAACGTCCCATTTTCCGTTGAGGTCTGTGGCTCGAAGTGCCGAGATGGCGAGAGCCCCCTGTTCGGACCAGTGCATCCCAGGGCCTTTAAGTCGTTGGGCCACGAGTTGTTTGCAAGTCGACTCGATCATTCCGGAGCCGATCTGCCAACCGTTTTTTCTGGCGTGCGGGTAGTCCATGTGATGAACCTTGTCCGCCACATAAGCATGCAGCCCTTCCAAGGCTTGGCGTGCTTTGCCACGGCGGGGTGGAATTTGACGTTTCAACCACTCCGCCAGTTCCGCTCCTCCCCCCTCATGCATGCATGTCAGGGCTTCCTTCGCCCAGGCGTCTGGCGAATCCGGGTCAACGACCTTAGCCGCGGCCCAGACATGTTCGCTCGCGTGGTACCAATCCAGGATGCCGGTGGCGTCACTGAAGTATCGCGCATGGATATCCCAGCACCACGCGCCGCCGTCTGCTGCGAACAGTTTCTCATGGGCCTGGCCGTATCCACATTCCATGGCCAGCCGCCATAAGGAGATTCCAAACTCTTCGGGACCTTCGCGGCCCCAGACCATCTGTTTGTGCCAGCGTTCGCGAGCGTCCTCCCAGTAGACGCAGCCGACCTTCATTTGTTGCCAGATCAGGCGTTTTTGCCCTGGATGCTCGGGGTCGGCCTCGGTTTCGTTGGTGCAGTACATGATGCCGTCCACGCTGACATAGATTCGTTCCGGTGGATTGGAAATGGCGATCTGCGGCGGTTCCCGGCGAGCAACGCTCGACCTCGCCTCGGCCAGCCGCATCCGTTCAGCCGCGCCACCAACATCGTGCGCCAGTTCGAGAATTGTTTCATGGCACAAGGGGACTCCGTGCTGAGCCAAGACCAATTCGGGCAGTCGCGTGAAGTGTTCGACCGCCGCCAATTGGCAGACCCGCTTGGCCAGTGGTCTGGACACTCGATGCTTGCCACAACACAACCGGGCATCGGCCGGATGAAGCTCATGCCCACAGCGACGACAACGGTAACGCCGGCGTTGAATGATCACTTCCCCGCAGGTCGTCATGAGACCCAGGGTTCGTCGATTGCAGTTCTTCATGCTCCTGCCACAACAGCAGGGAGCCGGAGTCCGATCGGCAATCTGCTGAAAAGAGGACTCCAACATCACTCGGCCCGCTCGCTGCAAAACCTCTCGAACCTGCTCTTCCACCTCATCTGCCGATCCCGATAACGACCGTTCTACGACAAAAGGTTCCCCGCCATCGATCTGCACGCTAACCTGTACCAACATGGGATGCCCTCCTTGGATTTACGGAGCTCCAAGCCCCGTTTGATTTAACGCCCCCAATGAGGGTATCCCTTTTTCTCTCGAAACTGACCACCAATTAACGACTGCACCC
>JAKOVF010000374.1 GCA_029782225.1 Chloroflexota bacterium | reverse complement strand
TCGCTCGCACCCGGCATGAGTTTTGATGATCTATTAAAGGAAGCCGAATCTGTCTCAGCTGGCAGCGATGGCTTGCAGTTCCTGCCGTATCTCAGTGGAGAGCGAACGCCTTATCCAGACCCGCTGGCGCGCGGTGCGTTCATTGGCCTGACCCTCCGCCACGGCCGTGCCCACATGACTCGTGCCCTGCTCGAGGGCGTTTCCTTTGGATTGAAGGACAGCTTCACTTTAATTCAGAACGCGGGGCTGGGCGCGATCACGCAAGTACGCGCATCAGGTGGAGGAACAAAAGGCGCGCTCTGGAGGCAGATCCTGGCCTCGGTGCTGGAAGCTGAATTGGTTACGGTCAATACCACGGAAGGCGCGGCATATGGCGCGGCGTTGCTCGCAGGCGTGGGGGCTGGAGTCTGGCCGGATGTCTTTGCTGCGTGCAAGGCTTGTGTTAAGATAACGGGAAGTACGATGCCTGATCCATTACAGGTGGACGTGTATCAAAAGTCTTATTCGCTTTATCGGGAACTGTATCCTGCACTAAAATCCAGTTTTGAGAAAATGTGAGCATGACAGATTTTCATGGTGAGCCAACCCGCATTCTTGAAAATGACTTTGTAAGGTTGGAATATCTTGCTAACTCGGCGCGCATCGTCCGCTTTGCGCTAAAGGGCCGAGACAATCTCTTTGCGGACCTGGGATTAACCCCGATAAAAACGCCCTATGGCGATTTTTATTTTCGCGGCGGGCACAGGCTCTGGCATTCCCCTGAGGCGATGCCACGCACATACATCCCGGATAATGAAGGCGCGGCAGTCGCTGAAACCTCCAATGGCGTGCGAATTGAGATGCCGGCCGAGCCCTGGACAAATATTGCCAAAGCAATCGACATCCAGTTAAACCCTGAAAGGCCACAGGTCATTCTCCGTCATGAGCTTCGGAATGACGGAGCCTGGGCAGTTCGCTTCTCTCCCTGGGCATTGACCATGTTCCGCCTCGGCGGCGTTGCCATCTTTCCCCAGCCTCAGCGGAATGCAGATGAAGAGGGTTTATTACCGAATCGACAATTATCCTTATGGCCTTATACACAGATCGGCGATGCGCGCCCGACTCTACGCGATGACTTCGTCCTCGTTCACGCGCGCCCCGGCCTGCCACCCTTGAAATTTGGCTATTTCAACCCTGATGGCTGGATGGCGTACTGGCTCGGGGGAGTCCTGTTCGTAAAACGGTTCGATGCGCAACCGGACATGCAGTACCCCGATCATGGATGTAATGCAGAGAGCTACTGTAATGACCGGTTCATTGAGCTCGAGTCGTTGGGACCCTTACAATCAGTATCGGCTGGGCAGACGATCACCCATACCGAGATTTGGGAAGTCTTCGAAGATTTGGAAGTCCCATTCTTACCGGCAGAGATTCGAGAACTCGTGCGAAGTATCTCCTGAACAACGAGGAAAACATCATGGCAATCTTCGACCTCCCTCTCGAACAACTCAAGACCTATATCCCGACCCGCGAGGAACCCGCAGATTTTGACTCATTCTGGAAATCCACACTCGATGAAACACGTACGTATCCAATGAAGGCGACATTTGAAAAGGTGGATTATGGTCTTGTGGCGCAGGAGACCTTTGATGTCACATTCAATGGCTTTGGCGGCCAACAGGTCAGAGGCTGGTTGATCCTTCCAAAGCAGCGTTCCGGAAAACTTCCTTGTGTTGTTGAATACATAGGCTATGGCGGCGGACGCAGTTTTCCCATTGACTGGCTGCTGTGGGCAAGTGCAGGCTACGCCCACCTGGTCATGGACACGCGCGGGCAGGGTAGTGCCTGGTCGTCCGGAGATACTCCTGATCTATACTCCGACGGCGGCAATCCGCATTTCCCCGGCAGTATGACCAACGGCATTCTCGATCCGAAGCACTACTACTATCGCCGTGTCTTCACGGATGCTGTCCGTGCCATCGAAGCGGCGCGCAAGCACCGGGACGTGGATGCATCGAGAATCGCTGTAACGGGTGGTTCACAAGGCGGAGGCATTACCATCGCTGCCGCTGGGCTCGTCCCTGACGTAGCCGCCGCCATGCCCGATGTTCCGTTCCTCTGTCACTACCGACGCGCGACAGAGCTCGTGGATACCTATCCCTATAAAGAGATCGCAGACTACTGTCACATCCACCGAGACAAGGTGGACACTGTTTTCAGCACACTTTCCTATTTCGATGGGGTTCACTTTTCCACACGTGCCAGAGCCAGGGCCTTGTTCTCGGTGGGCCTGATGGATGAAATTTGCCCGCCCTCCACCGTCTATGCCGCGTACAATCACTGGGCCGGTGAAAAGGATATTAAGATCTACCCCTATAATGGTCACGAAGGCGGCGGTAGTTATCAAACGGTGGAGAAGCTAAAGTTCTTGAAGAATATTTGGGGATAAAGTCCCAGGTCTCTTAACTCAAAACAAAACTGACAGGTCAGATGACCTGTCGGTTTTGTTGCCTGATTCTAGCGTCGCTTATTCTTTCTAATTCCCTGAATAGGGAACAGTCCACAACAATTCGGTAGCGCTGACTTTGATCCAGTAACCCCACCCGGGTGTGAGCGCTGTCAAGTCGTTCGACCAGACAGGCGAGGTGCGTCCAAAGAGCTTCCAGGGATCGGCCGAGTCGCTGGCATGATAGGCGTATGTAAGGGAGAAATATATGTCAACGCCGTTGTCGCCCAAGGCACCGGGCAGGATACGATTTACAGCGGATGGGTAACCAACCAGGTTCCAGCCGCCGGCTGCATTCGTGAGGTTGATGTCTGTGCTTGAAGGAATACTGCCCTGAACCTCAAGCGTGTCGGCAGTCCTCATGCGGATCCAGAAGCCCATCCCTTCATTTAAACTTTCCAGTGTGTTGGAAAAAGCTGGCGCGGCCGGATCATACTTCATCCAGTTGCCGCTGGAGCTATGAGCAGCGGATGTGTCCCAGGCATAGACGAGCGTGTACTGGCCGGCAATACTCGAGAGCACAGAGGAAATACTGTTGTCCAGTGGATGGACATTGAAGGACACCAGGTTCCAGCCCGGCACCAGCGCGATCCCGTGCGTTGCAGTTGTCATGTGAATGAGGGAGGTGCCAGTAGCTGAATTCCCGTCATCATCCGTGACGGACAGGCCAATGGGGTGGTCACCGACCATGTTCCAGGTAAAGGTAGCCGCTGCACCGGTCGCGTCATCGTAGGCTGTGTCGCCGTCCAGATCCCAGGCGAATATGCAGTTGTCGGTTGAAGAGCAGGTTGCGGAGCCGTTCAATGTCACAGGCTGACCGGCAATGCCGTTGTATGGCCCGCCTGCGCTGACACTTGCCGGAAGGGCGTCGTTGATCGTGACGTTGAATGTAGTTGAGTCTTCTCCACCCTGGGTGTCAACGACTTTCAGACCAACTGTGTAGTCGCCATTGTCCGGCCACATGTGAGTTGGGTCGGACACATCCTCGTAGTATGTGCCATTGTTGTCCCAGTCCCAGTAATAGGTGGCGGCATCTGCAGCGAAATCATTCCGGGAAGCGCTGAAGATGATGGGTGAACCTTCATCTGCACCGTATGGACCGCCGCTCACAACTTCCGGAGGATGGAAGTCCAACTGGATGCTTGTGCCGCTGTGCCAGATGCCTGTCGCAGCGACGCGTCCATTGACCTTGAACGTGAGCAGGTCACCTTCTGCGCCTCCTTCTTTGACTTGAGTATCTGGTGCATCTCCGGGTACATCGATTGTGTAAACCAGAAGATCAGGTGGGTAGAAAGCAATAGCAGTCGTCGCAACCGGTACGCTGAGGCCGGGCACGTAGACTTCTACCATGTTCCCTGCCACAGGAGGATTCTCCAGGATGTGGATCTCACCATAGAAGTTGGCCGGGATCACCGGCGGAGTCTGGTCGGATTGCTGCATAACGGCAAAAGGCGAGAAACTGGCCACCGTTCCACAGATCTGATTCAGGGCTGTATCCGGAGAGCCCGTGTCGGTGACATTGGCCCAGGTATCGTTCTCCAGATGATAGAGACGAAGTCCAAGCTCCTGCAGGGTTGTCAGGCTGGAGGGATCATATGTGATGCAGACATGAGCATTTCCGGTGAAGAGCGCGGTCGTGCCGATATGATAGGTCATGCCCAGCAGTTCAAAGTTTGCCGGCGGGCTGGCAGGCAGTATTGGTGATACGGCAGCGCCGGTCACCCCGGATTGTGTGACGTTCTCAAAGCGGATAGTGAGATTGCTTACGGGCGAGACCGTGATGTCGCTGCCAGAGGCTGTTGCTGCAGGCGTGATATCGTAACGCGTGAAGAGAGGCAGCACGGGCAGATCCTGAGTGAGAATGGCCTGCGCCTGGATCAGGTATGGAAGTTTTACCGCGTCGCCGATGGCTGTTCTGGCACTGGCAATTGCAGCATCATACAACGTGTTGCTGTAGCTAGCGAGATTCCACGATGAGCCAGTAACATACTCACTTAAGCATGGCTCGTTATCAGTACAGCCAGCCCAGGCAAATTCGGCGATGTCGAAATCCTTGTTACTGATGAAATCTGAGGTTGACGAATAGATCGGATCGATCCGAACGCCAATATCTGCCATATTCTGCCTAAAGATCTCGCCCGAGGCCATGCGGAAAGGCGTGTCTCTGGTCTTGAAGACGAATGCCAGTTCTTCATTCCGGTCGTTCTCGCGGAAGCCGTCGCTGTCGTTGTCGATCCATCCAGCAGTCTCAAGGATTGTGCGTGCTTCTGCCGGGTCAAACGGATAGAGATCCAGCGCCAAGGATGGAGCGCTGGCCCAATGCTCCGGTACAACGATTGAGTTGGATAGCATTCCATAGATGCCATTGGGCAGGAAGGCTTCATTCAGAATTCGCTGGCGGTCGGTGCCAAGCGCAATTGCATGGCGAATCGCAGGATCTTGCAGCAGCACGTTATCTAAATTGAAAGTAAGATGTTCGATGGCTGGCGTTGGTGAGATGGTGAAATTGATGTTCGCGAATTGCGAGCTGGTTATGACGTGCAGCGGAGTTACATTAGCCTCTGCTGCCTCGTTGTAATATTCCTGGGTGTAGGTGTAGCCATCGGTCCCGGCCAGGATGCGGTAATCGCCGTCAGGCAGGGAGCAGCCAAATTGTCCGTTCTGATCGGCATGGGAGGTGAATCGAATCTCGCCCGTGTTGTAGTCGTCAATCTGGATGTAGGCAGAGGGTACAGGAGTAACGCCATCATGTTCGAAGACTGTTCCGGTTACGGTATCGCCGGGCTGGCATTGAGGTGTTTGCGTCTGCTGTGGGAAAGGCCCCAGCAGAAGGTCGACGATGTCGCCGAATGGACTCCCAACGTATATTGGCTGCAGTGTTTGTGCGTCGAGATCGAAGGCATAGATTCCCGGCCGGAAATCACTGTAATGATGCATGTAATCCGAGTCGAGCACATAGGCATAGTTGTTCTGCAGGTCGACGACGACATCTTCCGGGTTCCGGAAGGGTAGCCCTTCGTAAAGGGTTGTGACTTCGCCGGTGCTTACGTTGACCTGTAACAAGCCCTGCGGGTTTTCGGTGCCGGCGATCAGGAGCTCCTCAGCGTTGAGAAAAGCCATGCCGTTCAGGTTTGCATTCGGGATGTTGACGATTCTCGTAATACTGCCGCCGTCTGGGCTGACGCGATAAATACTCCCGTTGCTTGTATCAAATACAACATTCCCATTCGAATCCATTGTTATCCCGTCTGGTGAGAATGACTCGCTGTCAGGGCCGTGGTCTGCCAGGATGTCTATCTGACGGGTCTGAAGATCCAGGGAGAAAACGCTGTGAGCCCCCGGATCGGCGACATAGAGTGTGCCACCGTCCGGGCTCAGGGCCAGGCCAATTGGGTTGATCAGTGGGGAGCCCCCTGCAATGGTCACCAGTTGCTGTGTTTCAAGATTCAATCGATCAACGCGAGCATGGCTGTAGTTAGCAATATAGATCTCCGACGAACTGCCACGGATGAAGTCGAAATTACCGCTGACATCCAATTGTTGAAACTCGCTCACGGTGAAAGTTTGAGGATCGAGCTGCCAGAGCTTTCCGCCGGCGTCGGAGATAAGCAGGTCTTCACTCGGGTATGGCACGAACCAGTCTCGCAGGACGATGTGATCGCGGTCCTCATCATACATTTGCGGTTCACACCAGGTTCCTGGCTGAATATCGTAAAGCACGATATTCGGGTTCTGAGGATCCCTGAAATTTGCCATCCAGTTCCCGTTGCTGTCCGCAGTTACAGACGGTTCGGCACCTAGGCCGCAGGCTACAACTACAGATGCGGAGGGATCGGTGACGCCGCTGACTGTATCAGCTTCCAGGTTGTATTCTGTTCCCTGAAGTAGAGGCACGACCATGCTTTTCTCTTGAACGCCGTCGCTCAGTGTGATCGTGAATCCGGGCTGGCCTGTGAATTCAATATTATCTGGCATGAACCATGCCTGAGTTTCATGGCTGCCAGTTCCCTGAACCATTGTCTGTACTTCGGTATACACAGGGTTCTCGTTCTCGGCGGCGTTTGGATCGTCAACTGTCAAGGTTACCTGGGAGCCTAAGGGCCAGTTCCAGGCATCTAGTCCCTGCCAGGAAGAGTCATTATGTATGTTGAGCATGAAGAGCGGATTTGGTATTCGCCAGTCATCGCCCGTGCTGTCGCCATCGCCGTCGAATTCCTGAACGCGGCCATCATCGCCAGTTTGCAAGTCATATTGACCCGCAAGGTCGGCTATCCAATTGCCATTCGAGTCGGTTTGGATGTTTATCTGTGTGCCGTTAGTGCTCCAGACATCAACTTGAAGATTCACGTTGGGATCAGCCGTGCCTGAAACTTTGTCCGCAGCAGCATCTACGCTTGTCACAATCAAGTTGGTAACTACATGTTCTTTGGTTGTGGTTCCGTAAGTTACTCTAACCACAAACCCGGGTTTGATGTCATATAGGCTTTGCAGATCCAGGTTGAAGTAGTTCTCGCTGGAATTCCAACTTGATGTTCCTGTGACCACATTGCGCGAGAGGTCAGGATTAGTTTGTGTAGCGGGATCGTCAATAGAGATGTTCACCGTGACGCCTGCCGGCCAATCATACCCTTCCAGCCAGTCATCGTCCGGATGAACGCTTACATTGGGACTGAGCACGTGCCAGAAGTAACTAGTCCCGCCACCATCAATAGTCATATCCCATTGTGCCGCATCCCCGCGTGTACCGGGAACAATATCGTAAAGGACTTGTTCGCCCGGATCTGTGCCCGCTCCCGGCACCGAGAAGTTGCCTGACCAGTTGCCGTTCGAATCGGCAAAAACATGCCTGTTGGCACACTCGGTCGGAGTGCAAACCCACAGATGGACAAATGAACCTGTTGCAGCAACCCCGGAAACGACATCGGTATCAGCGTTGACATTGGTCACCGCAAGGCCGGTTACTGTCGTATGTCTGGTAGTATTGCCGTCGCTCACGGTAACAATGTGGCCGGGCACAATATCAAACTCGCCATTCAGTCTAAGTCTAAAGCGATGGTCGTTTCCCGGAAACACTATATCCACCACCGCTGTCCCAGAGTAGTCCGGGCTTTCAGGAGTAGCCAAATCCTCAATGGTCACGTTGACCACAGCACCTTGCGGCCACCACCAGCCTTCGATTTCGTCATCATTCGCGCGCACACCGAAGCCCGGGGAGGGGATATTTTCGCTGACCGTTACCGTTGCCGTATCTACATCGGTTAAGCCAAAGATATCAGTCACGCGCAGGCGAATCGTATATTCTCCAGCCTCGTTGAACACTGTTGTGGCAGTTACGCCAGTAGCATCATCATATCCACCATCGTTGTCAAGGTCCCATTCATAGGTCAACGTGTCGCCATCAGGATCAAAGGATACGGATGCATCCATAGTGATCTCATCTTCTGTCTTTGCATCGTAGGGGCCTCCCGCCTCGGCCACTGGTGGGGCATTTGTCAACATCTCGAGTTCAAATGCACCGATATCACAGCGTGCCGCCTGTGGACGCGCTACCCCACGCTGGTCGGTTGCCGGGCAGTTGGCCGCATTCCCGGCTTCGATTGCCGGACTGCCTCTAAGCAGTGCCATTGTTTGAGTCGTCCCACCATTGTCTGCCATCGGACCAAGCAGCGGGTCAGCATTAGTACCAGGGCACGTGGTATCGCCCCACACCAGGTTGCCACCGCCATCAGTAACCATTGCCCCAGCGCAATTATTACCGGCTGGGCTATTAGAAATAATCGTGTTTTTCAATGTTACAGTGCTGTTTTCGTAGTTATAGATTCCTCCGCCATCATATATGACTCTGTTGTCAGATAGCGTGCTGTTCGTGATATCAACAGCTCCTCCCATCATATTCAAGATACCACCGCCAATATCTGCATTATTGTTATATATTGTGTTGTTCACCACATGGAGTACGCCAGAATTCCAAAGTCCGCCACCCTGCCCACCACCATTGTTATTCGCAAACGTACTGTTTGTTACCGTTACAACTCCCGCAGAATTCGAGAGCCCTCCTCCGCCATCGGCTTGGTTGTCAATAAAGGCCGTGTCTGTCACATTCACTGTATTCGTGGCGCCACCGCGGTTTGCGATAGCACCTCCTCCAAGGCTGCCCCGATTTTGAGAAAAGATGGATCTGCTTACATTCACCATGTTACCGGTGTCACGATTTGCGATCGCACCACCGGATTCAGCCACATTACCCGTAAAAGGAGTGTTGTCGATTTCAACCGTGCCGTGATTAACAATGGCCCCTCCATCCTGACCGGCTATATTATCCGCGAAATTGCTGTGGCTTATGACCAGTGTGCCGTTACTGCCGATCCCGCCGCCATCCAACAACGAAGTGTTATTGGCCACTACGCTATCGGTTAGGGTCGCCTGCGTATTAGACCAGATGCCGCCACCGCCTATCGCATAGTTCCCTGATATAGTGCTATTGTTGACGATCAAATCGCCAGAATATAGGAGGATCCCGCCTCCAGCGTCAGCTCTGCCGCCAGTAATGACCGCATCATTCAGGATGAGCGTTCCATCCCATATACTGAACAGGCGGAAATCTGGAGTCCCACTGGCGCTGCTTCGGGCGATAGTCGATCCGTGTCCGTTGATGGTAATGGCAGTGGTTATGCGCGGTAGACCGGTTCCTCCAAAACCGCAACAATCATGATCCACTACATCCAGCGTGTAAGTCGCTGCAGATCCCAGTTCAATGGTGCTCTCCGATCCATCGGCGTTGGCGGCGTTAATCGCCTCACGCACTGTACAGTGTGCGACGCCACACATACCATCATCTGCGCCAGCAGTCGAATTGACAGTAAAGACAGGCCCTATCTGCGGTGCGTCTGGCAATTCACGGGTGACGCGCAGATCATCGAAATAGATCGGAACATCGTAATGAGCGCTCTTCAATCCAATCTTGCCGCCTGAATAAGCGGTCAGAGCATCGCTGCTCATCACCAACTCATTATCAATGTAATAAGCGAGATGAGTCTCGTTTACCGCCAGTTTGAAACTCCGCCATTGATAGAGACTCGCATGATATGCCACCGTTCCGAGGGCAGTGATAGTTCCATTATCGATGAGGTTCAGGCCAACCCAACTCTCGTTTTCCGAATTATCCGGATAGTTTGTAATTTGATAATACCTTCCCTGGTTCAGTCCGAGACCGATCTCAGTGAGCCTGAAGAGAATGCTGGCCTCCTGGCGATCTATACCTTGATCCAGTTTGAACTGGCCTTCATAGGTGTAATCTGTCCAGGTAGTATCTCCGGCTACAGTGATGGAGGAGGTATTGAAGCCCGTAGTTGTCTTTCCCCTGTATCTTCCATCTAGGACTTCCCAGTCTCCTTCGACGAGCGTCCAGCCATCGGTGTTGCCGTCCTCAAAATCATCTTCGAAAAGGACTTCCGTTTCTCCACTGACTGAGCCCACGGGAATTAACATGGCAAGCAAGACGACCAGAGAAATGACCTTCTGAATCGCACCAGAGAGTTTTGCAGTATACATCTTGTCCCTCCCAGGACTATGCCTTAAACAGATAACCGGCCAGGAAGGCCGGTTTCGCTATTGGCTCATCGATGACCATGCCTGCAACTTGCAGGCCAGCGACCAGGTCAGGTCATCGGGTCGTTGCCGCGCATTGAAGAAAAACTGATAAAAGCTGACGATACAATATTAAGTTGTAGAAGTTTGGGTTTGATTCTATTGATCCAACAGCAGCCTCCCCGCCCAAGAAGAAAGAACAAACACCCTCATATTTATCATACAGAAAAACAGTCGTAAATACAACTAGGAAATCCGTCTCATTTTGGAGGGCCAGCGCGAATCAGACGAGGCCGCGCGCTGACCCTCCCGGTTGAGTTCGGCAATGCCTATGGCGTTACCGCGAAGTTCATACTGTTACTCCAGGGCCCGACGCCCGCGGAGTTCCAGGTTTGGATCCACCACGTGTGTGAGCCTGAGGCCAGGGTCCTGGATGGAGTGACGGAACATGCTCCGCTGCGGCAAACATCCGAAGCCTTATACCACTGCTTGATCACGTTCCCGGATGGCCCGTTCACCCAGAGGTAATACCAGGTTGCGCCGGCAACTTCATTCCATGAATAGGCGGGAGTATGAGTGGTAATGTTTCCATTGGGAGCAATCAGCGTTGCAGCGCCGAGCGGACTCGTTGTGAACGTCATGCCGCTGCTCCACGAACCGGTGCCGCCGGGATTCCAGGCCTGGATCCACCAGGTGTGTGTACCACCGCCTAAGGTAATGCCGGGTGTGATCGAACAGGTTGTGGTGCAGTTGGCCTGAGCCGCTGTATACCATTCATGGATCACAACCCCGGACGGACCTTTCACCCACAGGTAGTACCACGTGGCACCAGGCACCGCATTCCAAGAGTAGGTAGGATTGTAGTTTGTGCCAATGGCTCCCGATGGGCCGATCAGGGTTGCGGGCCCAAGCGGACTGGTTGTAAACGACATGGGTGTGCTCCAGGGACCAATGCCCCCCGCATTCCAGGTTTGGATCCACCAGGTGTGTGTGCCGCCGGCTAAGGTAATGCCGGGTGTGATTGAACAGGTGCCCCCGCTACTGCAGTTGGCTTGTGCCGATGTATACCATTGCCGAATGATAACTCCTGAGGGACCTTTCACCCACAGGTAGTACCATGTGGCGCCGGACACTGCATTCCATGAGTAGGTCGGGTTGTAATTTGTGGCGATGTCCCCATTGGGTGCAATGAGAGTTGCCGCGGCCAGCGGAGTTACGGTGAAGCGGATGGGGCCACTCCACGGACCAGCGTAGTCGGCCGGGTTCCAGGTCTGGATCCACCAGGTATGTGCCCCACCTGCCAGAGTGAGAGGCGGCGTGACGGAGCAGATCCCATTACTACAGATATCAGGTGCCTGATACCACTTCCTGAAAATGTGTCCATGCGGCCCGTTGATCCAGATCTGATACCAGGTGGCAAGGCTATCTGCATACCAGGAGTAGGTCGGGTTGTAATTGGCTCCGATATCTCCCACAGGATACGGGATGTTCGGTTTTGTATAGTTGACTGCAACAGAATGCGCGCTGGCTGGCATGGTCAGCGTATTGGTGCTGGCAGTGCTGGCGTCGTTGCTGGTACCAGTCCAACTCCCGATCTGCCAGCCTGTGGCGGGAGATGCACCGCTCAGGCTAATGCTTTCACCAGCTACATACTGACCCGCTGGACAGCCAGTCGAGTTGGCGGGGGACGCCGCTGGATCACTCCCCTGGCCTGTATGGCCGATGGTGAGGGTGTAACAGGTGGGTGGCAGAGCACTCCACTGAGCGTAGAGAGTAATGTCGGCTGCGAAGGAGTAGACGGCACCATTGCCATAAGGAGTGCCGGTGCCGTTAGCCGCTGTGTTCCATCCGTTAAAAGTGTAACCTGTGCGAGTGAAGGTGTTGAGGGTCAGCGCAGTTGGAACGTTGGCGACCTGATTGGCCATGCTGCCGGTACCACCATTGGCATTGAAGGTCACGGTGTGGTTGGGCAGAGCACTCCACTGAGCGTAGAGGGTAATGTCCGCTGCGAAGGAGTAGGTAGCGCCATCGGCATAGGGAGTGCCAGAGCCGTTAGCCGCTGTGTTCCAGCCGGTGAAAGAGTACCCCGTGCGGGTGAAGGTATTGGCATTCAGGGCAGTCGGGACATTGGTCGTTTGAGGTGCCATCGTGCCGGAGCCGCCGTTGGCGTTGAAGGTCACCGTGTGGGTAGGAAGGGTGCTCCACTGGGCAAAGAGGGTGTGGTTGGCGGCGGTGCTCACGACGGTAGCCGCAGTCACCTGGGTTCCGCCGGAAGCTGCGGTGAACCAGCCGACGAAGGTGTAGCCAGTGCGGCTGGTGGTGGCCAGTGTGCCGTAGGTTGAGCCGAAGGTCAATGACTTGCTGGTGGGAGAGGGTGTGGTGCCGCCATTGGCATCGAAGGTGACGGTGTAGGTATTAGCCGTCCACTGGGCAAAGAGGGTGTGGTTGGTGGCGGTGCTCACGACGGTAGCCGCAGTCACCTGGGTTCCGCCGGAAGCTGCAGTGAACCAGCCGACGAAGGTGTAGCCAGTGCGGCTGGTGGTGGCCAGTGTGCCGTAGGCTGAGCCGAAGGTCACTGACTTGCTGGCTGGAGAGGGTGTGGTGCCGCCGTTGGCATCGAAGGTGACAGTGTAGGTATTAGCCGTCCACTGAGCAAAGAGGGTGTGGTTGGTGGCGGTGCTGACGACGGTAGCCGCAGTCACCTGGGTTCCGCCGGAAGCTGCGGTGAACCAGCCGACGAAGGTGTAGCCAGTGCGGCTGGTGGTGGCCAGTGTGCCGTAGGTTGAGCCGAAGGTCACTGACTTGCTGGCTGGAGAGGGTGTGGTGCCGCCATTGGCATCGAAGGTCACGGTGTAGGTATTGGCTGTCCACTGGGCAAAGAGGGTGAGATCGGCTGCGAAGGAGTAGACCTGGCCATCCGTGTAGTTGGTGCCAGAGCCGTCTGCCGCTGTGTTCCATCTGGCGAAGGCGTAGCCTGTGCGCGTGAAGGCGTTGGCATTCAGAGCGGTCGGGACGTTGGCAACCTGCGGGCTCATCGTGCCGGTGCCGCCATTGGCGTTGAAAGTGACGGTATGGGTGGGGATGGTGCTCCACTGGGCAAAGAGGGTGTGATCGGTGGCGGTGCTGACGATGGTGGCCGCAGTCACCTGGGTTCCGCCGGAAGCTGCGGTGAACCAGCCGACGAAGGTAAAGCCGGTGCGGCTGGTGGTGGCCAGTGTGCCGTAGGCTGAGCCGAAGGTCACTGACTTGCTGGTGGGAGAGGGTGTGGTGCCGCCGTTGGCATCGAAGGTGACAGTGTAGGTATTGGCCGTCCACTGGGCGTAGAGGGTGATGTCGGCTGCAAAGGAGTAGATCGCTCCATCGGCATAGCTGTTCCCTCCTCCGCCGGATTGCGTGTTCCAGCCAGTGAAGGAGTGGCCGGTACGTGTGAAGGTGTTGAGGGTCAAAGCGGTGGGACTGCTGGCAACCTGATTGCTCATTGAACCCGTGCCGCCGTTATTGTTGAAGATCACTGTGTGGGTGGGGAGGGTGGTGTAGTTGACAGCAACAGTATGAGCACTGGCTGGCATCGTGGCTGTGTTGGTGCTGGCAGTGCTGCTATTATTGTTGGTGCCAGTCCAGCTACTGATCTGCCAGCCGGCGTTAGGTGCGGCCCCGCTCAGACTGATGGATGCTCCAGCTATATATTGACCAGCTGCACAACCGGGGGAATTTGCAGGGGTTGCTGCCGGGTTACTTCCCTGTCCTGTATGGCTGAGAGTCAGTGCGTAGCAAGTGATGGGCGTTGTAGCTGTCAAATTGAGCTCGATATTCGTCCCGCTTAACCAGGGTGCGGTCTGATCAGCCACAGTACTACCAATGTGGAAGGCCACTGTATTCCCCGCGACGCCGCCTTCAATAGTGCCTAGGGTCTCAGGATCATCGCCTGGCACGTTGAAGCTATATACAGTATCGCCGAGATAGGTTTGAACAGTTGCAAAAGCATATTGAACGCCATTGATATAGGCCGAGACGACGGTGCCAGCCGGCACGTTCGCTCCGTCTACCTTGACGCTTCCATAAAAACTGGATGGTGTTGGAGGAACTGCGTACGCTGGCGAGACGTTCGTGAGCAGCAGCGCAACTGCCAGAAGCAAAGCGGTGAAGATACGTTGAGTTTTCATTTGACACCTCTTGATAGGTTTATGGATCTGATCTACGATATTTTTCGTCTTAATTACATGCTCTTCTTGCGTAGAGCCAGGAGGATGAAACCAATCACTACTACAATGGCCAATGCCATGATGATGGCCGCCACTGATACCATGCTGCCCGAACTGCGCTGCGTTTCGGCCTCAGCGTTATCGGGTGCGCCGGATCCGACAACGGTCGGAGAAGGCTGCGCCGCTGCGGCCGGGATTGACGCAGAGCTGGATGAGCGGGTGGGGACCCCTGAAGGCTGAACGGTATTTATGGAAGGCTGAACCGCATTTGCGGAAGTTGGCAGGGGCTGACTGACTGTAGGCGGCACTGATGTCGGCTGGATCAGCACGATGGCGGTCTGTGTCGGGACCGCAGTTGGAGTTGCCTGTGGGGTGGAGATCGTTCCCGACGGGGAGGCTGTCAGATTCAGATTGACATTTGTCCCGCTGTGCCACACAGCCGTTTGATCAGCCAGCACGCCGCCGATCTTGAACTGGATGGCGTCCCCTTCCCGGCCCCCATCCTGGGCCGCCGTATCACTGTCATCGCCTTTCACATCCAGAGCAAAGACCGAGTCGCCCTGGTACATCTGTGAATATGCCTCGGCATACACCTGCCCTCCGATGAGTGCCTGGATCAGCGTGCCCTCCGCGACATTGGCACCATTTACCTTCACAGTTCCATAAAAGCTGGAGGGCATGGATGGGAAGGCGCGGGCCGGCATCACTACAAAAAGACTGACGATGAAAACCATCAGGGATAAGAAGGGTAATCGTAATAAATGCTTCATTGTTTCTCCCATTTTTCAAGATTGGCTGCATAGTGGGATAAGGTCAGGGATGCTCGCGACGGCCCTGACCTTATCCGCGTTTGAATTAATCAGGCAGGAACCTGACGCTCCATGTATGGTCCGCGTTGACCTTGATCCAGTAACCCCAGCCAGAGGTCATCTGTGTGAGATCATTCGCAAACGGCGGAGCCGTGCGGTCGAACAGCTTCCACGGATCGCCAGTATCATTCGCATGATAGGCGTACACCAGAGTGAAGTCGGTGCCGACGCCATGATCGCTTAAGGCAGATGGCAGTGAACGATCTGCGGTGGATGGATACGCCACGAGGTTCCAGCCCCCGGCGTTATCCAGCAGAGCGATATCCGTTGTGGTGGGAGCCGTCCCGACCACATCCAGGGTGTCGGCGGCAGTCATGTGGATCCAGAAGCCCATCGTTTCGTCCAGACTGAGC
>JAKOVF010000363.1 GCA_029782225.1 Chloroflexota bacterium | reverse complement strand
TTGCGTTCGAGGCGCACCGGAAACGGGGCACGCTCTAAAAATGTCGCATCGTGTGGATATGCTACAATCAGCATCGAGCCTCCTGAGAGTAAGAATCTTTGGTCTGCTAACCGCAGATTCTATCCCAGTAGGCTCAATGCGCTTGAATTTCCACGACACTGTCCCTATCCGCTCTGGATAGAGTTTTCGGATGGAAACTAGTTACGTGAAAAGGTGAATCATGCAAGGACGCGTGGACAAACATGAACTTGCACAAAGAATTGCAACGCGCTTGGGGTACGACGAAGCAACAGTCGAAGAATTCATCGACGCGTTTTCGGAAGAAGTTTATCAAGCGCTCAAGCAAGGCGACAAAGTTTCGCTTCAGAACTTTGGCACTTTCTACGTTCGCCCGGAGAAGGACAGTTGGGTCTTAAATTCAATCCCTCCCAGCGTTGGCGTGCCCTCTTTGGTTGGTCTTCGACCTACAAAGGAAATCCGTGAGGTGTTGGGGAATATTACCGCTTCCGTTTCTTGCGCGGATTGATGGTGAACGACACCGGTTGTCCCAATCCTCCGGTCTGCACCAGGCGTTTGGTCCGCTGCTGCTGATAATGTTGAATTCCCTCCGCCAACGGATGATCGCTCTGGATTCGAACATGAGTCAATGAACAGAGAATCACGTTCGACTCATCCGACGGCGTAATATCGCACAGGATGCCGCCTTCATCTCCCGAGTACAGCAGCTTCTTGATCAATAACGGTTGATTGGGATCCAGCGTCACGCTGCGCCCTTTCATCATCTTGACGAGCCCCTCACTTGGATAAACGGGAATAGGCAGCTGCGCCTCCATTTGGCGTATCAAGTCCATCGCTCGGCTAAAGTTGTCAATCATTTTTTGCTCCCCTTTACTCCATCATTCCCAGATTCTGTACGTCTTGCAAGTCTCAAATAACCGAACGGCTGGCTTGCATCGGACATATTATATCGGTTCCCTCTCGCGGCACAGTGCAACGCTGTGCGGTGTATTGCGGCGTAATGCGTCATATTTTCAAAAATGGCGGTGAGACTTATTTCCGCGTCCGATGGTCGCGAAGATACGTGCGCTAGCCAAGCGCGCGCCCAAAGATACTCGCCATCCAAAAAATCTCGTGTCAATAAGTATTGACTCGCAGCCAAGTTTCAGTTATATTCATACCAGTTAAGATTATTAACTGGTATGAATATGGACTTGAATGAAAGAGAACAGCTCGCCAAGCGCGCGCACTTGGACGGCAAGACCTTTTACGATGAATTCGGACATGGACTCGACGAAATCGGTCTGGGGTCAATTCTTGTGGTGACGGTACTCGTTTCGTCTGTCATTCCCTTCGGGTCATTCCAAGATACAACGCCAGTACTCGCGTTTTACCTTTTGATCTTTGGCATCGTTGCTTGGCTATTCATTCGATGGGTCGGTCGTCCATTCCTGTATCGGCTCATGGGGCGTATTACACCGCAACGCGATTTCGCCGCGTATCGGGCTGTGTTTCTTGTTACGAGCGCTATCACGCTCGCGGCGCAACTGGCGCATGATCCAGCATGGTTGGCACCCCAAGTCCCAGTTTGGGGCAGTTACTTTACGCTCCCTTGAAAATGTTTTGTAGTGACAAATTCATTCGTCCGCCCGGGGAAACGATTGAGGCGATGTCGTTCATCGCACGTTACTACGAGCTGTTACGACGCGCTGTTACGACGCGGCGCCCATTTTCATTGGCTGCGGGTGAGCCAACGGCTCATGGACAACTCCTCTTTATATTCCTCGCCATCAAGCACAACTCAACTCTGCACGCGGTGTATGCGCTCTTGTCGGCGTGGGTTGGTTTTTTCTTGGCGCTCGGGAGTTCTCCTGTCGCACTGTTTTTCTTGCTCGTGGGGAGCGTACTTTTTCTCGCGGGTGTAATTCATTTCGCAACGTTCATCCTCGTGCAAAGAGCCAATTCACGGAGGTCATAATGAACCGCAAAGGACTAAACCCCAGTGATGTGGACAGATTGATCCACGAGCCGGTGCGCTTTGAGATCATGACCATCTTGTATTCTGCACAAGATGCGGACTTTGTGTACATGCAGCGCCGTCTGGAAGTCAACCAGGGAAAATTATCATCTGACCTTGCCCGTTTGAACGAGGCAGGGTATATCGATATCAAAAAGACCTTCGAGGGAAAAATCCCCATCACGATTTGCAAACTCACCAAAAAGGGACGTACCGCGTACGAGAAATACATCCAGCAGTTAAAGCAAAAGGCAGCCGCTACGCCCGAATATGGCACTGAAGGACAATTGCGTTCGCGCGGCAGTGCATCCACGTAGGACAAGTTGTTACATCGCATGAATGGGAAAACGATTCAGAATCAAATCATTCCATCGGAGTTCACCGAACTCTTTCGCCGCTATTGTGAACGACTCCAGATCTCGACAAGCCATTTGGCAAAATCCGCGCAACTGGACGTTGCGTATGTGCATCGTCTTCGTCACGGTGAGCGAACGAATCCCTCACGCGACGCGGTGATCCAATTGGCGTTTGCTTTGAAACTGAGCCTGGATGAAACCAACGATCTGTTATGGGCTGCGGGATATGCCCCACTGGTCAGACCGTAACTCCTAATTATCTGAACTGAATAGACCGATTATTTAAATGCCGAAAACGAATCCAAATTCCTCGCCCAGCGAGCAAGAGAACCACGACACACAGGCGGGCTCTCTTTTCAAGATCGCACAGGTCGCGCAATATCTTCAAGTATCGGAAGACACGGTTCGCCGCATGATGGATCGCGGCGAATTGATCTACGTCAAGTTTCCGAAACGCGGACGCCGCGTGGTTCCGGCGGATTTGCGAAAAGTGGTGCTGCGGTGGCGACAACAAGGCGGAAAACGCGACGTAGCAGATAGACCACCGCCAACCGATTGATAGCTCCCCTGTCCGCCTTCCCTTCATTCTCAATCTCGAATGCTCGTTCTCCCCTCACAAATTCTTCCATCATGGGCGCTGCTTCCAAACATACAGTTCGATCGTCATGCCGAGACACTCATCGCCGAACTCACCGCAACCTTGGAAACGCGCGGCTGCTCACCCATTGACGCGCGTTCGTTCGTCATTACGATACTGTCCTGTCTTTGCCAGGATGGCACGGCACGAGGGATCGCCATGCGTCCGCGTCAAGAACACGTCAGTCCCCAACCAGGGCAAAAGCGCATCGTCGCTCCCAGTCATCTGGTCCCACGTGCCAGTGTGAACCAACCTATCATTCGCATTGTCGCGCGACAACTCGTCGAAGAATCAAACCGCGAACACGGACATGAACCACCGCCCATCCTTTTGGAACTATTGGAAATTCTCGCAATGCGAATTGATGCGCTGGCAAACGAACCGAATTGGAAGAATATCTTGACGCAGCCGCCCGACTATCAGCGCAATCGCGTTTTTGAACTCCACTATGAACTGGGCGGTTACCCCGCCTTCAACCTGTTTGCCGCGCAGTTGCATCGCGGTCTCATCGCGCACATCAGGGAAGTAGAATCGGAGACGAACGAGGTGCGAGACCAAATCCTGCGTGCGACCTTGACCGCACCCCGCGCGCTGATTCCGGTGATTCCCGAATCGTGGTTGAGGACTGTAACGGCGAATGATGTCAGCGAACTACGGCTCATCTTTCAAACTGCGGCGCAGCGTTTAGAAAACATTGAGAATTCCACGCGGCTCGAATACGTCAACGAACTACTCACACTCATTACAAGCGCGGCAGATCCTCGCGTTCGTGAATTCAAATCTTGTCGCTGGAACATTTCAGACACGGAAAGCGATTTTGACGATGTGGTTGAAACGCACAGTGAGCGCGGAGATTTTGACGAGGCGCACGAAGACGACCTGAATGAACTCGGGTATATCGGAATCGCGGAGCGAACGAGTTTCACAAATTTAGATCTGTTTGAACTGAATGGACTCGATCGAAAACGTGCGCGGCGACAAGCGCAGTGGATTGCCAGCCGCAAGACGTTTGATGCAAATGTGACGGTTGCTTCGCCGTCAGTCATCCCGCTCCATGAAATTGCACTTGGCTATCAATGCGTTCTGCAGAGACCAAATGATGCAATTCAATCGCAACTGAATCGCGTGACCCAATTTGTAGTATTTGACCTTCTCGTTCACACAGGACGACCTGCCGATTGGATTACGGCGATTGAACTTGGCGCATGTTCACCAGAACTCTCCGGATACCCCGCGCCAATTTTTGATCCGGAATTCGGATGCATCTTTTACACGCCTCAATCGTATCCCACCATTCCATCGCGCCTGCAGCCGCCGATGCATTCAAGTCCAGAGAGGATCGCTAATTGGAAAGTGGATTTGGAGCGCCACGCATTCGCACACATTCCCCTCGAATTCATCTACCATCTACCTTTATCTCCAACGCAAGTCGCCCTCTTGAATTGGCTGATGGAAATTCGCAGGCGCGCTATAGAGTCTTTACCGCATGTCGAACTGGGAACCTTTGATGCTGACGCGGGTGCTCTGTTTTTGGTCCCGGACCAAGAAGGTTTTCGACAATGTCAGCCCAACGATATCAAGAACCTCTGGCATGAAATAGCGGAACATATTGCACAGGTTCATTGGTGCTGGTCGAAACGTGGAGGCTTTAACTTTTCGAAATCGTTTGACGGGTACTATGTCTCGCGCTACGGACTCAATCCGATTCTCGCCACATATGTTTCAGGTCACGTTCCAAAACATTTGGAATGCCCAGTCCATTACAGTCTCGTGAACACGTCACAACTTGCTGCGGAGTACCACGGCGCTCAAGCCGCGTTTCGCGCGGACATCGAACGCGAATTTGCGCTGAGCCAACGAGAATCGCAGATTCAGCATTTGCCTTGGCTAGACCTGAAAGCCAGCGAAACAGAATCCTCTGCAGCAACTTCACTTGGCTCCTGGCGCTGCCCGCGCGCCGAAACGGTTCAAACAATCATCACGTCGCTCGCGAAAGCGACACAAGGAGAAAATCCGCAGCAAGCCCACAACGCACGGGTGACGCTATTGGCGGTCCTGCTGCAAGTGACAACGGGCGTGCGTCCATACGAGATTGCTGAACTGCTGCGCACCTCGATTGATTTCTCACGGCAGGAACTGACCATCGGACATGCCGGACGCTACCACAAGCGCCCGCGTCAGGTGCCGATTGCAACTCAACTTGTGCCGTTGATTCAATGTGTCCTCCAACGAACACGCGAGCGGTCTCAACTGTCCAAACATTCCGCGCTGCTTTGGTTGTATGACGCGAACGACTTGATCCCTGCCACCCAAGCGCGCCTCGAAAACATTTGGCGCGAGGCGGGTCTGGATGAGGGTCTAGCACCCTCTCAAATTCCCTCACTCTACAGTTTGCGACATCTCTATGCCAGTCACGCGCTCGCCGCGGGGATACCCAATCACATAGTACGCGCGATGATGGGACACCAAGCGGTCGGCTCGGCACTCTTCAATGCGGACCTGCAGCGCGATGTGCACGTCGTTTTCAAGCAAGCGCGACAGTTTGCCGAACAGATGCTGCAGGAACTGGGGTACGATGCCAGCCAATTCTAAAAAGGGTAAACAAGATTTCAAGACAACGCAGACGCGTCTCGCGTACCTTGATATCCTGGAACGGCTCCTTGAGCAAAAGAAAATCAAGCGGCGAACCTTCGAAGTGTTGAGCGAATGGATTGCTGTGGTACGACTGCCTTTCGCTCAAGTTCAAGTTGATGAGTGCTTTCATACCTTGTGCTGTCATGAGGATGAAATCACCTATGCGCGCTCGCAGCGTGCGGTATTTGTGCGCGAGATGAATGCCGTGCTCGCCGCGTGGCGACGAGAGGGAATTACGGATATTTCGTTTGCCGTCAGTAATTTTGAAGAGGATCAGACAGCGGGCATTCTGCATTTCAAACCGTTCGAGTATTGGAACGCTGGACAACTTGAGGTGGTGAAAAAACAATTCTTGAAAGAATTGGTGTGTCCCAAAGAAATCGAATCGGAAAAATGGTGGCGTCGCGCTTTCAATCAGTTTCTCTTTGTGTTGGTGGCATTCGACGGATTCGCAGTACCGAATGCCTTTGCCATCTTTGCGCGTCTGCGATGGCGCGATGTCCGCACCGCAGTCCAGGGATTCATCACCATCCAACGCTTTGGCACGCAACAGCGCCTGTATGTCAGCCCACTCGCCGCTCTTTGCGCGATCTTGCTCGCAGCGCGAATCGCAATTCACCTGAAATCGCGCGAACCAGAACTCGATCAGCCCATTCTGCCAGGGTTGAGCCGCAGACAATGGCAAGCCCTTGGACGAACCCCCGCCGAAGAAATAGAAGAGGTAGAGGAGGCTCAAGCCACGATGGACGCGCTCAAAGTGTTGAATCGTCGGCGCTGGGAATTCAACACATGGTTCGCCGCGTTATGCCAGAGCGCGCATTTGACTGACGTGGATGGAAATCGCAAGACGATGTCACTGCGAATTCTGACCCAGCTTGCCGAGAAGGTGATGGTCGAGATTTACGATCCGCTGGTGGCAAGCGCGCTCGTCGGCGCAAGACCGTATTCGCAGGTACCCAACGCGGAGCGGGACATTTTTGCTTCATACAAGTTTTGTACCGAGATCCAAGCCCATGCGCAAAGCGATGCGGCTACCCATGATGCCAAAGCCGCGGCGAATCCCAGTTCGCCAGAGGGCAACGATCCAGGCTTGGACGATGACGACGTAGAGCAGACTCAGCAAGTCATCAATTCCCTGATTAAGGGTGTACACCTGGCATTGCGTCCTCTTTTTAAAGGTCAGCCAGATTCTCGGCGTGAGGCGATTCGCTCACTGCAGACATTCGCGCAAGAGCTCGGCGCGCACTTTGGTTGTGTTGAATTCACCCCTCAATTGTTGGCAGGTCTTTATGAACACAAATTCCGAAAAGGTTTTGGGAATTTGCTGGATGTGGCGGTCCTCAATCTGATGACTATCGCGCTGTGGCTCGGCCAACGCTGTTCGCAACCACGGCTAAAGCATGTTTCCATTGCCAACCAAAGATCGGACGCGATCAATATCGTTCGCATATTTCCCGACCGTATGTTGAACGAAATTGATGAAGAAGACGTGAGCGAACTCGTTGGCACGGACCGGTCTGCGTCGGGGTGCGCCCGTTTAATGGGAACCTTGCGGCAGCTGCGTGCGTTCATGCGCTCGCTTGGTTTGTATCTGGTTCCGATTGATTGGAGACAATTTTCTCTTGCAAAAATTCAAAAGCCAGTAATGTTGTTAGAGAGTGTTTCATAAATCGCTAAAAGTCGAGTAAGCTTGGGGAATGACCAAATTCACCCAAACCTACCCGACCGACTTGAAGTATAGCGAATGGTTGCTGATTGAACAATTCTTTCCGCCGAATGTGCGCGGACGCCCGCGCAAGTGGGAAATGTGGCTGATTGTGAATGCCATTCTGTATGTTGTGCGCACAGGGTG
>JAKOVF010000321.1 GCA_029782225.1 Chloroflexota bacterium | reverse complement strand
CGCCCATTGCAGCGTTCGGTTTTGCAGGTTGGGCCGCCTCAGGGGCAACGCCCGTGTCACACAGTAGATTGAATAGGCAATGAGGGAACGGTGGGGTCGCCAGTTACGCCATCTTTGACTGGAGGTGCGCATATGAACGCAGTCGGCATTGATGTGTCAAAAGGTAGAAGCATGGTTGCCATCCTGCGGCCTGGCGGAGAGATGATCGCCCGCCCCTATGAGGTCAGCCATACGGAAGACGGGTTAGCGCAGCTGGTGACACGCCTAAAGGGCCTGCCCGGGGAAACCAAGGTGGTCATGGAGCATACCGGGCATTACTTCGAGCCCATTGCCCGTTCCCTGCATGAAGCCGGCATCTTCGTTAGTGTCGTAAACGCGCTTTTGATACACCAGTATGGCAACAATTCGATCCGGAAAGTGAAGACCGACCGGAAAGACGCTGTCAAGCTAGCGAAATATGCCCTGGACCGCTGGGCTGAGCTGCCCGCCTATACAGCCGAGGATGAGAACCGCAGAATGCTGAGGATCTACAATCGGCAGTACAACCAGTACACGAAAATCAAGGTGATGCTGAAAAACAACCTGATCGCCCTGCTGGACCAGACCTTCCCGGGCGTCAACACCCTGTTTTCAAGTCCCGCCCGTGAGGACGGTCACGAGAAATGGGTGGATTTCGCCGCCAAGTTCTGGCACTGCCAGGAAGTGACGAAGTTGTCTGAACGGGCCTTCAAAGAGCGTTACGCCAAGTGGTGCAAGCGGAACGGCTACCGTTACGCAGATGACGCAGCTGGGCGGATTTACGCGGCTGCACAAAGCCAGGTGGGCGTGCTGCCAGCCAATGCCGCGACTAAATACCTGGTCGCCCAAGCCATCAAGCAATTGAATGCCGTGGCGGGGACACTGGCGGCCGTCGGCCGTGAAATGCGCCGCTTGGCCTCGCTTCTGCCTGAGGCGGCCGTTGTCGAGCAAATGTACGGCGTCGGCCCTACACTGGGTCCCCAGCTGATCGCCGAGATAGGAGACGTACGCCGTTTCCACAGCAAGAAAGCCTTGGTGGCCTTTGCCGGTATTGACGCCCCGCCGTACCAATCAGGGAATTTTGATGCAAAGAAACGTGCGATCTCCAAGCGCGGCTCCCCGGCCTTACGGAAAGTCCTGTTTCAGACGATCTGCGGCATCCTGAGGCTGGGATCACCGGATTCGGAAGTCTATCAGTATCTGGCCAAGAAACGTGCGGAGGGGAAGCACTTCTACGTCTACATCATGGCAGGAGCCAACAAATTCCTGCGCATATATTACGCCCGTGTGACTGAATACCTGCGAGGGCTGGACAGCGCGGCGTAGGCGTCGAGTAGAGCCCCATAACAGTCCACATGAAGCAGGAAAGTGCAGTCTTTGAGCCTTCCGTCCATTCTGGGGTACAGGAGGTCAAGCAGCAGGCTTCCTGACGGCCTCCATGGCCCCGGGCAAGTTTGTGCTCCTGCTGCACCTTAGGTTTCTCATGCTCGTTTTGACTTCCTGGTTTCCGTCGTCTTTCAATTTCTACAGGAATGCCCACACGCTGTTGGTTGAATCGAAAAGGCTGAAACTGGCTATCTTCACCCCTTGACTTCTATTTGCAGGTCTTAC
>JAKOVF010000440.1 GCA_029782225.1 Chloroflexota bacterium | reverse complement strand
GTTACTGAAAATCTACCGATAAGCTACCTGTAAAGCACCAGTAATCTACATCACAGCCATCCGGAGGGGATCAGCCGTGCTGTATTTGATCCAACATCCCTATCTCAAACAGGATGAATTAGATGATACTTCTCATAATACCACAAAACAAGATTACCAAAGTACTGTTTTATGAAAATCTAACAAAACGCCCCGCAGGTGGCTAGCTTCGAAGAACCCCTTCGAGCCCAAACCTGGGAGACGCTAAACTACATTACTGACAAACCACCGCGGCCTGATCGCTCACCGGCAGGCCGAACGCCTCTGTAACCGGCACGCCCTGCCACTCCGACGGGATCTGCAGATGGAGCGCAAACGCCGCGGTGGCGGCGGTATCCATGGTCTGCACATCCGTAGTCAACAGCCCCGGCTGGACGCCAGGACCCGAGATGATCCAGGGGATGGTCATATCTTCGGGGATATTCAGGCCATGTGTCTTTTCGTGGCCGCCGTGATCAGCAGTGATAATGATCAATGTGGACTGGCGCAGCCCATTCTCGTCGAGGCCCGCCAGCAGAGTGCCAAAATAATCATCAATCTTGCGAAGCACAGAGAGCTGCTCGTACGACATCCAGCCTTTTTTGTGACCCATCAAATCGGCAGATGGGAAATGGACAAACATCAATCCAAACCCGAGCTGGAACTCCTCGACAGCACGCGGGACGATGTCCTTTTCGGCCATTTCAAAGCCTTTGTACTTTGAATAGTCGAATGATTCGAACACATCCGTGCTTTGCGGTTCGGTGATCTGCCTCAGCTTGTCTTTGCCAACGACCATCACGGTCCGCAGGCCAGCCGCGTGCGCCAGATCGAACAGGTCCACGCCGCGGGCGTAGCCGTTTTCGGGAATGTAATCGTCCCAGATCACATGATGGCGCGAGACACACGTCCCCACCAGCATGGACGCGTGCGAAGGTAATGTGGTGCTCGGGAAAACCGTTTGCGCCTTCAGAGTATAGGCACTGGAATCCATGAAGGCGATCAGGTTATCCATCGGCGCGCGCTCGATAGCATCGGGCCTCAAACCATCAATGCTGATGATCAACACACGCTGAACTGCATTTATTGGCGCTGGCGATGCGGGAACCAGGGTCGGCGTGAGCAATGATGGGACACTGGTGGCATCAGACGGCGGAGTCGGAAGCGCTGCGGAAGCGGAGGTCGCTGTTTCGGAGGGAGCCAATGCCGCGGTAGGAATCAGTGTCGATTCGAGCGGACCTCCCCAGAGATTCGAACTGGGCGCGCATCCAAACAGAAGCAGCGCCAGGAATATGACAAGATGCTTCCTCATGATTGTCAGCGGAGCATTGGCATTTTCAGCCCGTGACGCTTCGCGGCCTCGATGGCAATTTCATATCCTGCGTCAGCGTGTCTGACGACGCCCATGCCTGGATCCGTTGTCAGGACTCTTTCCAGCCTCCGCGCAGCTTCCGGTGTTCCATCCGCCACAATGACCTGGCCCGCATGCTGGCTGTAGCCCATGCCCACACCGCCGCCATGATGGAAGGAAACCCACGTCGCGCCGCCCACGGCATTGATCAATGCATTGAGGATCGCCCAATCGGAAATAGCATCGGAGCCGTCTTTCATGGATTCTGTTTCACGGTTCGGCGAGGCGACCGACCCTGAATCAAGATGATCGCGACCGATCACGATCGGCGCCTTGACCTTGCCACTCGCGACCAGCTCATTGAATTTGAGTCCTGCCCTGGCGCGCTCCCCATATCCCAGCCAGCAGATGCGCGCCGGCAATCCCTGGAATGGGACCTTCTCGTGCGCCATTTTCAACCAGCGATGCAAATGTGCATCTTCGGGAAAGAGTTCCATAATGGCTTCGTCTGTTGCGTAAATGTCCTCTTTTTCGCCGGAGAGCGCCACCCAGCGGAACGGTCCCTTGCCTTCGCAGAAGAGCGGACGAATATAGGCCGGCACGAAGCCGGGGAATTCAAACGCGTCGCTCACGCCGTTGTTGAAGGCCTGCTGGCGGAGGTTGTTCCCGTAATCGAAAACTTCCGCTCCTGCGCGCTGGAAGGCAAGCATCGCCTGCACATGTTTGGACATTGAGTCCATTGCCATCTTTTTGTAACGTTCGGGGTCATTCTTGCGCAGTTCGTTCGCGGCGGTGAGAGATAGACCTGTCGGAACGTACATCAACGCCTCATGCGCGGATGTTTGGTCGGTGACCACATCCGGAATGACACCGCGCCCGGCCAGCTCATGGTACACATCCGCTGCGTTGCCGATCAGTCCAATAGACTTCGGTACTTTCTGATCCTTCGCTTCTTCCACGAGGGTCATGGCTTCTTCGAGATTGTCCACCACCATGTCCACATAGCCGATGGCGCGGCGGCGCTCGGCGCGTTCAGGGTCCACTTCCACGATCAAGCCGACGCCTTCGTTCATGGTGATCGCCAGTGGCTGTGCGCCGCCCATGCCGCCGAGGCCTGCCGTCAGCACGAATTTGCCTTTAAGCGAGTCCCAGCCTTTGAGCCTGGCGAGGGCGCCAAAGGTTTCGTAGGTGCCTTGCAGAATTCCCTGTGTGCCAATGTAGATCCACGAGCCGGCCGTCATCTGGCCGTACATGATGAGTCCTTTTTTGGCAAGCTCATCGAAGTGCTCCCATGTGGCCCAGTGCGGGACCAGGTTGGAATTCGCGATCAACACTTTCGGCGCGTCCTTGTGGCTTTTGAAGATCACCACAGGTTTCCCCGACTGGACCAGAAGCGTTTCATCCTCTTCAAGATTCTTCAGTGATTCAAGAATGGCGTCGAACGCCTCCCAGCTTCGGGCCGCCTTGCCGCGCCCGCCGTAAACAACGAGCTCTTCGGGTTTCTCGGCCACTTCCGGGTCGAGGTTGTTCTGGATCATCCGATACGCGGCTTCACTGAGCCAGTTCTTGCAGGTCAGTTGTGTCCCACGCGGTGCGCGGACAATGCGAGGTTGAGACATTGATTTCTCCTGTTGGGACGAGGTTATCTATGGTGCTGGAATCATAACATCGGGGAACATAACACAGATCTAACTGTTGATCGCAAGACTCTCCAGCATATTATCAAAGGCGGGAAGGACAGTATCTTTGAAATCTTCGGTGGTGGAAAGTATGATGTTTAATGTCCCCTGCGGCAGGTCGGCAAAAACGTGTTCCTCAAAAATGACAAGCACACTGCCATCGCCCTTCACAGTCGGTGTACGCGTGGTGATCACACCAAGGGGCACCCCAATCGATGTCCGGCGCAGTTCCGTGGTCACCACTTCGAGGCCGGGGTTTTCAGTAGTCAGTGTGTCGGAGATGGCCAGCAAATCAGCTTCGTCTGCAAGAGATACGTCACGCTCTTTGTCCCACTGAAATTTGATGGTTGTGGCTACGCCGCCCTGAACATGTCCGTCCTGGGTATCGACAACGAATAGACGCAGCCTGTTTGGATCCTCGGTCTCAATATTTTTCAACACGCTTTGAATGGCCGGGTCGGAAGTTTCTGCCAGAGTCCATGCAGCAGCATATTCCGGCGCTTTCATGCGGACCGGTAACCATCCTGCGGGTACGATCAATCCGTAGCTGGCCAGCTGATCAGAAAAGAGGGTGGTGCCATCGTCGCGTTTGGTGAGGATGCTGCCTGAAAATGAGCCCTCAACCGTAGGGGTCGCTGTTTCTACTGGAGGGACAAGTGTCGGTGTAGAAGTTGGGATAGGAGGCTGGGCGCCGGCTGTTGCTGTCTGAGCCGCGGCAACTGTCTGGACGATCATGGTTACCAACAAAACGGAATCAACTGTCGGGGCGGGAGCGGATTCGGGGGAAAGTCCGGGAACAACGCATCCGAGGATCACCAGTAAGCACGCCATGGCAGCCAGGAAGGTTCGCAATCGGGAATTCATCATAAGGGTTTCTCCTGCCGTTCTCTCGTTAAGAAAAAACTCCCGGGTATTATACGCCGGGAGGGATAGTGGATAGGGGGTACTTGAGTTTACTGGTCGACCAGCTTGATCGATTCGAGAATGGATGTCACATCCTGTGAGATGGGCGTCTGATAATCCTGCAAATATGCGACTAACAGGCGGCACAATGAATCGGAAGTGGGTTTAAAGTAGATGACGGTCATATAGAACGGAACATAGCCTCCTGCACCATCTCCCATGGTACGACGTCCACCGATCTCGATCATCGATACATGATTTGCGTTCTCATGTAACTGAGAAACATCCACTCTGAAGCCCGGAAAATCTCCGGAAGATTCCAACTCGCGCACATAGCCTCCCATCGTATTGTTATCCAGGAGGGTTACATCATCTGCATCCCATGCCAGATAGGAAAATCCAAATACTGAATTCTTTTCAAGATCTGGCCGCAGAGGGTAGGAGTAGAGACGGTCAAACTCGGCATCATAGGTAGTTTGACCGGTCGTCATCAGGTTATAGAGTCTCTCATTGTTTTTGTTGGCATTCGCGAGAGCCTCATTAAATTCATCCGTATTCGGGCGTACGGCCAGCCAGCCTTTGGGAAAGGCCACTTCAAATCCAGCACCGTGGTCTGTATATTTTGTCGTTCCATCTGAAGCCTTCTCGAGATCTGTCCCTGTCATTCCCGGCACAGGGCTTTCGGTGGCGGCTGTCTCAGGCTGGGATAATTCTGCAGGAACCGCGGCGGTTTGAGTGCGGGCAGCAGAGGCGGTTTCGACCACCATAGTTGAAATGAGACCGGGATCAGCAGTTGGAGCGGAGGAGAGTCCGCCGGGAAGGATGCAGGCCGAAATGACCAGCAAAAGAATCAATGCAGACAGAGAGGTTCGCAGTTGAGGGTTGTTCATGAAATCATTCTCCTTGGATCCCCTGATAAAGGACCCGGCACTGATAGGCCGGGACGCATGTCCGAGATTCTTGAGAAGCGGTTCTCAGAATCCATGCAAACCAACGCCTACAGGGCGTCAGCATCTAATAGATATCTGGGAAAGAAGCTTTTTCCATCTAAATCCCTCCGGAATAGCACTCTCCCGGCCATTGGCCGGGAGCTATTTTGACAACAGGAATATTTCAGGCGTTGGCAGCTTGTTGCTCAAGCAATTGAGCGAAATTCATGGCCCTCAGCTTCGCTACAAGTTCTTCCTGCGCCTCGCACCAAACCGGGCGCAGCGGACAATCTTTGTCGAAACTACACATGCCACCTTCACCCACACACTCATTCAACTGGATCGGCCCATCGATTGCTTCGACAACTTCGAGCAGCGAGATGTCCTTGGCTTCGCGGGCAAGAGTAACGCCGCCGCGAGCGCCGCGCGAGGTATGGAGAAGTCCAGCAATGGAGAGCTGTGAAATGATCTTGGCGAGGAAGGAAGGCGGGATGTTTTGTTCCTGCGCAACCTGACTTGTTGCGGCGCGTTCATCTCCGTTCTTGGCAAGATAGAGAACAGCGCGAACCGCGTAATCAGCCTGACGAGTTATTTGCATGCGAACCTCTTTGAATAAGGTAAAAAATACCGACAATCACGATTTTATTGTACCCACCGTGAGTGGGCAAGTGATAGAGGTCACCGATGAAATATGACCTTTTACTCCGATTTTTCACATGACATTAATATGGACTGGATTGGTCGGATTACAAAAGCAACAGATCTTCAAGGCAATAATCTGTTCATAAGCCTTGAAGACCCGTTGAAAGGCCTCATTTCTTTTAGTGCGTCACTGTGATATTGCCTGCACCCATCTTGATCAGGAAAGTCAGTGTTGAACCTGCGCCCTGCTGCGTATACAAATTGCCATTCTTGGACCAGCCCGCAACCGTGTTTACATTGGTCAGACCGCTTTCCAGGGTAAGGTTCGCGTTGACGTTTTCAGGGATCACGAGAATCACATTGCTGAGTCCGCTGCTGATGGTGATGGTCGCGTCGCGCTGGAGATCGCCAGTGAAGTCAAGTGTGTAATCGCCCGCTCCAGACTGGAACATCAATGTATTGAAGTTCGCGTTCGCAAGCCCTGTCAGCTTTACATTCGAAGCGCCGGTTTCGTAGCGCAGCATGCTCATCTCAGATTGATTCGGCGATGAGAATGAGAGGTTTACACTGGCCGCACCATCTTTGACCGTCAAAGCGGTCAGGGACAGGCCGCCAAACTCATAGGTGCCGTCCAGCGCGCCGCCTTTGATGGTCAAATCCATCGGCGTGGTGCCCAGCTTTAGATCCCATTCACTCTTGACGCCTTCAAGGGATGGCAAAGTATCGAATTGATAATTGCCCTGCTTAATGAGAACATCATTCCCATTCTCAGTGACCTCCGGCTTTAGGTCCGGGATGTTGTAAGTGGCGGTGCCTGTGACAAGTTCATCGCCTGTACCGGGAGATAGACTCAACTTGCCTGCGCCAAACTCAATGCTCAGACGCGTCTCACCGGACCCCCGGCCTGCCACCGTTATGGTATCTGTGGTCGATGGCCCGGGTGTGGGATGTTTGGGGATGTCAACGCTAAACCCGCAGGCCATACTGGCCAGTGCGAGGATCAAAAGTGCGAGTACGATTTTTGTATTCATTGCCGTTCTCCTTCGTGAAGATATACGGCGAAATGGTTAGCTCGGTTTCGCGAATCGAAAAATTCACCCTGCAATCCCAAATGGACGCTATGCGATTGAACCGTGGGGTAAATAATTTGAATTCAGGCGATCTTTTGTGCTTTTGGCAATTCCGCCGCTCTGAGCGCCGCGTCCAATCCCTGCTGGACGGAACGCACTTCAATGATCTCAATGTCTTTTGGATAGGGTTCAGACTTGCGGATGGCTTTGGGCACAATGGCAACTCTGAATCCCAACTTCGCGGCTTCACGCAGGCGCGCCGCCATTTGACCCGGCACGCGCAATTCACCGGCAAGACCGATCTCGCCGATCAATGCTGCATCTGCACGCACCGGCACATCTTTCCACGAAGAAGTGATCGCCGCGGCAACGGCCAGGTCTGCAGCCGGTTCATCGATCTGGATGCCGCCTACCACGTTGACAAAGACATCCTGCTCGCCGAGTTTCAAGCCCACACGCCGTGTCAGCACCGCCGCGATCAGGAGCAGACGATTGAAGTCCACGCCATTAGCTGTGCGACGTGCATTGCCAAATTGCGTGGGAGACGTGAGTCCCTGGATTTCCACCAGGATGGGACGCGTCCCCTCCATCGTCACAGCAATGGCCGAACCCGGTGCGTTGATCATTCGCTCTGCAAGAAACACTTCGGAGGGATTCGTAACTTCCGCCAGGCCGCCTTCGCGCATCTCGAACACGCCCACTTCCGAGGTCGCGCCGAAGCGATTCTTCACCGAGCGCAGGAGACGATACGCCTGGAAGCGGTCTCCTTCCAGATAAAGGACGGTATCCACAATATGCTCAAGCACGCGTGGACCAGCAATGGTCCCTTCCTTGGTCACGTGCCCGATCACAAACACAGACACGCCACGTGTCTTTGCCAGCTCGCGCAATTGAGAGGAACACTCACGTACCTGCGAAACAGAGCCAGCCGATGAATCCAGTTGCGAGAGATAGACTGTCTGGATGGAATCGATGATCAACAGATCAGGTTTGACATCGTTGACGTGGTTGAGGATGACTTCCAGGTTCGTCTCCGTGACCAGGAATAGATTGGCAGGGAGTTCTTTCTTATCCTGTAAACGGACGGCCCGCATTTTGATCTGCCGCTCAGATTCCTCCCCCGAAACATACAGAACACGCAACTTCGTCCCCATTTCCACTGCCATTTGCAGCATCAACGTGGACTTGCCAATACCAGGGTCTCCGCCCACGAGCACAATGGAGCCGGGCACAATCCCGCCTCCCAGCACGCGCGCAAACTCGCCAATGGGCAGGTGGATTCGATCCTCTGAATCGCCGCTGACCTCCCCAATCGAGCGCGGAGCAGATCTCCCGGTCAGGCCGCGAACCGCAGGGTTCTTGGTCACCGGCTCATCGTGGATGATCTCCTCGACCATGCTGTTGAACGATCCGCACTGCGGGCATTTGCCCATGTACGAAGCCGCCACACGTCCACATTGTTGACAGACATAACGCGTATGTGATTTTGCCATATTCATCTCTCTCGCCTCTCCTTGCAGGAGAGGGGCCAAGGGTGAGGTGAGTATAACAGAATTTTTGTTCTGTTTTAGGGAGTAGCTGTGGCGATGAGCCCCGGCGTGTCGGTTGCAGCTGGAGTTCCGGTGGCAGGCGGCTCATAGTTCGGGTCACAGATCAGTTCGTTGGCTTCCACATTGCGAGCCGTGATCGGATCGCTCGTATAACCCGCGTCCCGGATTTGTTTCATCACCCGGTTGGACTCGGGGCAGTAGGTATCGTTGAGCGGACCCAGCAGCGCAAGTGCAGAACCATAATAGATATAGTAATCAAGCGTACTGGACGAAAGCTCCAGCCCCACCACATCCACACCCGGATCCCCCTCTGCACATCCACCGCGGACATCGCAAGACTCTTTTGCACTGCATCCAAGCAGCGCGCACTTCAAGGCAGGGATGGAACCTTCATAATTGCGGTTCTTATAATAGATTACACCCAATTGACCATAGATATCAGGGTTATAAGGTTGGAACTCCAGGGCTTTTTCGATGTTGCGGAGCGCCACGAAAAACTGACCCATTTGGGAATAGGTCTTGGCAATTGAAATGAGCGGGACAGGGTCCTGAATCCCTAACTGCTGGTTGATGCGCGCAGCCTTATCGAAATATTCGAGCGCCTTTTCATATAATTGATTGCCCACTTCCTCATTCGGACTATTCAGGGCCAGAACACGATAATTCAAGCCTGCACGCAAATAGAGAAAGGTGAGATTGGGGGCCAGAGCAATCGCTTTGTCATAGGCTTCAATGGCGAGGCTATATTCTCCGAGTGACTCCAACACGTAGGCATGAACGCGGTGCACATCCATCTTGGATGAATCAATGGTGAGCGCCTGATCTATGACCTGCTGAGCCTGTGTCCATTTCTGCTGATCAACCAGGATCTCGGCAAAGTAAGCAAGCGCGAGCGGATTGGCATTATCCAGTTGACGAGCACGCGTGGACTCCTGATCTGCTTCGGCCAAAAGCTTCTCGAATTCCTGACAGTTTCCCCTGGCTGCCAGTTCCGCCGGTGTGCAGACGATACTCTTGTTTGCATTCCAGTCCAGTACAAAGGAACGGATGGCATGCACCAGGCTGTCATCCGGCGCGATCTTCACAGCTTCGTCAATGGAGGCGAGGGCTTCGGCAAGCCGCGCTTTGCGCTCGGGGTCGGAGGTCAATAGCTGGGTGGAATAAGTCTGGATGCGTGCCAGGTTTGCCAGGGCCTCCGCGTCGTTCGGGTTAACATGGATTGCCTGCTGATAAGCAGTGATCGCGCCAATCGAGATAACGTTGCCATTGGTATCCACCGCGTCATTCAACTTACCGGCCGTGAAAAGTGCCTCTGCCTCAAGTTTGTAGGAGTCTGAGGTGCGCGTGGGAGTGGGGGGCGCCTCAAACAGGGGTTTGATCTCACCCTGCTGTACCGAACGGATCAACCAGATGCCTCCCAGGATGAGGATCACCCAGAAGAACATGCGGTAGATGTTGGATTCACTGCGGCGTTGGAAAAGGGGGCGCTTACGATTGACGTTCATGGCGTGGGGGTTGCAATCTCTTCCGGTGTGGGTGTCTCGGTTGAAGCCCCGCCAGAGGGCGGCGGGGAAGCGGATTCAGTTGCCACCGGAGTCTCGCCCGGGGTGGGCGTCGTATCCAGGTTCTGCTGGCATCTATTAATGATCTCGATCGCGTTGTATTGGGCATCCTCATCCGAAGGGACGCGGGCTTGAAGCATCTGCGCGACCGGCAAAGCTTCACCGCAGCGGTTGATCCGTGCCAGAGCCAGGCCGTAGGTGTAATAGAACTCGGCAATGCGCGGATCAGGAATCAGGTTGATGGAATCGATTCTGTCCCCCTCCTCGGTAAAACCGCCATTGACCACGTAACCTAGCTCGGTGGCAGCTTCGGGCCAGTAAAGATTGCGATAGTACATCACACCCAGGTTGCCGCGCAGGCTGGAATCGGTGGGATTGACCTGTACCGCCGACTGCGCATATTGCAGTGCTTTTTGAAATTCCCCCACCGCCGCATAGGCACGGGAAGTGTACAAATATGGCGTTGGATCATCGGGATTTAGCGAAATGGCCTGGTTGTATTCCTGAATGGCCTGATCATAAATTCCGAGACCGCGATAACTGCGGCCCAGGGCAATGTGCAGGGCCGCGATATTCGGGTTGATCGCAATTGCGGCCTGGTATTCACGAACTGCTTCTTCAAAGTTGCTGGTATTCTCGTAGATGTACGCGCGAGCGCGGCGCGTTTCGAGCAGGTCGGGGGCGAGTCCCACGGCAACCTTTGATTCCTCGATCGATTTCTCAAGACCGCCCAGTTCTCCTGCGCCAGTTGAGCTGGCATCCATCAGGATTTCCGCGTAATAGGCATGTGCAATGGCGTTGTTTGAATCCAGTACGAGCGCGCGTTTGATCTCATCCTGCGCCTTGACATAATCTCCCTGAAAATCGAGCGACCAGGCGAGGACCGCATGTGCCATTGAATTGTCCGCGTTGAGCAGGATGGCATCTTCCGCGCTCGTTTGTGCATCCTTATACTGACCGGCAAAAACCTGCACACGCGCCAGCGTAACATAAATAGCGGGGTTATCCGGCTGGGCAGCAATGGCCTGCTTATAGGCTTCGATGGCTTGCGGCAGTTTGCCGTCCTTGAACAATTGATCTCCTTCTGTGATAAAGGATTCGGGAGCACGGGTAACTGTAGGCGTGGGAACTCCAACCGGCGGGAGCGGCGCGATCACAAAACGGTCCACATACGCGCCGGCCAGCACGAGCAGGGCTAACAAAATAATGCGGAACCAGTTGGGCCGGGTCCGCTTTCGGTTCATACTCCACTTACTGCCTTTGAGATACATGAAAAGGATATTACCATCCTGCGCACGCAGGCGCAAGCAAGGCTTTAAGATTCTTCTTAAGGTAGATTTACAAAGTTCTCCGGAGTCAAAAGTATCCCTACTCTGGAGTTCCAACGACTGGAGTCGTTGGAGTCCGCCTGCGTTGGCATCTCCGCGGCAGAATTTAATAAGCCACCTTTTATGCTAAAATCGAATCATGCAGTTCGAGGTCTTCACCCTCCTGCCTGAAGTTTTCCCCCCCTACCTTGAGACCAGCATTCTCAAACGCGCCCGCGAGCGGGGACTGATCGACGTGCGCATTCACAATATCCGCGATTACACACACGACAAGCATCACACGACCGACGATATGCCTTATGGCGGAGGCGGAGGCATGGTGATGAAACCGGAACCTGTTTTCGAGGCAGTCGCTTCGATTCTGGGACCCGGGAGTGGAGTCCCGGTGATTTTGCTCACCCCGCAGGGACGGGTCTTCGACCAGCGCGTGGCCGAGGAGTTATCCCATTACGAAAAGATCGCATTGATCTGCGGCCGCTATGAGGGCGTGGATGAACGCATTCGCGAACACCTCGTCACGGATGAAATTTCCATCGGAGATTATGTACTGACCGGCGGCGAACTCCCCGCGTTGATCGTGATCGACGCGGTCTCGCGGCTGTTGCCTGACGTACTGGGAGATCCCACCGGCGCACAGGATGACTCTCACGCTTCCGGTTTGCTGGAGTACCCGCATTACACGCGTCCGCCGGAGTTTCAGGGGTGGAAAGTGCCGGATATCCTGCTCTCGGGCGACCACGCAAAAATCGACAGGTGGCGGCGCGAACAATCCTTATTGCGTACTTACCGGAAGAGACCCGATTTACTGGAAAAAGCTGAGCTGACGAAGGAAGACCTTAGATTTCTGGAGAAATTGAAAAACGATTCTTCGTCCTGAGCGGAGCCGTCCGTTTGCCGGGCGGCATGGTCGAAGGACGGGTTTGCAGAAGCAAAGTAGTTTAGCAACTGCTGCGCTTCGACTGCGCCTACGGCTCCGCTCAGCGCGAAAATTTCTGGAGGACACGATGCGTCTCAACTACGGCAAGACCTTCCTGCTCGGTTTCGGTTTCTTTGGCGTCAGCGTGATCTGGGGTGTGTATAACGCTTTTGTCCCCATATTTCTCTCTGAAAAATTCCATATTGCAACAGGAATCATCGGCTTCTTCATGACGCTCGACAACATCGCGGCTTTGTTCATCCAGCCGCCGGTCGGCGCGTGGTCGGACCGGTTGCGCACGCCGCTCGGACGTCGCATCCCCTTTATCCTGATTGGCGCACCAATTACCGCGGTGGCATTTGGATTCATCCCCATGGCGGCCATCCTGCCGCTATTCGTGGCGTGCACCAGCACTACACTCTTGAGCGCGGCGCTGTGGCGGACGCCGGTCGTGGCACTCATGCCTGACATCACGCCCTCAAAATTCCGCTCACAGGCCAACGGCGTCATCAACTTCATGGGTGGGGTTGGCACCATCGTTGCGTTACAGACGGGCGGTATGCTCTACAAGATGAGTCCCAACTTCCCATTCTGGCTCGGCTCGGTTTTGGTCATCCTGGCTGCGCTGGTTGTATATTTCTTCATCGAAGAACCAAAGGAATATGAGCAGGGGGAAAAGCAACCCGGCATCTTCGAAAGCCTGCGCGAAATGGCAAATGAAGAGGACAAAAGCGGCCTGCGAATTCTGTTTGCCATCTTCTTCTGGTTCGTTGGCTTCTCGGCGGTGGAGACATTCTTTACGCTGTACGCCAAGAATCATCTGGGGCTGAACCCGGGCGATGGTGCAACGCTGCTCTCAGTCCTGCCCCTGTTTTTTGTTCTGTTCGCCATTCCATCCGGCCTCATTGCCGGCAGGATCGGCCGCCGCATCACAATAATCATCGGTCTGGTCACGCTTAGCCTGGTATTGCTTCTGCTATATATTACACCGGCAACAGCGTTGCTCACAGCGATTGCTCCATTGCCGTTGGTCGGCATCCCGCTTGTGGAAGGCGGCGCGCGCATGCTCACCATGGCAGGCGTCCTGTTGATCATCGGCGGCATCGGCTGGGCGTGCGTCAACATCAACTCTCTGCCCATGATCGTGGATCTCACCAGTGCGGCCCGCGTGGGAACTTTCACTGGACTGTACTATCTCTTTTCCACCTTCTCTGCCATCGTCGGGCCAAACGTCAATGGCTGGGCGATCCAGCTCACCGGCAATAACTACAACATCATCATGATCATCGCGCCGGTGTTTATGTTGATCGCGTTGTCACTGATGCTGGGCGTCAAACGCGGCGAAGTGGTCCAGGCCGTCCCGGCCACAGCCCAGGCATGAATTTGAAGAGACCTGCCTTTTTTTTCGGTCTGGCGATCCTGCTCTCAGGCCTTGCAGCCTGCGGACGATCGCCAGATTGCTTCAGCGAGAAGGTATTCTGTGCAGGGCTGGTGACGAACACATCCGGCATCAAAGATCACGGATTGAATCAACACGCCTGGGAAGGCCTTCAACAGGCGCTCAAGGACAAAACGCTTGATTACGCGGCATACATTGAATCAGTCGATGCCAGGGATTATGGGAAGAATATCCAGACCTTCGTGCAGGATGGATACGATGTGATCATCACCGTCGGCCCGGCCATGGATGACGAAACGCTCCACGCCGCGGACGCTTATCCGAATCCCATTTTTATGGGCATTGACCAGCCCCAGAGAGAAACGCGCCCTAACTTGCTTCCGATCGTTTTCGCTGAAGACCAGATGGGTTTCTGGGCCGGAGCTCTCGCGGCTCATGTCACACAGACCGGCACGATCGGCGCGGTCTGCGAGACTTCGAGTCTTGATTCCATGTGGCGATACTGTGAGGGTTTCCGAAAAGGCGCAGCGTATGTAGATAAGGATGTGAAGGCGCTGGTTGTTTATCGTGAGAACCAGAGCAGCGACAGGCTTTTCATAGACGAGGATTGGGGTCACGCAACCGCACAGACTCTAATCCAGCGCGGCGCAGATGTGATCTTCGCGGCAGGCGGAGGGACTGCCCAGGGTGCACTGCGCGCGGCGGCTGAGAGCAGGGTCCGTGCCATTGGTGCGGAAAGAGATCAGGCGCAGGCATTGCCGGAGGCCTCGCGGGCGATGATCACTTCCGTTTATGGCGGGGCCGGCTCGGAAGTCCAGAAATGGATGCGCTTAATCCGCAGTAGGAATGTTTGGGAAGGGAATCAGATCGGAGCTTTCGTCCACGCTCCCTACTCAGAATTTGAAAGTCAGGTCTCAGAATCGTTGAAAACTGAAATGGACAAGTTGTTAATGACGCTTGTCACAGGCGGCTTGAAGACCGAGGTGTCGCAAAAGGCGCCTTGATTCGTTCAGACTTGCACAATGGTTGCAGAGGATTTATACTTGATTGCATCGTCGGTTTTGTACATTGAAAGGAGGTAAGCGCTGTTATAAATCTGAGCATCCCCTTTTCAACACAAACCACCTTAATCTTCTAAAGAGGAGAAGAAATAAAATGAAGAAGATGTATCTCGTTATGGCCGTTTTACTCATCACGTCGATGATCCTGACGGCCTGTGGCGCCCCGACAACCCCGCCACCCACTGCTGCGCCCACGGAAGCCCCCACTCAGGCTGCGACCGAAGCTCCAACTGCAGCTCCGACAGAAGCCCCCACACAACCCCCCGCTGCCTTCAAGGTCGGTGAAGTGAGCGACTTTGGTGGTGTAGATGACAAGTCCTTCAACCAGCTGGCCTGGGAAGGCGTCCAGAAGGCCAATTCTGACCTCGGCACCGATGGCAAATTCCTGGAATCCAAAGTCCAATCTGACTACGCCAAGAACATCCAGCAGTTTGTCGGTGAAGGTTCCAACATGGTCATCACCGTTGGCTTCAATATGGGTATCGATACCGCCACAGCCGCGAAGGCTAACCCGGACACCCTGTTCGCCATCGTTGACTACACCTATCCTGACTGCTTCAGCGACACCGCTGTGGAAGGCAAGGATTGCGGTTCCAAGACCGATATGCCCAATGTCCGCGGCCTGGCATTCGAGACCGACGAAGCTGCGATGCTGGCCGGCTATGCCGCCGCTGGCATGACCAAGACCGGCAAGGTCGCCACCTTTGGTGGTTTGCCCTTCCCCACTGTGACCATCTTCATGAAGGGCTTTGAAGCCGGCGTGAAGTACTACAACCAGAAGAATGGCACCAACGTACAGGTGCTCGGATGGGACAGCGTCAAGGGTGAAGGCACCTTCGTCAACAACTTTGACTCCACTGACGATGGCCGCAAGACGGCTGAGTCCTTCGCACAGGAAGGCGCCGACATCATCCTGCCCGTTGCAGGACCTGTTGGCCTCGGTTCAGCCGCGTACTGCAAAGAGACCGGCTCCTGCATGATCATCGGTGTGGATGCCGACTGGTTCGAGACCGCTCCTGAGTACAAGGAAGTCGTCCTGACCAGCGTCCTGAAGAGAGTGGACGTGGCCGTGTTCAGTACCATCAAGGATGCAGTGGATGGCAAGTTCACCGGCGGTAACGTGACCTACGCTCTGAAAGATGGCGGCGTGGACATTGCTCCGTTCCATGATTTCGACAGCAAGGTTCCAGCCGACCTGAAGACTCAACTTGACCAACTGAAGCAAGACATTATCAGTGGCACAGTGACCGTCAACGGCGTCCTGGGCATTACCCAGTAGAACCTGCCCCAATGAAGGGTCGGGGGCATTTGTCCCCGACCCTTTTTTCAACCCCGGACTTCACTGAGAGAATTTGCAGAGATGACCTTAGCTGTGCCGAACAGTTCCACATTACCAAGGCCATCGCTGCAAATTTTTATCCTGAAGAACAAACGTTTACCGCTGGTCGAATAAAGAAGGTTTTGTGCGGTACTCTGTAACAGGAGGATCAATGGCAAATGTATTGGAACTACGCGACATTAGCAAATCTTTTCCAGGTGTGCTGGCAAACGACCATATCAACCTGACGCTGGAAGAAGGCGAAATCCATGCGCTGTTGGGGGAAAACGGGGCTGGCAAGACCACACTGATGAACATCCTGTACGGCCTCTATAACCCCGACCAGGGAGAGATCCTGATTCGCGGCGAAAAGGTGAATATTCAGAGCCCAAACGATTCGATTGCACGTGGGATTGGCATGGTGCACCAGCATTTCATGCTCGTGCCCGTGATGACGGTGACCGAAAATGTGATGCTGGGTGTCGAAGCCACACACAATGGTATTTTTCTTGATCACGCCAGCGTGGCAAAGCGCGTCCGGGAGATTTCCGAACAGTATGGCCTGGATGTCGATCCGGATGCATACATTAAAGACCTGCCTGTTGGCACTCAACAACGGGTAGAGATCATCAAAGTCCTGTATCGATCGGCCGACATTCTTATCCTGGATGAGCCAACCGCCGTCCTGACGCCTCAGGAGGTTGAGGGTTTGTTCAAAATATTGCGGTTGTTGATCTCAAAGGGCAAATCGATTATTTTCATTACGCACAAATTAAAAGAAGTAATGGCGGTTGCCAACCGCATCACCGTGTTACGCGCCGGCCGCGTGGTAGGCACAGTAAAGCCGAAGGATGTCAACCCGGAGAAGCTGGCAACAATGATGGTGGGCCGCGAAGTGAATCTGGTCATCCTCAAGAAGGCCGCGGAACCCAAAGGGGAAACATTGGTCGTGAAAGACCTGTATGTCAACGACGAGCGGGGACATCCTGCCGTGCGCGGCGTTTCGTTTGACGTGAGGGCCGGCGAGGTGCTGGGCATTGCAGGTGTACAGGGGAATGGACAGACCGAACTGGTTTACGCCCTAACCGGTCTGCTCCCCTTCCAGGCCGGAGGATTCAGCATAGAGGGCAAACCCCTGATCCATGCCAGCCCGCGTCAGATTCTGGAGAGCGGCGTGGCACACATCCCGGAAGACCGCCAACGCCATGGACTGGTGCTCTCCTTCCCCATCTATGACAACATGATGCTGGTGACCTACTATCAGCCCCCATTTGCCCAGGGAGTGGCACTGCAGGAAAAGTCAATTCTTGATAACGCAAAAGCACTAACCAAGCAATTCGATATCCGTACGCCGAGTGTGTTCGTGAACGCCGCCACGCTTTCGGGCGGCAATCAGCAGAAAGTGATCGTGGCGCGCGAATTCTCGCGGCCAATCAAGCTGTTGATCGCCTCTCAACCGACCCGCGGCCTGGACGTCGGCTCGATTGAATATATCCACAGCCGGATCATTGCCAAACGCGATGAAGGCACAGCCGTCCTGCTGGTCTCATCCGAACTGGACGAGATCATGGTGCTCTCCGACCGCATCGCGGTCATGTATCGAGGTGAAATCGTGGATATTGTCCCGGCGGCCAGCGTAAACAAGGAATATCTCGGCTTGCTCATGGCCGGCATTAAGCCAGAGGACGCGTCAAAATCTGCGGCCAAGGTTGAAAAAGAGATCAAAGTAGAAAGAGTCTTTTAGCTCGACACTCACACCGAGCGATGTAACTGTTTTGAGCTTTCGCTTGTATCCGGGCTAGTGACTCGGCAACGCAGGAAGATGCGCTACGAGTGCCGCAAATTACAAGGCTGCAGAGTACTCTGCTTACATGGTTGCGATACCAGAGGAGAATAACGTGACAGACCAAAAAGCCAGGAAGACAGAGGCCACTCCAAGTCCCCGCGGGATGCGAGTTTCTGGAGCACTGCAAAATGTGGTGCTGCCTGCACTCGCAGTTTTTTCAGGGCTGGTTGTTGGGGGCATCATCATCGCTTTATCGAATGATGCCGCCATCGCTGCATGGCGCAATTTCTTTCACGCGCCCGGGGCAGCTTTCAAGACCTCATGGGATGCGATCATGGTGGCTTACGGCGCGCTTTTTAAGGGCGCGTTGGGGAGCCCTAAGGATGTAATCACTGGAATTGGCACGTATTTCTCAACCCGGGACTCCGCGCCATTGCTCAAAGCGATATACCCGATTAGCGAGAGTCTGGTCGCGGCCACTCCCTATATTCTTGCGGGCCTGGCAGTCGCCATAGGATTTCGCTGCGGTTTGTTCAATATTGGCGCGGAAGGACAACTCCTGATGGGAGCACTGGGTTCGGCCTATATTGGCTACAGCATCAAGGGCCTGCCCGCTTTCATCCATTTGCCGCTTGCGCTATTGGGAGGCGCTGCTGCAGGTGCCATTTGGGCCGCCATTCCTGGTTATCTTAAAGCCAGGTTTGGCGCTCACGAAGTGGTCAATACCATCATGATGAACTGGATCGCATTTCGCCTCAGCGACTGGCTGCTATTTGGCCCCATGAAAGCCTCCAGTTTCCGTCCGGTGACACCCAACGTTGAGACATCTGCAGAACTTCCTCACTTATTCCCGGATCCTTTGCGCTTCAACTGGGGTTTCTTTCTGGCGCTGGCAATGGCAGCCCTGGTTTATTGGTTCTTGTTCAAAACCACGAAGGGATTTGAAATCCGTTCTGTAGGAGCCAACCCGGATGCATCCAAATATGCCGGCATCAGCGTGGAGCGCAGCATCGTTCTGGTTATGGCGCTCTCCGGGGCGCTGGCAGGCCTGGCCGGCTCAGCACAGGTGCTGGGAGTGGACCACTGGGTGGGTGCGGGCTTCTCGGCAGGCTACGGCTTCGACTCGATCGCACTGGCACTGCTCGGGAAGAGCCATCCGCTAGGGGTGGTACTGGCCTCCCTGCTCTTTGGCATGCTGCGCAGCGGCGCAACCAATATGCAGTCAGTCTCCCGCATCCCCATTGACATTATCTCCGTCATTCAGGGCATGGTGATCATTTTCGTGGCTGCGCCCGCCATCATCCGCTGGATCTACCGTATCCGTGTTGCACCAACGGAACAAACGGTACTGACGCGCGGCTGGGGCAAATAAGAGGTTCAAATGGAAACGACAATTCCTCTGGAAGCCACCGCAGTTCGCAACCGCACTCGCATCGGCATCGGGATTACCCTGCTCGTTATAGGGCTGTTCATGTTCGCTTTTTTCGCGCGAGGCACACAACCCGGTCAAATTGCCACCTTCGGTCTGAACGTCGCCGGATCGTCACAATTCGTTACGCTGCCTGATCTGGTACTGCCTGTGCAGGGCTCCCTGTACGTACTGATCATTATTACCATGTTCCTTGGCGCATGGGAACTTGCGCGAGGAGTCCGTTCAACAGGTTTGCTTCTAGGAATAGTGGCATTTTGTTTCGTGGCCGCCTTTCTGCTCTGGGCGACAGCAGACAAGTCTTTCAATCTTGTTGGGATGCTAAGTAGCACCCTGGGACGCGCCACGCCCATCGCGCTGGCTGCTCTGTGTGGTGTGATCAGCGAACGTGCCGCCGTTGTAAACATTGGCATCGAAGGAATTATGCTGATGGCTGCGCAGGCTGCGGTCATGGTGGGTACGATTACACACAACCTGTTCCTGGGGCTGATTGCCGCGCTGCTCACCGGGGCGATCGTCGCGGCAGTCCATGCTTTGCTGGTCATCCGCTTCAAGGTCGATCAGATCGTCAGCGGCGTTGCCATCAATATCTTTGGCGCCGGGATGACATCCTATATTTCCCAGCGATATTTGGAGACAAACGTTGATCTGCTCAACAACTCGGGCACGTTCAAAATAGTCTCGATTCCGCTGCTATCCAAGATCCCGATCCTGGGCCCGGTCTTCTTTGAGAACAGCCCGATCGTATACCTCATGCTGCTCATCGTGGCGATCCTTTATGTGGTGCTGTTCTATACACCGTGGGGCTTGCGGACTCGGGCCGTGGGCGAGCATCCCAAAGCCGCGGACACGCTCGGCATCAACGTGTATCTGACGCGTTATGTCAACGTTATTATCGGCGGCGTGATCGCGGGTCTTGGCGGCGCGTACTTCACCATTGGTTCAGTGGGCCGCTTCGACCAAAATATGACGGCCGGCAAAGGCTTTATCGGTCTGGCCGCCATGATCTTCGGAAAGTGGAATCCGATTGGAGCATTCCTCTCCTCCCTCCTCTTTGGTTTTGCAGATTCCCTCCAGGTGAAAATGCAAATCCTGAGCGTCCCGATCCCTTCCTCGTTCCTTGCCATGGCTCCCTATGTCATTACGATGATTGTGTTGACCGGCGTTGTGGGCCGTGCAGTCCCGCCGGCTGCGGATGGATCGCCATACGAAAAGTAGCCCACCATTTCTGACCTTTTCGCTGATTTCGTCAACGTCCCGAAGGAACTAACTAAGCCTTCGGGACGTTCTCGTAACTGCGGTAAAATCGACGCGAATTCAAGGAGAAGAAGATGAGAAAACGCAACCGCCTGTTCACCCTGTTCATCTTAGTGACAATCCTCCTGGGGGCATGCAATCTTCCTCGAGGCGAGTCTGAGGAGGACGCGAGCAATACTGCTGCGGCACAGACCGTGCAGGCCTTCCTTACCACCACGGTGGGACCCGCGGTAACGCCCACCCTGACTCTCACGCCGATCTTCCCGGGCCCGGCTACCTCTACAACGATTCCGGTCACAATTCCTCCCGCCGCAACGGCAACATCCAACTGCAATGTGATGCAATTCGTCGCCGACGTGACCATCCCGGATGGCACAGTGGTGACGCCCAACCAGACCTTTACCAAGACGTGGCGAGTCAAAAACGTGGGCACTTGCACCTGGGGCACATCCTATGCGATTGTGTTTGCCAACGGCAACTCGATGAATGGACCCTCGTCCCAGGCATTGACCGGCAACGTTGGCCCCGGGCAGACCCTTGATATTTCCATCAATCTTACGGCGCCTGGAACGCCTGGAGATTACACGGGTTACTGGAAACTGCGCGACTCCTCCGGCGTTTTGTTCAGCTCGTTCTACGTGCAGGTCAAAGTCCAGGCTGCCGCGACGAACACTGTAAAAGCGCCAGTCACCGTCACACTCCCCTATCTGCCGGGTGAAAGCGGGTTGGTCACCAGCGGGGGTAGTGTCAATGCGCTGACGGTTGCGGCTGGTGACAGTGCGTCGAATCAAGGCGTGGAGGCATTTCTAAGTTTCAATATTTCCGGGATTCCTGCGGGTTCCACTATTCAAAGCGCCTCGATCAAATTGAAGGGTGGCGGTCAGGTGCGCGGCGACCCATTTGGAGGGCTTGGATGTCTGCGTGCTTACGCACAAAACTTCGGGACAGTGGACGCCACCGACTATGTCTCCAGCGGAGCTACCGGAGCCATCGCCCGCTGGTGTGCTCCGCCTGAGATCGAGACCACCTACAGTGACGCGACCTTTGCCTCAGCAGTTCAGACCGCCGTTGGGAACTCGCGCTTCCAGATTCGCCTGCAATTCAATGAGACGATCACGGATAACGACGGAACCATCGACGACGTTCTCATTCTGGACCCTGTGACTGTTACAGTCACTTATCTCACACCATAGATTAAGCAGAAACAAACTACACGAAGCGAGCGCCCGGCAGACCCGGGCGCTCATCTTTTGCTAAGCCCTCGCTAATCTTTCACAGTATAATCTTTCCAGCAATGAAAGGAACCATGATGCACAAACAAGGAAAGCATGTACTATTTTCCCTGCTCACGGCCATTACCATCCTGCTCTCGGCCTGTGGGGGATCCAATAGCACACCCGATCCGGCCATCTCCACCGCTGTCGCACAGACCGTGGCTGCTCAAAATTCCCAGCAGGTCACGGCTACGGCGGCGCCTCCCGTTCTCTTCACTCAGACTCCGGGCCTCTCTCTCACCCCCACTTTGCCCGTGACCAAAGCCGCGCCCACTCTCCCATCCAGCGGCGGGTTTGCAAATTGCCTCAAAGCCAATCTGGTCGGCGAATCTGTCCCGGATGGGACGATCATGAAACCAGGCGAAGGATTCACGAAAACCTGGCAGATCAAAAATAACAGCACCTGCACCTGGGATTCCCGCTATCAAATCGTTTTTTGGGATGGGGATATGCTGGGCGGCGCCTATTACTACAATTTCCCCCAGCAGGCTCCTCCCGGGCTGACGGTGGATGTGCCCCTCGCGTTGGTTGCGCCTGCTACGAATGGAAATTATGAGAGCTACTGGATGCTCAAGGCACCGGACGGCACCACCTTTGGTGTCGGCGAATACAGCCAGCCGTTTTATGCGAAGATCGTAGTGTCTGATGCCGCCAAACCGGGTTATGGGATCACCGCGCTGACCTATGACATTGTCCGCGATCCGCCTACAGGGTGTCCGCGCAACATCCTCTACACGGTCAATGCGACGATCACGGTCAGCGGCCCGTACGAGTTCAGTTACTACTGGGCACAAAGCGACGGGAACGACAGCAACGTCAAGACCATCACAATGACCAAAGCTGGTTCGCAGACCGTCTCGCGCGAATGGAAAGTCGGCATCACCGACAGTCAGAATGACCGCTGGATGCGGATCATTATCACCGACCCGGTATATTTCGAATACGACAAGGCCATTTGGAGTTTCCCCTGTAAATAGAATGCTCAACGTCCCGAAGGTTCGAACCTTCGGGACGTTTTCTATTAAAAAGCGGCGATTTCGCCCTGGAACTTTAGGGGTCAGCCCTTCGTCTTAAATCTTTAGATTTATTTATTTCGGAGGAACCATGACCACCAAGAAACACCGCCTGTTTATTTTTCTGGCCTTCCTTTTGATTGTCCAACTGGCGTGTAACGTGCCGTCTTCTGCTGCAACGCCCGATACCTTTGGGACGCTCAACGCCCTTTACACCGCCTCCGTCCAGACCCAGCAAGCTGCCGGCACACCCATCGGCCTTACCGTCACTCCCGGCCTGCCACTGCCAACGGCCACCGCCTCACGCTTTCCCACCATCCCTGGGATCACACCGGTGGTTCAGTCACCCGTTCCGGTGTCCAGATGTGACGCGGCTGCCTTTGTCACAGACGTGAGCTATCCTGATGGGACGCAGGTCTCGCGCGGGGGGTCGTTCGTCAAAACCTGGCGGCTCCAAAATGTTGGCACCTGCTCGTGGAACACATCCTACGCGCTCGTTTTCGTCAGCGGTGATCCAATGAGCGCCCCCGCCAGCGTGTCCCTGCCGGGCAGCGTTGGCCCCGGCGGGACCATTGATGTTTCCGTCCAGCTGACCGCGCCGAACAGCGACGGGAGGTATCGCGGTTACTGGAAGCTGCGCAACGCGTCCTACGTCTTGTTCGGCATCGGTGCACAGGCAGATACAGCCTTCTGGGTGGATATCAAGGTGAGCGGGCCATCCTACGTGGCCTACAGCTTCGCCGATAATTATTGCGCAGCGGACTGGCAAAACAATAATGGCGCTCTTCCCTGCCCCGGAACAGAAGGGGATCCTGCAGGTTATGTAGTCTGGCTGAACAATCCCAGGCTGGAGGACGGCAGCAAGGAAAATGAGCCTGGCCTGTTGACCGTCCCCAAGGATTCAAACAACGGGCTGATCTCCGGCCAGTTCCCGGCCTTTACCGTCCAATCCGGTGACCGCTTCCGCGCCTTTGTGAACTGCCGGTATGGAGCCACGGACTGCAATGTGATCTTCCGCCTCGATTACAAAAACAACGGACAGGTCTATACTCTTGCCAGTTGGAATGAAGTCTACGAAGGCAAGTACTATTCTGTCAATCTGGATCTGAGCAGTCTTGCGGGCCAGACGGTCAAATTCATCTTAGTTGTGCAGACCAATGGCCGTTCGAGAGACGATGAGGCCCTGTGGCTGAACCCGTACATTCTGCGTCTGGGCAATGCCCCCACCGCCGCTCCCACTTCCACGCCCACCTTTACGCCTACCGTGACCCAGACTCTTACACCTACATCCACCCCCACCGTGACGCCGACTTCCACGGCAACGGCAACCGCTACAGCCACCCCGTAGGTGCGTTATAATGATGATAACCATATTTGGAGGTTACACCATCATGAAACCCCGCAAGTACATCTGGCTGGCGGTCACAGGGCTCCTTGCGCTGATTCTGAGCGCCTGCAATATAGGGGCTGCCCCTGCTGCGCCAACTCAGGATACCTCAGCCATTCAAACCCAGGCTCTGGCACTTGTGCTCACGCAGTCCGCCATGCAACAGACTCAAACCGCCCTGGCTATTCCTCCGTCGCCCTTGCCGACCAACACAATTGTGATTCCACCCACCGCAACGACAGGATTCCAGGCCACCTTCCCTGTTTTCACGCCCGGTACCGGCACACCTTTCGCCTTTAACACACCTGCTACCGGTTTTACACCACTTGCATCCACGCCCGTTCCCACCTCAACCGATAGCTGCCATAAACTCTCCTTCGTCGCAGACATAACCGTCCCCGATGGGACCGTTTTCAAGCCAGGCACTGACTTTCAAAAAGTCTGGCGTGTGATGAACTCCGGCACCTGCGCCTGGGACGATGGATACGTGCTGGTCTATATGGGCGGCAAGCTCGATGGCTACAATGTCCCCATCAAACTCAAAAAGGATTTTGTGCAGCCGGGTGAAACCAAGGATTTTGCGGTGAATCTCACAGCTTCCCTGACGGAGAACCATTACGAGGAATGCTGGCGCATGAAGGACGATGGCGGCAACTTCTTTGGATCGTTCCTGTGCGTCGTGATTGATGTCAAGAAGTAAGCTTTGTCCATAGCTATGGCAGATATGGAGATCAAATGAAACTTCGACTGGCAGTTCTCACGATGATGGCGCTTACCCTGCTAAGCGCCTGCGCACCCGCCACCATTCCCGCTCCCACACCTGATGTCAACGTGATCTACACGGCTGCGGCTAAGACGGTTGTCGCCGAGTTCACACTGACTGCCGCAGCCTTTTCGCCCACTCCTCCGCCGCCAACAGTCACCGTGACATCTGAGCCGACCACTGCCTCGGTCACCGCGACCAACACCGCGCTGGTGACTGATCCGACGCTCATCGCCCAGGGTACTCCCGGCACTTTGTGCGATAGCATGACCTTTGGCGGCGACGTGGATGTGACCATCCCGGACAACTCAACATTGTCACCCAACCAGGATTTCATCAAAACCTGGAAGATCACAAACGATGGGGCCTGCACCTGGGGTGATGGCTATGGCCTGATTTACGCCTATGGTGAAAAGATGTCTGGACAGCCTGTGCCGCTTGGAAGCGTTGTGCAGCCCGGTCAAACTGTTCAGATTTCTGTTAACCTGAAGGCACCGGCCAAAGCCGGTGAATATACGAGCGCCTGGCAAATGTCCAATGCCAAGGGCGTACCGTTTGGCAAGGCCCTGTTTGTGAAGATCATTGTCCAGTAAATGGAACGACCTGAAACAGGCGATAAAAGAGATAGCGCGCCAGCCGGGGTTTATCCACATAAACTTGATTTGACCATACCGGGCTATTTGATAGTGACCCTATAACATGGGCAGGCTTTGCAGCCTGCCCTTTTTCGTTACGGTGTTCCAGATCTAACGAAATCCTTGTAACCTGGAACAGGCAGCCTGGTCAGCTCGCCCGCATCCCTGATGACCGATTGCTTTAGGAATAGAAGACCACATTACATTTGGGATCTCATTTTCTTCTACTAACTCTGGCGCTCATAATCGGACTGCGTGGAAAGATCCCCATCTCGCTGGAACGGACCTCCTCAACGGAGAAAAACGCGCCCGGGCAGATTTCATGAATGATACTTGCGACTCTGTTAAAATCTTTCCGCTGGACAACAGTGTAAAGAAGCTGTACTGCTCCCTGCGCGCCTTCGCCCTCGACGCTGGTCACGCCAAATCCGGCATTCCGCAAAGCGGATGTGAGTTCATGTGCTCCTTTGGCAAGGATGATGCGTAGAACGAGTGTGCCCATTGCCATGCGGTCTTCGATCAACATCCCGACGTAGGTACCGGTTGCGAATCCAGCTGCATAGCCGATATAGGCGGTCAGGCTGTGTGCGTTCTTCACAATCTGGTTCACCATTACGATCCAAATGAGGACTTCCACAAAACCGAGCAAAGGCGCAAATTTGCGCTGACCCCGCGAGGTGAAGATAATCCGTAGGGTGCCGAGAGTCACGTCTGCAACTCGCGATGCAAAAACAATGAGAGGCAAAATCACCCAGGCGTACCAATCAGAGGCTGGCATATGCGATGCTCCGAGGAATTGATTTACAAACTGCGGCTGTGTCCCATTGTCGGAAAAATCCATTCATCACGATAAAAATCATGCAAAATCCGATAGTAGTACAGTGCTTCCCTGTTTGGCAGGTGATAATTCCAGTAATAGAGCAGCCGGGCAACTTCCGACTGAAAATCATTATGAGATATTTCACGCTCGGCCACTTGTGCGATGACGTCCGATGATCCCGCACCTCTGGAAAACTTCTGCTTGGGCCGATTGACAATTTCTCCCGGCAGGTCAGTGCTGAATGCCTGGCGCAGGAGAAACTTTGCAGGTCTGTCGTGGTGGACTTTCCATTGAGCAGGCAATCCCAGGCCCAGAGCAACCGATTTAACATCCAGGAAGGGAACACGTGCTTCGAGGCCGAACGCCATTGGGATGCGATCAGCCCGCTGCAGATTGGTGTTATGCAAAGCAGTAGTAATTCCAATCATTTCGCCTTGAAGTTTTTGCGGGTTGTCGTAAGAACGGAGGTAGTCGTATCCGGCATAAATTTCATCTGCACCTTCCCCTGTTAAGATGACTTTGACATATTTTGAGGCCATTTCTGCCAGGAAAAAGTTGGGGATAGAAGAGCGGATCAGCGCCGCGTCGAAGGATTCGAGATGATAGATCACCCTGGGAAGCATGTCCAGCATTTCTTCCTCTGTATAGACTCTTTCGTGGTGGCGGGTGCCCAACACCTCTGCCATTTTGCGCGCGGCCTGTATATCTTCACTGCCTTCCATACCGACTGCAAACGAATGTAAATGGTTGGTGCCGGCGTTCGCAAGCAGCGCAACGATACTGCTATCCAGACCGCCGCTCAAACTAATGCCCACAGGCACATCGGCAAGCAGACGCTTTTGCACGGCCTCCGTGAGAACGGTGCGAATGGCTTCAATGGCCTGCGTCTCATCCTTGATCTCCAGCAAAGCAGGGTGAACTTCGTAATAGGCCTGCCAGCCAGTTTTGGAATGATACCAATACCCCGCAGGGAACTCGCAGATTTCATCTGTCACGAGCGCCAAAGCCTTTATCTCGGATGCGAAACAAAAAACGTTTTCTCGTTTACTGTAGTAAAGCGGCTTGATGCCGAGCGAGTCGCGGGCCAGAAAAAGTTCGTCGCCCTGGATGATCGCAAATGCAAACATACCATCAAGCAGCTCCACAACATGCGGGCCAAGTTTGAGATAGAGCTGTAATATCACCTCTGTATCGCTGTGAGTTTGAAGATCCACGCCTGCCAGATAGTCGCGTGTCAGTTCACGGTAGTTATAGATTTCGCCGTTGAAAGTGATCCAGGCGCCGTCAAATCCCATCGGCTGATGCCCCCCTTCCACGTCAAGAATGGCGAGGCGGGTATGTCCTAATGTTCCGGCAGGAAGGTTCTCAATACCCTGACCATCCGGCCCGCGGTGGATAAGCTTCTTAAGCATTTGCTCAACATCTGGAGGCGCCTGTTTCCCAAATACGCCAGCAATTCCACACATCAGTCAATCACTCCTTCCTTAACGAATCTCGTCAACTCACTCACGCTCCACTGTTCAAGCCCAAGTCTCTCCACCGTTCGTCCGCGCCGCCAATAATCGGTGCGATGAATGATGCTTCCGATGCGGATGATGCTTTCCATGCCGCGCACAGAGACACCATAGCGCATGCCCAGCGATGCGATCGGAACCAGGCTCATCGGCACATCCTCGAAAATATAGCGGTGATGAAGCGTGGTGGGAGCCTTGATTCCATAATAGCCCGGCTGGTTATGGATGGCCTCATGCAGGTCAGCGCCTTCTGTGTCATAAGCCAGTTTGAGCCATTCCAACGAGGTGCGGGCGCGGATGCCCACGGATGATGCCACGGTCACACGCTCGCGGTCGAGGACTTCGAGCACGCGCGCGACCGAAGGCGTGACCCCGTCGATATAAAACTGATATTCGCCGTTGGTGTGCTCAATCCACCCGGCGTTGAGTAATGTGAGGGCCGGATGGAAGATCGCCCCCATGTTGTTCAAACCCGTGTGAAGCACATCCACGCCATCAATGAACTGGGGAAAGGCATGATGTATGCAGTCGAGCACCATCTCGTTGCGAGAAGCTGGCAGTGCAGCCAGCGGCACCGCTTCCTTGATCCGGAAGATACGCGCTTGCGCCGGTCCATCGGCTCGGCTGGCATAGATGAAAGTTTCCGCTTCCGCCACTGTCACATCTGTCGTACAGCCGTTGTCGCGGATCGTCTTTGCAAATTCCAATGCCCCAAGCGTGCGTCCTGGATGCAGGATGACGATCTGTCCATCCTTGAGGTGGCAGGTGGTTGCCTTTGCGATCTCTGCATGGGCTGAGGAAGGCACCACCACCATGATCACCTGCGCATGGGCGATTGCCTCCTCCATGTCTGATGTAACGAGCTTCAATCTGCCAAATCCATGTGGCCCACCCTCTGCACTTTCCAATTCAATCCCGCCGCGCTTCCTGATGATCTCAATATGATCAAAGGTGCGATTCCAGAGAGCCACATCCGCGCCCAGCAAGGCCAGGTGAGCGGCCATGGCCTTGCCACCATGACCCGCCCCTAACACTGTGTATTTTTCTGCCATGCGATTCTCCTTTGTGTAGAACGAAGAAAACAGAGCCTATCTTAGTTTGGATAGACGTTCCTCCTCAGTAAGGACCCGTCCCGATTCGTCCACTGCCTCACACGCACCGTCCACCACCCGGGTACGGATCATTCCACGCCCGAACTTGTTGTTCACCAATTGGGGAGCATCCAACACCCCGGCAGTGACGGCCTTCGCCAGTGTAGGAGGGTCTGTCCATGGATCATTCACGCCCGGCCCTGCCAGACCTCGAATGGCCTCAAGCGTGAGACTTGCCTCGCTTACGAGCCGCTCCTTGCGCTCCTGCACTTCGAGCGCGTGGAGCATATTCGGCGCACCCATTGCATTGTTGATCGCACGCCGCACGATCTTGCTAGCCTCAATCACATCATCCGCATTCGCGGCGTGATGCGCTTCCGTATGGCCAACGATGTGATAAATATGCGGCTTCAGCGCCATTTGCAGATAAGTGCTGGCAGCCAGATGACCACGCGCCGCGGCGGGGTCGAGAGGATGCGACAGCAAGCCGATGCGTGTTTGTTTCCAAATGCGGAAGCCACCCTCCGTTCCTTCATCAGGGAATGAAAGAGGGGCTATCATTTCGAGCAGCGCCAGCATCTTGGCCAGATCCATCGCGTCGGTGGTACCGGGTGGGCTGTTGAACATCATTTGCGCGATGTAATCCTTCACGCCAAATCGCCTGGCGTTATAAGCTGATAGAAATGCGCTGGCAACAAAGATCACATCGGGCGCGTCGCGCATGCCCCAGTGATGTGACTCATTGAGTTCCACGGGGATATTCCTTTCGCCATACCAGGCCATGATCTTTTGATGTTCGCGGATGGAGCCTTCCAGATCCCAGGGGCCTCGCCCATCCATCTGGTTGAACCAGAAGAGCGGGATGGCACACCAGGCATTGTGAATGGCCTCGGTCAGAACTTCAGCATAGCGAATGAAATCATCCGTGCCGGAGTAGGCTCTCAACATGGGAAAGTTCCCGCGGCGGCAGGCCTGATAGAGGGCGCGATAATCATCGGGCGTGCGGACAGGGACTCCACCGGCACCTTTACGACGCGGGTCCTGCCTCTCAGGATGAAAAAAGTTCTCCTGCGCATCCTGGTCCGTACCGAGGGAGATCAGGTCCAGAGCCTCGGCTTCAGCGATTTTCCGGATGCCTTCGATGGTAGCACTCATCGTCGGCAGGCCGAAGTGGTGCCGCAGGATTGGATACGGGGCGCGCCAGGCTATTCGTTCGGTGGCAAGTTGCGGGTAGTCTGATTCGGCCAGGTCCTGAGCTGGCTGGCCCTTGAGATACGCGAGAACCTGTTCAGGTGATTCACTCCCGTCGAAGATTTTCTCAAAAAATCCGAGTTTACGCGCCCGTTCCGCAACTGGCGGCGTCCCTCCAAAGGCAAAACGAACACCACCGTCATGCAAAATAGCGGCCTCCTCTGCAAATGCACCCAGGAGACGTTCTCCATTCTCAGGTGTAAGGCGGTACGATACACCAACCAGAAGCTGATCTGCGGGGGTCTGGCCGGTACACTCCCGTCGTGCCGCAGTCAAGAGATCATCAATGGATACTGCCGGACCGAGAAAGACAGTTCGCCAACCCGCAATTTCAGCCAGGCGCAGAAAATTGGAGATACCGGCTACATGGACGCACTCACCCAGAGCGGCAGCAATCACGGTCTTAGCCATGAGATCGTCTCCTCGCTACTTCAAATAGAATGGATAGGCCACAATGTATAAAAGAGTTGTCACCACGAGCGTAACCAGCATGACCGGTAAGCCCCTTTTATTCCAAAGCGCAGAGGTGATGGGCGTCCTCGTCCGTTCAGACAGCGAGGCGACAACCACATTTGCGGTGGAGCCGATAATGGTGCCATTGCCGCCCAGGCCCGCCCCAAACGCCAGCGCCCACCACAGCGGCCCCACGTTCACGCCAGCTGCGCTGAGCTCTTGAATGACCGGGATAATGGCAATGGTGATGGGAATGTTATCGACAAATGCCGAAAGAACGGCAACGAACCACAGCAAGCCTACCCCCAGAACAAGCGGACTGGCCTCACTGGCACGCATGATCACCTCAGTGATGCCGTGCAGCACACCTGCCGCTTCCAGGCCGCCGACAAGCACAAAGAGGGCGGCGAAAAAGACGAGCACACTCCATTCGATTCGTTCCAGTACCTTGCGGATGTCAGGTCGAATCCAACACAGCGCGGCCGAGGCGGCGCTCAAGGCAATAAAAGCCGGGCTGATGGGGAGAAATTTTCCAAGGAAAAAGAACAGGATGGCAACGCCAAGAACCGCCAGCACCTTTCGTGCAGTTCGCCAATCCTCAAGCGCCGCGGCCGGGTCGAGGCTCATAATCGCCTCGGGGTTGGCGGGGAGTTCTGCCAGTTCATGACGGAAGAGGTAGCGCAGGGTTAAGAGCGCGGCAAACCAGGCCACCAGCACGATGGGCAGGGCATGCGTGATGAAATCGTTGAAAACAAACCCGGCGGCGGAGGCAATCAACACGTTGGGCGGATCGCCCACCAGGGTGGCGATGCCACCCGTATCCGATAGTAAGGCTTCCGCCATCAAAAGCGGCGCCGGGTTGACGCCCTGGATTTCGCTGATCAAGATGGTGACAGGGGCAATCAACACCACAGTGGTTACGTTGTCCAGGAACATGGAAAGCACGGTAGTGACTGTTCCCAGTAAAACCAGCAAACGCAGGGGCTTCCCTTTGGAAAAACGCGCAGCCTGCACGGCCAGATACTGGAAAAAGCCAGTCGGTTCAAGTAAGGTTACTAAAATCATCATGCCTAAAAGCAGACCCACGGTTTCGGCGTCCACTGAGTCAATGGCTTGTTCCTCGGTATAGAACCCCAGGAGCATCCCCACCCCTACCATCACGACTGCCCCGGCGATGGAGGCGACGGTACGGTTGAGCTTCTCTGAAAAGACAAGGTACAGTGTCCCGGCAAAAATGACGCACGCCACAAGGCCTGCCAACATGTCAATCTCCTTGAATTACGTTCCAGCTTGATAGAAATGCAGTGCCTACATCTACGCGCGAGACGATGCCCACCAGTCGGCCCTGTCGATCGACAACAGGTAAATCATGGATTTGGTGCTGGTGAAGCAGGGCGAAGGCACGCATGAGCCCGCTTGTTTCCTCCACGGCTGTCGGGGGGAGCATGATTTCTTTGACCGGACGGGCGAGCAGAGCCTGGTCAGGTTTGCGCTCCTCAGCTGCTCCAAAATCAGCCACAAAGTCGAAGTCTTCGATCAGCTGAAGAAAATCGGGCAAAACGGTCTGAAGCAGGCCGCGTAATGGAAGCAGGCCCACTAGTTTTCCGCTGGGATCCACAACTGGCAGACTGCCGATGTGTTTGTCTGAAATCAGACGCGCCGCTTCTGCGATGGTGGTTTCGGCTGTAATGTAAAAAACGTTTCGTTTCATACAATCTTTAACTTGCATGTTGGCCTCCAAGCTTGCCAGAGCGGATATTGCACAATCTCTCGAATGATCTGCCAAGTTCAGTCCCGCAGTTGATTTGCGCACGAATAGGATCTCAGCAGCGCGCCATCGGTACGCCAGAACCGATGCATCCATCTGATTTCCAGATTGGGCAACTTCCTTCTCCGGGTTCCGAAAATCGCTTCACTCGTCTGCCTGCCGGGCTCTCAAAATCAAATATCCGACAATCCCGGCCAAAAGTGAACCGAGCAGGATCGCAAGTTTTGAGTATTGCGCGATTTCTGTATCCCCAAACGCCAGAATTGTAATAAAGATCGCCATCGTAAAACCAATGCCGCCCAGAAAACCTGCGCCGATGAGGTGCTTCATAAACATTCCATCCGGCCATTGTGAAACTCGAAGCTTGATTGCAATGAAAGAGAAGAGAACGATCCCCAGTGGTTTCCCGATGACCAATCCGAAAAAGATTCCAAGGGTGCTCGGTGAAATCAGCTTGTCGATAGATGCTCCCATCAACACTACGCCGGTGTTGGCCAGCGCAAACAGCGGCATGATCAAGAAAGCCACAGGCTTGTGCAGCGCATGCTGCAGTTTGAAGGATGGAGATGACTCCTGGCCATCACGAAAGGGGATCGCAAAAGCGAGCAGAACACCGGCCACCGCGGCATGGATGCCGGATTGAAGAATCAAATACCACATGACCACACCCAGGGCCAGGTAGACAACCAGGGACCGCAAGCCCAGTCTATTCAATGCGAGGAGGAGCAGGAATATTCCCAGTGCCGCTGCCAGGTACAAAATGGAAAACTCGTTTGAATAGAACAGCGCTATGACCAAGATCGCGCCCAGGTCGTCAATGATAGCAAATGCCGTCAGAAAGATTTTCAGCGTAACGGGAATCCTGCTACCGGCCAGCGACAGAATTCCCAGTGCAAATGCAATATCCGTAGCCATGGGAATTCCAAAGCCATTCACGGTTGCAGTTCCCAACGTGGCAGCCAGATAAATGGAAGCGGGGATAATCATGCCGCCAATGGCTGCAAAGATGGGTAACGAAGCATTCTTTATGTCAGACAATTCACCTATGTAAAGTTCCCTCTCAATTTCAAGGCCAATCAAGAGGAAGAAAATTGCCATCAAGCCATCGTTGATCCAGTGCGCCAGGTCATACCTGAAGTGGAGTGCGCCCACATCAAGGCCAATCTTGAAATGCCACAGGCGCAGGAAACTGTCGCCCCAGGGTGAATTGGCAAGCATCAATGCAGCTGCCGTACTCGCGATGAGCATAATTCCGGAAGCTTGTTCGCTTTGAAGGAATTCGACGAAGAGTTTGGTCAATGTGTGTTGTATAGGTCTGGTTGATTTCATTTACACCTTGGATGCAAGTTGCTTTGCCTCGGATGTGATATCAGCCTTGATCGCTTGTTGCAGGGTCAGCGGCAGTCCCACCAAAACAAGTGCAACTGTGGATGGTCTTTCAAGTGCCGCACGGCGATGGCTGCTACCGTCACCACAAGCAGTCGTTCCAGAATGATCGTCTCGGCATGTCACGACGACCGCAGCGCCGCACCGTGCCAGTTGAACGGAAGCGGCCTTTCCTATGCCTGAATTGGCTCCCGTTATGATCATGACCTTATCTTTCAAATCGTATCGCATGTTTTTATCCAAATCATATTGTTCTCCAAAACGTTTTGGAAAACCGACAAAAAAAGAGGCGGAGCGGAAGCAATTAGCTGCCTGTCGATGGACGAACCAGCAGCGCGGGCTTGATAAAAACGGGCGACTCAACCACCTCCCCAGCAATGGTCCTCACAAGCATGTCCACCAACTGCCGGGCAATGTCGAAAACCGGGATATCGAGCGTGGTGAGCGGCGGTTCCGAATGTTTTGCATCCTGAACGCCATCGAAGCCGGCTACAGCAAGCTGCCGCCCAACCTCCAAACCTTGCCGATGAGCGGCATGAAGCACACCGAAAGCTGTCTCGTCATTGATGCACAGGATGGCATCCGGCGGATCTGGCAAACTCAGCAACTCAATCGCCGACTGATAGCCTCCAGTACTGGTCAGGTCAGCCGTGGTTACGAAATTGTTATTGAGCGCAAGCCCATGAAAGTGGATGGCCTGGCAGAACCAACCTAATCGTTCTGCCTGGTTGACCAGGTTTCCCGGTCCACCAATGAAAGCAAATCGATGGAAGCCTTTTTCATAGACATGCCGCACCAGCTCCACAAAACCCTCTTCCCCATCCACACGAATACATGGATAACGTCCCTCCCCTGAATAATCCAGGGTTGCGAAGGGCAGGTGCTGTTTGGTTAGAAACTCTACGCGCCAGTCATGAAGTCGCAGGCGATTGAGAATGAAGCCATCCACCTTACCGCCATTTGCCCAGCGTTTGTACATTTCGTGTTCGTCATCTTCACTGGCAACAGCAGACACCAGCAGGTCATAATTTCGGGTGGCCAGTTCGTTGCCCAACCCGGCAATGAATTCGGTAAAGAACGGTTCGGAAAAGTGTTGCGCACCGGCCGGCAGGATGAAGCCGATGGTTTCCGCCTTCTGGCGACGCAACTGTCGGGCAGCGCGATTCGGGGTATATCCCAATTCTCGCGCTGTATTGATCACCAGTTGCCGGGTTGGCTCGGCAACATCATCGTACCCATCCAATGCGCGCGAAACAGTAGTAATGGATAGATTCAGCTTTTTTGCAACATCTCGAATGGTTGGACGCATAATTCACCAAAACGTTTTGGTTACCTTGGGTACATTTTACCATCAAGGGTTGGAAACTGGTCACTTCAGTCTATTGGCAAGCAGCGCTGTCAGGTTGGTATCCAGGCCCATCAGTAGAACACTGGGAGGAGCAGATTAGAGAACCCCTTGCAGACTTACGGACAGGAATCGCATCATTAAACGATAGACCGCAAACCCGGGAGAATCAGCGAGAGATACTTGAGACAAAACGGCAGACTGAGAAAGGTTACAATAAGCCGCAAACGCGAACTATACATAGTGCTTCGTCTTTTCGCCTCAAAGTTTTATGACACCCCCAGAACATCTGAAGGAACAAATAAAGGTAAAAGCAAGACAGCTGGGATTTACCCTGGCTGGCGTTACTTCTTCTGAACCCCCTGAGCACTATGACATCTTCGAATCATGGCTCAACGCGGACATGCATGGCACGATGGGATACCTCGCTGAAGAACGCAGCCGCATACGCCGCGCGGACCCAAAGCAAATTCTACCTGAGTGCAAATCGATTCTTGTGCTGGGGATTCCTTATGCTCCTGTTGCTAAACCCGCCGTCCCGGGCGGCGATGTGGGGCAAATTGCATCCTACGCCCTCCGCAGCGACTATCACGACATCCTCCCTCAAAAATTGCAAGCCATCGTAGGCTTCATCGAAGAGCAGCTTGGCCATCCGATTCCCAATCGTTATTACACGGATACCGGTCCCATCCTCGAGCGTGAGCTCGCACAACGCGCCGGCCTCGGCTGGGTTGGCAAGAACACCTGCCTGATCAACCCCAAAGCAGGTTCCACCTTTTTCCTCGCCGAAATTTTGCTTGGTATAGAGCTTGAGCCTGACGAGCCTTTTCGAACCGATCACTGCGGCACCTGCACTCGCTGCATCGAGGCCTGCCCTACTGATTGCATTTTGCCTGATCGCACCATCGATGCCCGCCGCTGCATCTCTTATCTCACGATCGAGTTGAAAGATGATATTCCGGAAGAGCTTCGTTCCAAAATGAATGGCTGGGTCTTTGGATGCGACATCTGCCAGCAGGTCTGCCCGTGGAATCGCTTCGCCCTGAAAGGGGACTCTGCCTTCGAGCCGCTCATTCCGCTTCCGGTCCTGACCGATGACCTGCTCCTGACATCCGTGGAGTTCAATCAACGCTTCAAGCGGACTCCGCTCAAACGTCCCAAACGACGCGGCTATCTGAGAAATCTGGCGATCGCAGTTGGAAACACAGGAGACGAGAAGGATATCCCCATTCTGGAAAGAGCTATGCAGGATGATGAACCACTTGTAAGCAGACATGCGCAGTGGGCCAGAGACCAAATTAAGAACCGGGCAGCTCAAGATGTCTGATAAATTATTGATCGCGACCAACAACAAAGGTAAAGTGAAGGAAATTCAGGACCTGTTGAAAGATACAGGGATCGATTTTGTGACGCCCGCGGATATTGGTCTTGCGCTTGATGTAGAAGAGGACGGCGAGACCTATGCCGAGAACGCGACCAGGAAGGCGGTTGCATTTGCCAAAGCCAGTGGACTCCTCTCCCTTGCAGATGACTCCGGCCTCGAAGTGGACGCTTTGGATGGTGCACCCGGACTTCACTCGGCGCGCTACTCTCCCAAACCCGGTGCAAAGGACGCAGATCGCCGTGCCTTGTTGCTGCAGAACCTGAAAGGTAGTCCGCGCCCGTGGACGGCGCATTTCCACGCGACGATTGCCATCGCAAAACCCTCTGGCGAAGTCGAACTGGCTGAGGGGAATTGCTATGGCGAGATCATCCCCGAAGAACGGGGAACTGGTGGTTTTGGATATGACCCCGTATTTTTCATGGAAGATCTTGGCAAAACCATGGCCGAACTGGATATGGAACAAAAAAACCGCCTGAGCCATCGCGCCCGGGCGGTAATGAATGCCCTGCCAATTTTGAGGAAATTATTTGCTTAGGAGTATCGAAACAGGAGATTTTGCACTCCTGATATTGATCACACGAGAGGCGGGAATTCATCCAAAAAGCCAGCAATCAAATTCGTGATCACATCGGGCCGTTCAAGAATCGCCATGTGACCCGCGTTTTCTACGATCTCAAGGCGGGAGTTCCGAATACCCGTATGCAAGATTTCTGAATTCCGAAGCGGTGTCATCCTGTCATGTTCGCCGCAGATGATCAAGGTCGGGACCTTTATTTCCCCAAGCCGATCTGTCACATCGAACCCATCCGAGGCCAAAAAATCGTTGTACAACACGATCTGGCGCGTGCCTGCCATGCGCTGCGTGGATAATTCCTTCAAACGCGGTGAAGCACTGGAATCGAATGAATAATCGTTGATCAGTTGGACGGTCGAGAGAAAAGTTTCCGGCTTGCTCAGGCCTTCCTTGATTACCGGTGAAACGCTCAATCTGGGTCCGCCACTCAACAGGACCAGCCCACGTACTCGCGCGGGGTGCTTCAATGCAAGCATCAGGGCGATTGCGCTTCCCATCGAATATCCGGCGATCACGGCGTTCGATAAACCAAGCGTGTGGAGAAATCGCTCCATATCCTCCGCGTATTGCTCGATCATAAGCCTGCCATCCCCCGGTGACTGGCCGTGTCCGGGCAGGTCAGGCGCATAAACCGCCGAGCTTGGAATGCGGCGGAGATGCGGCGGCCACGATAAATGAAAACCACCCGCTCCATGAAGAAGGATCAGGGGCGGGCGGCTGAGAGTTTTACTTGTATGTTCGAAGTAATGAACGTCTGCAATGAAGGGCATCTCTAGATTCTCTCGCTCTGGCGGCGCGCATGATGCAAGCGGTCGGAGGCTTCCTCCGTAAGCGGGATGTAAACCATGACGCGCGTGCCCTGCCCAGGGATGGAATCAATCTGCAGCAGACCATTGACCAGTTCGGTACGCTCGCGCAAGTTGACCATGCCGAGGCTGCTGCTCTCGCGCTTGTCATAACCTTCTGTTACAGCTTTCACGTCAAAACCAACGCCATCGTCCGAGACCTCCAGCAGGGCCAGGCCTGTATCCATCTGTTTCAACTGGACAGAGATCGTCCCTGCGTTCGCGTGCTTGCGTGCGTTGTTGACTGCTTCCTCGATGATATAGAAGATCACGCCCTGTTTACCCATCTCAAGCTGGTTGGTCACACGCTCTTCCACGCTGACAGTCACTTTTTGGTTGTACGTCTCCATCATCTTGTCGGACATCGACTGCAATGCCGCGGTGAGGCCCTGCGATTCCAGGATCAGAGGCCGCAGCGTAAAGAGCATATGACGGATCTCTTTCGTGGTGCGCTGGGCCAGTTCCTCCAGCTTGACCAGTTCGTCATCCGCCATCCTCGTATCTTTTTTCAGCATGCGGCGCGTCAGGTTAATGCGCATGGCCATGGCCGCAACCGACTGGGTGGGACCATCGTGCAGGTCACGCGCCAGTTTCTTGCGCGCCTCTTCATGCACTTCCACCATGCGCTCTTTTTCCTCCACCAGATCCTGATAGAGACGCGCGTTCTGGATCGAAATCACAGATTGACGACCGATAATGTCGAGCAGATCGCGCCGATCCGATGTGAAATAATCAGGATCCGCATGGGCAAAGATCAACGCGCCATAAACATTAAAGCCGCTCCGCAGCGGGAAACAATAGGCCGTGGTGCAGTTCCGGAAAGCGACGATCCGCCCCAGCTCCGGATCGTAACCGATATCTTTTGTCACGATGGGATCGCCTTCGTCAAAAAGACGTTTGAGGATGCCCTCGGTTGCGTCGAAGTGCACGCGCATATCGGCGGTAGTGAAACGACGGGCCGAACCAACTCGCAGCTTGCCTCCCTTGAACAGCAGGACCGCGCCCACCAGCGGATCATTTACGGCCTCGTCAGGGTCCGGGTTGAGTGCGGTTGTTCCCATATCCAGAGCGGATTCGAGCACACGCTTGTAACTGAGCGTCGCCGCCAGGGTGGAGGTCAGCTCATAGATGGCGCGCAGGCGCTCGGTCTGAATGCGGCGTTTTCTCTCCTCCGCATCCAGCCAGACCTCCCTTGTCTTCCGCATGTGAACCATCAGCCGTCGGCCAAGGAATCCGAACACTGCGCCAAACCCCAGCATCGCCGCAGCAATCACTAATGCAAGCGATAGATCCGTCTGGTTCCGATAGCCCGTGAAGAGAATGAAAGCTGCAAAAATCGAGGCGCCGACCAGGCCGCCAAGCTGTTCGAAATAGATGGAACCCGTCAAAATGGGGAGAAGCCCCGTCCAAAATGCCGGGCCGCGCACATTGCCCTGTACCCAGAAGAATATTCCCGTGAGCAGCAGGTCCGCCGCCATGGCAAGGACACGGTGATAGCGGACTCGGATGTTCATGCTCGCCAGCGCCGTCATGACCAGATTCAGGAAGATCAGCAGCACAAGCGGCCACGACACGCCGAGCCCCAGTTTGCCCCCCAATCCCAGGGACACAACCAGGCCAAGCAGCATGATCCATCTGAGCGAAATGGCAAACCAATCTGCCATGTAGGGGCTGTCGTACTTACGCATAGTTCCTTATCATAACAAATTATTGTACACCGGCAGCGCTTGCAGGTTACAGATGAATTACACCTTTGCAAAATTCCTAGGCATCGTAGCCCATACGGGGCAAATAGGCTTTGAGCTTATCCCGCAGGACTGCCTGCTGGTCATTTGTATAGGATGTGCGGAACCGGCCAATCTTCCCCTTGTAAAAATGCAGGCCCTGCTGCCCGTCATTGGCTCCGGGGCGATATTTCTCGATTACGGCGCGGACCTCCGGCCTGCTCCCGTCCAATTTGAGATATTCCACCAGTCTGGCAGCTTCCGCGTCATAGCTCGTCAGCAAATCTTCGTAACGAGCGACAAGCACGTTCTTCTCAGCCATCCACTTTTCCCAGATGTGGACATACTCCATCATAAAGTCCACGCTTTTCTGAAAATCAGAAATGTGAGAAAAGGCATTGGGATGTCCCTTTGCAAGTGCACGCTGACCATAATCAAAGGCGGAGAGCATGGCATCGCGCGGGTCGCGGTAAATGTATGTGGCCCGCAGCAGGCCCAGAGTCGAGAGCAGACGCGAGGCTGAGCTGGGTCCCGAGTGCGCCTTGATTACAAAGGTGTTGCCCATCAGCGCAGGCACGGCCACCATCGCCAGTCTGCGCCACGAGAGTACGCCAATGTTGCAGTTCACTTCCGTGAGGATGTTCTGCAAATGGTATTTCTCGCGGATATCGCGCACATCGGTTGCACCGGCCGCGTCCATGAGGTCGTGAATGAGGTTGTAATGCCAGCCCGAACCGGCGCGCGGCATACCGACGGAAAGAACGATCATCAATGCTCCTAAATCCTGCTCTGGTCGCCATCCTCGGCGACAGCAGCAGACAGCCCCACCAAAATCCCCGGGATGATCCAGATGTTTGGCGTTGCCAGTGAGTCTTGGGTGAAATTATAAAATGCGACGGCAAGCCATGCAAATACTCCAGCCACAACCGCGAAGCGCGCCCACGTCTCCCTTCGCATCAGAAGCGACAGCATATCGCCGAGCACATAGAATTGAAATGCCAGGAACAGGAAGAAACCGATCAGGCCCGTTTCGGCGAGCAGGCGCACGTAAAGGTTTTTGGGATTCGGATACAAGCGATTGGTGGGATCTAGTTGCTTCGCAATTTCAGGCACGGTGGTCATCGCCCAATCTGGCAAGTTCTGGTAAATATAGAACCCGCTGGCACCGAGTCCGGTGCCCGTCCATGGATATTTCTGGAACGCGGCGAGTGCTCCAGTCGAATAAGCACTGCGAGCGCCAGCATTGATATTCACCATGTATTCGGTCAGGTTGGTAATATTGGTGAATTGCCACATGCGGCGGAAGAAAGCCTTCTGATTGAGAAACAAGAAGGCGCCTGCGATCACACCAATGACCACAACAACAATACCGATACGGAACAATAGATCCATGGTGCGACTGCGAAAGCCGCCGATAAACCAATTCCAGAGCGCCCGGATGATTCCGCGGCCAAGCAATAAAAAGGTGAGGCCTGCCGCGGCGAAGGTGGTCAACAGTCCGCCGCGTGAGTAGGTGGCAAACACGACAAGTACACACAGGGCCAACAACACCGGCTCAAGCCATTTCAGCCGCGTGATGCGGAAATTGGTCAGCACGGCAGCAAAGAGTAATGGGATGAATGTTGTAGCCAGTTGACCTGCAAGCCACGCAGGCTCATAGGCTAATCCTGAAATCCGATTGGTGCGGACGAGTTCGCGCATCGAAAATGCAAGCTGCCAGTGCGTGACCATCTCCCTGGGAAGCAAGTGCGCATAAAACGTTACTGCCTGCAGTCCGCTCCACGCAATGTCGAGACACAGGCCGGCGAGGATCCACTTCACCGAAAAGCGGAAATCTTTTTCATCTCGATTCATCCACACGGAGCAGATAAAGAAGACCAGGCCGATGAGGAGGGTCGCCAGTGCGCGGACTGCGCGGCCGTCGTAGGTTTGCCCGCGCAACGGCAGCGGATCCGTCAGGACCCCGAAGCTGGTCGCCGCAAAAACGAGGAGGACAAACGCCCCAAGAGGGATCAACGCACCTGCCCAATTCAGAGTGATCTTTTTTCGCCATGCTTGAATTAACAAAAGCGGAAAAAGAATCGCAAGCGGATACAACGACAGTGGGCGCACCAGAGTGCTCTCTCCGAGGAAAGGGAACCAGCGAAAACTGGTCACTGGCAACGTGAGCAGAGCCGCAGCCCAGAGGATGTGAGAGATGTTAGCCACAGAGAATACAGAGTTTTTCATTGGTTCATTGACGGAGTCCGACGTCTCCCGACGTTGGGAGTTGCCAGTTCGCTCCAAAGTCAGGAGACTTTGGAATCCCCCTGGCCCTGAGGCCTGATAAACAATACAGCAAATACAGCCAGCGTGAGAAAAACGGCAGAACCTGCGAGCAAATATCTACTCAGGGGCACACTGCGGGTGATTGGCAAATTGGCGGATTGGGTGAGTCCCAGCGTCACAAATTCGTTGACGTTGCCAGCCCGGATCTCGTCATTCGCCTTGACGATGAAAGCTGTGGCCCATGCGGATGCAAGGGAAGCAGCCAACAGCGGGTCGCGGTCGTCGGCGTAGAAATGCCAGCCGGCTTCGGCAGGTTGGCTCAGTTGCAGCTTGCCCCCGCGCAATTCTTCCACTGGAATACTGAACTGCGACGATACCTGATTCATGACTGGATCAGACCAGGCAATCTCTTCCAGTTTGCGCGTCTCGCGCTCGAGATAGTAGAACTGCTGGCGATCCGTGTCTTTAGGCCAGGCCTGCTCAAGGTTGAAATCCACATTGACAGTCGCGCGGGCACGATATGGCGGCGGAACGATGAAATAGAACGCCGCCCCAATCAACGCGCCGACGACTGCCCCCAAAACCCAGAAGCGCCAGGCGCGGAGCAGGCGGATAAGGTCGTCGAGGGAGGGGGAAACAAGGAGGGGCTGCATGTGAGAGGTATGCGCGAGGCAATTGGAATTAGAAATTGGAGACTCGATGACTAGGCCGGTCTGATACGCCGTTTCCAGAGGGGACCAATGAGTTTTCTCAGATAATATTTTGCCACAATTGTCGAAAAGAAGCTGCCGCCGTCGCGGTAATGGACGCGGAGCATCTCGGGCCAGCAGCGGTCATCGGCGGCAGTGGTCTTGCCTGAGCCGTGGATGCGGAAATTTGCCCAGGTCTGACCCTGGACGTATTTTAGGGGTGCCTGTCTGGCAATACGGGTCCACAGGTCATAGTCCATGGCGAAGTAAAAGGATGGATCGAGCGGGCCAAGTTCCTGCCAGTATTTGGCGCGGAAGAACATGGTTTGCTGCGGAATATGAACATATCCCTGTCGCAGGCGCTGGTAGTCCGTTTGCGCGGCGGGAAATTGACCGATAACTCGGCCTTCTTCATCCACATAATTGCAGTCACTGTAGACCATGCCGACCTCGGGATGTTCAGTTAGATACTTCACCCCCGCACTGACCGCACCCGGGTTGTAGGTATCGTCAGAGTTGAGCCAGGCAAAGATATCCCCTTTGGCGCGCGCAAAGCCTTTGTTGATGGCATCGGTCTGGCCTTTGTCCCTCTCGCTGATCCACCAGGCAATCTTGCTCAGGTATTTTTGGATGATGTCAACGCTTCCATCGGTCGAGCCGCCATCCACAATGAGGTATTCGATGCGCGGGTAGTCCTGTCCGAGCACGGACTGGATGGTCGCTTCGAGATAGTGCGCCTGATTGAACGAGGGAGTGATGATGGAAACCAGTGGGTCAGTCATCAGTGATCAGTTTTCAGTGAACAGCGATTAGTGATCAGCGGTCCTTCGACTTCTTTTCACTCCGCTTCCCAGAAGAACACTGGGACTTCGCAGGGCGAAGAATAACTCTACCATTCTTGATCAGCGTAGAAGATAGAGGAGACAGGTTCGGTAATTTGCCGGATGCGAGCGATCTCATCCGCGGTGAGGCGCTTTCTCCAGTTATCGAGATTTGCCTGGCTATCAAGTCTGACAGAATGTGTTTTCTTTCTGGATAGCTCTTTCGGGTTTTCGGAACTGCTGGAGTTGAGAATGGTGTTTTTTACTTTTTCAGTGAAGTTGAGCCCCAGCGATCCGTACAAGTCTTTATACCCTGAGACCGGGTCGAGGGATAGATCTTCGTGGCGGACCACTTTGAAATCGGGATGCAGGCTACAAGTCTCATGGATGACGCGATAGATCAGCCGCCAGAGCAATGCAGACTGCGCGATGATGTCATCGGCCGGAATCACTTCCATTTCGGCGCGGTCTGCTTCGAGATGATCTCGCATCAGGGCAGGTTGATCGAGCAGATTATGGAAATCGAAGGGCCAGTTGAGGCGTTTGAGGCTGCTGGCAAACGCGGCAGGATGGCGGACCGTGACAACAACCTGACATTTTAGTTTTTCCGCAAACCATGGCGCAGAGAACGCAGCGAACGGATCCTTGAGCAGCGGGCGCTGTCCATGCATGCTGCCGATGAAGAAAGTGCGGAAGTCGCGTCCCATGCGCAGGAAATCCTTGCGGGACCGGATAGAAAAAATTTCAAGCCAGAAATGATATTCAAAATCCAGCAGCTCTTTGAATGCAGGCAGGTATTCAGACTCGTTCTCGCTGGTTATGTAGGTATACCAGTGCTTGACCGGCGCACGAAAAACGCCGCGGCGATGAAGCACATTGAGCGGCTCACTGATGTAGGCGGTATCCGCGTTCGCGGCCAGCATTTTGCCGACCCAGGTAGTGCCGCTGCGATGAGTGCCGGTGACAAGGATGGGGGTATGAGAATCGTTCATTTATCTGTGATGGCGCGAATGGAATTCACACCATAGTATTGCGCGGCGCAGCGGTTGATCCAATGGTCCGGATCGACGTCCAATTCCTTCACACCATCAACGCCGTCGAACTGAAAGACTGTCAGGTCTGTTTGACCTTCCGCGCGTAGGGAACGGATCTGCGTGTCGCGCTGATCCCAGGCCTGTGCGCGGGCTCGATAGCCAGGCACATCGTTCAGAGTAAGCAGCGCCGCGCGCAGGGGATAAACGGCTGTGAGGATAAGGAAGAATACAGCGATGGTGGACCGTGGAAAACACTCCAGCACACGCGGTTTCCAGGCGGCGAACAGTATTCCGAGTATAGCGCCTTCCATCATCAGCGTTGTAACGAGAATCACCTGGCCGGCGAAGCGTGCCCGCTCCACGGGATAGGATTGTCCATAGACGCTGGGAGCGAAACTGGCAACGATCAGCAGATACGCGAGCACTGGCAGAAGAATGATGCCATAGACCAGACGTTTCCGCAGGACTTGTGTCAAAGCGGAGGCAGGAGCAGCCCTCCAGCCAAGGAAAATTAAGAGAGGGGTAATGACGTTGAAGAACGTCGGCAACGGAAGGGTTCTGATCGAGTTGAGGGTGAAGTCAAAACCAAAACGGAAGGAACGTTCGACGAGGATTGGAAGGGCCGGGGGAGGATCGCCGAGGCGGAGGGAATTCGCTGGTGCAGCAGCCATCACTGCGAGCGCCGTGACGGCCCCGGCAAGCGAGAGACCCAGCAACCAGAGGCTGGCAGGACGCGGCGGAGATTTGATCCAGACCCAGGCAGATAAAAAGCCCGGGCCAAGCAGTGTGATCATGATGAGCACCGTCGGCTCGGAGAACCCACCGAGAAGAAAAGCAAGCAGGAAGGCAAGCGGGTACATCCAGAATGCAGGTGGGACGTTTCGCGCAGAAGATAAAGATCGAATAAGAAAAGCTGCGAAATAGGGCATCAACACCAAAGGCGCCAGATGAGTCGCGATGGAGGAGCGCCAGTATAAAGTCTGGAACCGATTCGGCGCCTGGAGAAGCGCAAAGAAAACCAGCAGGAGAGCCAGAGACCAGATCATCATCTTCGGCCAGGTCTGCCCGGCAAAACGAAGCGACTCATTCAGTAACCATACCAGCCCCAGAACCCAGAGGATAATCATTAAGGCGGGCAGAATGGCAATACTATTCGATGAAGTCCATTCGCTGAATGCGATCAACATGAAGTTGCTGTAACGATCTGATACGGTCAAATAATTATGCCAGAGGGCAGAGAAGAAATTCGTCCGGATGAAACCCACACTGCAATAGTCATCGGCCATATGACGGGAGAATGTCCCCAGATAAGCATAGACTAACAGCGCGAAGCCGGAAGCCATAGTAATGAGCCAGACAGAAAAAGCGAAAAGGTTGAATGTTGGCTTTGATGTTGAAACAGACATATTAAGGCGAATCCGTGGAATGAAGATTGAAGATGATGTATCCCTCGCCCTCCGAGAAAATCGAATACGTGGAATACAGTTTTTCTTTCAGGAGAGGCTGACGGTTCAGGTCAGCGAAATCGGTTACCACGAACAAATCCTTCGAGGCCGCAATATCGTTGAAACGCTTTTCGAAGTCAAGTTTGGCCTGACGCAGGTCCGCATGGTAAATCATATCACCGGAGGTCGGCCACGATTCAATATTCTTCCAGCCCCAGTAGGCAAGGCTCGTGCCGTAATCGGGAGTCAAACCTGCGGCTTTTGAGTCACCCATCTGCTGGCCGATCTCAGCCCACATCCCAGCTTGAGGGCGATAATCGATCGATTTCATCTCGGCGCGGGTATTGAGCAGCGAGGCAGAAACGCCGAAAAGCAGAAGGCCATAGGTGGCAAGGCGTGTCCAGCCTGAGGTGAGCCTGGCAAGCTGGATCAAGAACCAGTCCGCGAGCGGCGCAAGAGACAGTGCGGCGACGGGGATCAATGGCAGGGAGTAATAGTCGTGGGAGGAAATGTGATAGTTGAAGACAATGCCAAAGAGAGCATAAGCGGCCCAAAGCGCGAGCAGGAAGCGGAGCTTTTCCTGGCGCAGAAAAAATAATCCGAGCAGCGCCAGCATCAACGTCACGCCGCCGATCACTGCGTTCAACATCTCGATCCAGCCAAGATAATAGGATGGGCTAAGAAAGAGAGAAGGGATGAAGCGTCCGCCGAACTGCTGACCGAGATAGCCAGCGATCCAGACGCCGTAGACAATGTAGGCCGCGCCGGGCAGGATTCCCAGAACGGTCATCACATAGACCTGCGGCCTGCGCACCGTTTTGCGAAAGGGCTCACACCCCAGCACCGCACCAAGCCCGCCGCCAATGACAAAGAACGCGGCGACGAATTTGACGAGGATGGCAAGACCGCCGAAGAGGCCGGCGAGGAGAGGGAGGAGCCAGACCCTCGTCCCTGACCCTTCTCCCAAATTTGGGAGAAGGGAAGACCATTTATAAACTGCCCACCAGAAAAGAATGATGAACATGACCATGAGCGGGTCGGGCTGGAAGCTGCGGCTGGCAGTGACCGCATAGGGGAGGAAGAGATAAATTGCCACAGCCGCGAGCGCACCATCCGTGGAGGTGAGGTCACAGGCGAGGAGGAAAAGGAAGGTCCCGCCGATCATCCAGAAAATGGATGAGTAAATTCTTGCGACCCAGAGTTTTTCCCCCGTGAATTGGTATGTGAAAGCGACCAGGCGCTCCAGGATCTCCGGCTCTATCTCCGCACGAACTTTCCATTGCTGGATGGCGAACTCACGCTGCTCGGCAGGCATGTCCTTGAGAGTCTGGTAATACATGCCGCGTGCCTTGAGCGCAGCGAGCACCTGGCGTGTCGGATGAAAATCGAGGGGAAGATCAGTCAGGTCGTACAGACGAATCGCAAGTCCCAGGCCAAAAATGATGAGCAAAGCGGCGATCCACGAGGCGCGAGACGAGAAAAAGGATGTTCTGGCAGGGGAATGAGCGTTCATCGGCGAGGCTTTGCGAGATCCCTGAAGGGGCGCCTGCCTATTGTAACGTAGAAATCCATCGAGGCTGGAGCATCGGGTCAAAGGCTGAAACGAAGCATCCTCCAGCAATATTTCGAATTAAGCGGGCCATTGATTTTTGAGGAGCAGGCTTCTATAATGACAATATGGTGTTGGAATGACAGGTTGAAATGTCAATTCTCAGTAGATCACGAAAATCTGGTATTCCCTCTCGTTCGCGAAGTACTGCTTTTAACTGTTCAGGTGAAGAAATAGCGTTTAGCGTCATAATTGTGACAAACGCAAGATGTAGCTGTGAAATTGAAGTCATCAAACAAGCATCTGGTGGGCGTCCTGTTTTGCATAACCAAAGATAGCTCTTACTTATAGACAAAGGAGGATGAAATGGACAGGAACCATTCTTGGAGGTATGTTGCGCTTTCTATAGGTCTTGCTTTCTCTGTGTCGGCCTGCACAGTCGGCGCCAGCGCTTTTACGCCAACTCCAACGCCAACCAATACGCCAGCCGCGACCAGTACGTTCACACCGTCTCCAACATTCACACCATCTCCAACATCCACACCTCGGCCTACTGCCACCGAGGTGCCACCATCGCCCACACCTGCGCCCATGGGCGTGTCAGTTTCGAACGGGGATTACGAAGTCAGTGTTATCAGTATGAGAACCCTTAATACGGTTTATCTTGACACGAAATACCAATGGGTTCCCACCGCCGGCAACATGTTTGTCGAACTCGGTATAAAAGTTGTGAATCTAAAACCCGGGGACAAAATATCTGTTCCCTGGAAGAATATCTATGTAAGAGAAGTAAATAACGTCAGCTCGGCCCCATACTGGGGCGAATTCAAACCGGTTGCAAGTGGCACTGAGATCAGCCCCAAAAGTCTGACGTTTCGATCTTTGGATAATCCAGTCGAACCAGTAGTCTTCGATGACGTAGTATTTATACGGGCGATTTATGGAGTGGCAAAACACAGCCCAACCACCCTTCTGTTTGGTTTTGGTGAGTCCCCCCTGATAAAAGTTGTTGTGCCTTAAGGCACGAGCCGCAAGTGACAGTTATCTGGCCCCTCGCTATGCCCGGAGGGCTTCACGAAGGTGACTGTCACTTTTCATATCTCGCCTCTCTTCTCTGCAAAATCGCTTCTCTCAATTTCCCCAATCCCAGCAAATTCAAAAGACTCGAAATCAGAAGATTCAACCGCGCCAACGCCGTGGGTGGATGAATGAACATCGCCTTGATCCAGGCGGACAGTGCTGCGCTGGGCTGGCCTCCATCCAGGAAATAACGGGCATTCACGCGATACGCGGAAGCGAGAGCACGATGCGAGACTCGGCTTACCACAGGCGCCAGTGATGGCTCATGCTTTGCCCAATCCAAAATGCGGAAGGCGTCGCGTCCAAACTCGACAGGCTGAGCGCGGTTCTTCGCGGCAGGATGATAGCGTGCCGCAGCCCAGGTTTGTGGGACATGAAGGATTCTTCCCCGTTCAGCAAGTTGAATCCACAAACGATGATCAAGCATAAAGTGGAAGGTAGGATCCAATTGAAGGTTTTGCAAAGCGGAACGACGCATGAAAACCGCAGGCTGTCCGATGATCTGAAAACACAGCAGGTCTTCCAGACTCAATTGTTTGTAATTTAGGGCGTTGAATGTCTTGCCGTGCTCATCCACTGCAAGCATGTTTCCATAAACCAACACAACATCAGGATTGTTTTCAAACACTTTCACTGCCGCACTGACGGCCCCCGGCAAATAATAATCATCTGAGTTTAACCACGCCATGACATCGCCAGTTGCGCGAGCAAATCCCTTATTGATCGCGTCCGCCTGCCCGTTGTCCTTTTCGGAAACCCAGTAGGCCAGTTTGCTTTCGTGTTTTTTGATAATCTCCACGCTTCTGTCGTTGGAGGCCCCGTCTATGACAAGGTATTCAATGCGCGGATAATCTTGATTCAAAACGGATAAGATCGTCTGCTCAAGAAATGCAGCCTGATTGAAAGAGGGAGTGATGATGGAGACAAGGGTCATTTTCTCAAATCATACAGCACATACCCATCGCCTTCTGCAGCGATGGGATACTGATCGAGAATTGCCTTCAAATCAGGCTGCTTGTCCAACTGCCCAAACGCGGTGACAAGAAAATATTCCTTGCCCGCGGTCAAATCGGCGAAATCGCCCTCGGCATTGAGAGAAGCGCCGCGCTCTTCGCTCAGGTCCGTGCTGAGCGGCCACAGGCTCACCTTACGCCAGCCCCACAGCATCAGACGAAAGCCATAATCCTGCGTCAGCCCGATCACGTCCGCGTCGGCGGGGATAACCTGACCCACTTCCCTCCAGAACGCGGGTTCGTGACGGAAATCCTCTGCGATCAAAACGGACCGCGCAGCCCAGGCCTGATATCCGATCACTGCGGCGATCAAGGCGACGAAGGCCACGCGTCCTGCCGCGCTTTGAGCGGCTGCCGTTTCCAAAAGCGGACTCAGCGCCCCGGCCAATCCAATTGCAACGATGGGGATTAGCTGGATATGATAATAACTATGCGTGTACATCTGGAACGGAAGCGTGAGTCCGTACAGCAGATAACCAACCCATAGACTGACGAGCAGCCATCTCATCCGCGGCTTGGCGAGCAACGCGCCTGCCAGGCTGAGGAAGATCACCGTTAATCCAAAGAGGCTTCCGATAAACGCCAGCCATTTGGTGTAAAAGTCTGTGCTGGTGATGAGCTTTAGAAGATCAACAGTCCACGCGAAGAAATATTCGGTGGAGCGGCCGTGATGGAGCAGAACATAATAGAGAAGCGCGGGAACGACCATCAACGCGGCCATCGCCCACACTTGCTTCGATTTCCAAAAGTCCTTTTTGAGAGTGAACAGGACGAGTGCAACTGCGGCAGCACCGGCGAAGAAAGCAATAACGATTTTTACCAGTGCGGCGAAGCCGAGGAAGATGCCCGCGAGGATGGCCCACTTCCAACTCTGCTCCCTTCTCCCCCCGGGAGAGGGGCTGGGGGTGAGGGTTTCCGACCACCTATACAGAAAACACATCCCGATCACAAAGGCCGAGGTCATCAATGGGTCAGGTTGGAAGGAGCGGCTGGCCTGCACAGAGAAGGGCAAGACGAGATAGTAGGCAAGCCCAAGTAAAGCGGCCCAGGGAGAAAATGCGCGGCGCATGAGATCGAACAGGGCCAGTCCTGCCGCGAGCCAGAAGAGCGTGGACCAAATCCGTGCGGCTGCATAGGATTCTCCGCCGGTAAGGAAGTAGGTTACGGCTACGAGGGATTCGTCAATGGGGGGTTCATATTGTCCTACTGAGCGCGCAAAGGAAGCAGTCAGCGCTCGTTGTTCAGGAGTAGCAGAGGGCAGAAGTGAATAATAAATACCCTGCGCCACCAACGAATTGCGGAGCTGACGCGAGGGCTGGAAGTCCAACGGGGGGTCGGTGATGTCAATGAGGCGGAGGAGTCCGCCCAATGCGAGGAGAATGATGAGGAGCGCGCGCCAGGTACGTGATCCAGAAAGAAGCGAGGAGTTCATCAAGTTAGAAGAGGGAATTGTAGTCCACTTTGGAAAAGATGGTCAGCCTACCGCCCACCGTTGCATCCAGCACTTCCCGCCCCGCTTTGTGGTACGCGTCACGCGCGAAAGAATAGCCGATTTCCGAAGTGTCGAGGTCGGGTAGCTGCCAGCGGAATCCCTTTCCAAAATAGGCGGGAGAAAAATGGTTGGGATCATCACCCTCCGAGACAACGGTCTTATTCGCGTCCCCTTTGGATGTGAAGTTATGATCCACGCCAATCAGGACAACCTGCTGAAAGCCCATGTGAAATGCAAGCTGAAGCGCAACATTGGTTACAGTGGCTCCCTCCCAGACACGCCCGCGCACATCGCGCGAGAAACCTGGACCGGTATAGGTAGTGTAGAGAAAGGTCGGAAGTTGGGAAATTGATAAATTAGCCGGGAAGTGACGGTGCGAACGCCACGCCAGGAATTTGGGGAGACCCAGCGCAGTCATCTCGCTCGCACATTGCTCAATGACCAGGTCGTTGATCGAAACAAGATAGGTTGTGGAAAACCCAAGCTCCGGAAATAGCAAATAGATGCGATTCATCCCAAAGGTAAACTCGTGTTTGAGCCGGGTGAGGTCGGTTTGACGAAGCGAAGGACCATTCCCAATGATAAAAACACGTTTGCCTTTGTGAACGTCCTTAAGCTCGGTAAGACGACGAACACTTTCATGCCGCCAGGGATGCAGGTAAGCGGCGGGTAATTCCGGGATGCGGCGAAGACCATCATAGGCATTGCGCGCGGTTTGCAGAAGCGAGGCAGGCAGGATTGATTTCAGCGTGGTTTTCATGCGTTTTCAAAATAGAGCCTGGTAAAGGAGATAAGAATCATGATAAGAACAATATCAAGCAGGACAGAGATGAAGTTAAGAATGCCGAACAAACCAAAAAAGTTCAGCACGATATTCATGGCAAGGGCAACCATCGCAAAATAATAGGCCCATCGAATCCTGTTGGCGATCATAATCCCGCTGGCGAGCATGCTCCCGGCAATGACCAGCAGAAAGAAAGCCACAAGAAATGGCGAGGCGCCTTTACTGAGGCTGTTAAATTGTCTGAACATGAAGATACCAAAGCCCAGCCAGAGCAAGGCGTTTGTGAAGAACAAAGCGCGGGCTATTTTGATCTTTACATCAAAATAGTATTTCTCTCTCTTCTTCATTATTCAGTGCTTAATCGAGCTGTTGCGCCGCCGTCCACCACGAGGGCCTGGCCGGTCATGAACGATGATTGCTCATTATCGGCGAGGAAGTAAATCGCATGGGCAATCTCTTCGGGAGTCCCAACCCGCCCGTTGACAGTCTTGCGCGCCAGATTATCGAGCCGCTCCTGCATGTCACCGTGACCGACGTGGCCGCGCCCCAATCCAGCGCGCAGCATGGGAGTGTCCACTGCACCGGGCAGGATCGCATTGACACGGATGTTGTCGGGCGCAAACTCGATTGCCAGCGCGCGCGTGAGCGCAAGCAGTCCACCTTTCGATGCGGCATACGCGGCGATGTTCGCGGAAGTCTGGATGGCATGGACAGAAGAAACATTCACGATGGCGCCGCCTCCCGCGGCCTTCATCAACGGATGTGCCAGTTTGACGAACAGGAACACCGAGCGCAGATTGGATGCCATCACCGCGTCCCACTCCTCGACAGTTGTTTCGACCAACGGCTTTGCCACCTGCACCGCGGCATTGTTGACCAATGCATCCAGCGTGGGATGAAAATCCCGTGCCTGGTGGAAGATCTGCTCGGCGGAATCGGGATGGGAGATGTCGGCTTTGATAAAACGTCCGTTTTCGGGGAAGCCCGCGCCGAAATCAGACCGGTCCACGCCGATGACACGCCAGCCTTTTTCTGCAAAGTGATGGATGCAGGCACGCCCAATCCCGCCACCTGCGCCGGTGACCAATACGCTCTTCGATGTATTCATTTTCCACTACAATTCCTTACTGAGTTTCAACTACACCCACTATTTTACTGGGTTTGGGCTCGCGCAGGGATGCAAGTTGCTTCCACACCACATAGATAACTGTGAAGGTATTGATGATTGCCCCGATCTGCACCAGCACCACAGGCATTTTGAAAAGGAAGATCGTATAGGCCAGCCCGGAACTAAGCTGGTAAAGAAGCGGAACAAACCACATTTCCGGGTTGAAGAGCATCGCTGCAAAGGAAAAAACGTCGGCCGGATAGAAATAACGATCGTGCATTTTCGGGAGAAGGAACGGCACGAGGGCAAGACTGGTCAGCGCCATGAGCATGATCCTGCCTGGGGTCAGAGCAACTTTTGAGCGCCAGCTTATCCAGGCCCAGACGGCCATGCACACAGCAAAGAGGGCCAGTCCTATTTTCAACCCCACATCATAATAGACATTGGGAATGAACATATAGAGGTTCGGCGCGTTCTTTGCCAGATCGCGGAACTGATCGACCTGACCAACATACAAGTCGAGAATGCTTCCCCAGCTTCGTCCAATCAATACTGCAGGGAAAGCCAACAGCACATAGACAAGTGGGATCACCAGGAAGTGATACCCGGCGATCTTCCTTTTCAGAAACATGATTCCCAGGAAAGGTAAAAGGAAGATGGATTGAGCTTTGAAGGAAAACGCAACACCAAACGCCAGCAAAGCCCAGAATGGTTTTTCCTTCAAGAGCAGATAGGCGCAAACCAGCAAAAAAGACGTATACATGCTGTCAATTTGCCCCCAGGCAGAACTATTGACCATGACTGTTGGAAGGATAAAGAAAACCGCGGCCAATAGATACGGCACGTCATCCTTGTAACGCATCCGCGCCATCAGAAACACAACATACATGGAAATGAAGTCGAAGGCAGTCGGGATGATCTTCAGAGAGATCAAGGGCCCAAGCCAGCGTGAAAACAGAGTGGAAAACCACAAGAGATACAGATAAGCAGGCGGATAATTTGAAAATGATGGGTCGGCCAGGCCTTTCCAGCCATCCTGGTACAAGTGCAGGTACCATCCCTGCATCCAATACATATCCCAATTGAACCAGCCGCGTATCCGATAACGGATAAAGAGCGAAACAGCAAAAAGCAATACGCTTACAAATAACAGGCCTCGTCTCCTGATGAAATCCATTATTTTACTATCCTTGAATCGCTCACTATTTACGGACCGTTCTTAGGCAAGTGGACCACGTATTTTCCAAATCGCTTGTCCTTATAAGCAATGACCAAATTCGGGACTGGCTCGTTGAGCTTGAGAATATAGATCGAATCCGGGTAAGCCACGCAATCGTTCAGATCAAATCTGAAACGGCCCAGGGCTCTGGGCGTCCGAGAAGGGTCGAGAGGGTGAAACTCAGGCAGGATCCATTCCAGATGGTCTAGATACTCAGAAGGATGAATTTTCTCTACGAACAATGCATATATATAAACGAAGCGCGTCTTGTCTGTGATACATATTAAGGGGGTGCTGGTATTGTCCGTTGCATATTCGATGGCGGGGATAATTCCGGCGTTGAAGGCTTCGCTGGCACGGCGATAATATTCATCCCCAAAATACGCCCGGACGAAGAAAACAAATGAGACAGAAAATACGATCACCGAAGCAGGCAGGATATACCTGCTGTATTTTCCGATTTCAACCAGAAATATCACGACACAAAAGATAAGCGGTATGAAAATAATGTTGAGGCGGGTTAGATTGACCGGGTGTACACTCCCGACCATCAAGGAAGCGACCAGCCAGGAAAACAAAAGCCAGAGACCAAATGTGTTTTGCGATTTTAGATCTTGCAGCGATTTGATCAACAGAAAGAAACCGACGGCGATGAGAGGAAAGGTCCATTTATAGAAATATCCAAATGTGGGGACATAATTCCAAATAAAGGCATCCTCCTGAGTCCAGAGAAGCTGGAACATGGTCGCCAGGTTTGACTTGATCTCCGCCCCGGGCGAACCCGAAAACATAGCGGCTAACAATTCATATCTGGCTTCCACCGGTAGACGCGGGATCGTGATCCCACCGAGCATGATTGTCTCCCATTTGAATACATTGATCAAAACAAACAGGATGATGGGCATACTCAGAAGTAGAAAAACACCCGAACCTATCGCGAGATAAAGCGGCTTTATCTTCCTTAGATACAAAGCCATCAGGATGCCGATTACCAGGAAAACAGGTATGGCGACATAGGCAGTTCCATAGGCATATAAGCAGAGGGAAAAGCACACCATCGCCGCGATAAACCATCGTCCGTCTCGCTCTGCTTCAAGGAAGAAAGTAAACCCAAGCAAGAAGATGAATGGCAAAATATTCGACTCAACCGCCCAGCGTGAATTGACAACGTGCCAGGGAGAAATTGCCAGAAAGAACATGGCCAGCAGACCAAATTTCTCTCCCCCCATTCGCTTCCCTGCAAAATACATCAGCGGCAGGGACAAAATCCCAGCCAAAGCCATGGGAAACCGGATGGATTCAGCATTCAGGCCGTGCAGCGCCACAAAAGGCATGATGATATAGGCGTAAAGCGCATTCTGCCCGCTTCCCCACGAGATCAGATGGACAGGATAAGCCATCCCATTCCTGTCCATCCCAAATTTATAGAGATAATAAGATTCGACTCCGATCGAGGCTTCATCCGGATTTAGGCCCGGGGGAATGGCGCCGAAATGCCATGTCCGTACCCAGATTCCAAGGATAAAGATAATTCCAAGAAGCCAATACCGCCTGATCAGTTGGAGGACAAAACTACTGACTTGCTTCGTAGAAGATATTCCTTTTTTGCCCGCATTTGCTTCCTGCAACATGCTTCCTATGCTTTCATGGATGCGTCATATACCAACCCCAAACCTTCAACCAGATTCCGAATCGTATTCCAATGGACCCTCTCCCACGCGGCCGGGCTGGAATTGGCATTGTGCGGAGCCAGCAGGACGTTGTCCATTTTCTTCAAGGGACTATCCTGCGGCAACGGCTCAATCTCGAAGACATCCAGCGCGGCGCCTCCAATCTGACCTGCTTGCAGTGCGGCCACGAGTGCAGACTCTTCCACAATCGGGCCGCGGGCGGTGTTGATGACAACTGCGGAGGATTTCATCTCACTCAGTGTTTTGGCATTGATCAGATGATAAGAAGTGGGGTTGAGATCACAGTTCACCGAAACAAAGTCCGACCTGGAAAGCAGTGATTGGAGATCTGTCATCTCGATCCCTGTTTCAGAAACAAAAACGTGATCAATCTCAACAATGTCAGTGCCAAGGACTTTCATGCCAAACGCGCGCGCGCGGCGGGTCACAACTTTGCCAATGGTGCCAACCCCTATCACTCCGAGTGTGCATTCACTCAAGGCCTTGCCGGGAATTTTTTCCCACTTCCCACTTTTCATCTCTTTGTCCATCCAGGGATGGCGGCGGGCAAAGGCCAGCATATAACCCAGGACCGTATCCGCCACCGGGGTGGTGAAGGCATTTGGCGTTCGGCAGAGTCGGATATTGAGACGGGAGCAGGCCGCGGCATCGATTGAATCGACTCCTGTCCCCCACTTGGAAATGACCTTTAAACGGGGAATGCATTTCTCCAGCACGCGCTCCGTGTAGCGGTCATCCCCACAGATCGCGCCGTCAAACCGACCGGCATACTGGATCAGGTCCGCCTCCTCCATCCGTTCCTGCACGTTGCCAGGGACAATCAATTCGATCCCGTACTTCTCGAGCACGGGCTGGAAACGATCCAGGAAGGGAAGCATGTAGGGAGCAGTGAAAAGGACAGTGGGCATATCAGGGTTTGCAGTTGTTGGGAATTTCGGAGAAATCGTACAGCTTCGGTACCGGTGAGTAATAACTTATATCCTGGAGCATATCATAATTGCCGCCGAAGTATGTGTCGAACACCAGGCGGAACGAATTGACCGGCGAAATGGTGGGATAGAGTTTATCGTTATGGCCCGGCAAATAATATGCATTGAGTATCCACATGTGCTTGTCGTTTGGCTGTAGCCACGGTCCATGGTCACCTTGAATGATGATGATCGGCGGTGTTTTGGATTCTGCCAGAATCGTATCGATGGCTTCCAGCATCTTTTTGTTCAGATAGGTCAATTGGTTTTGATAACCCTTTGCATACAAATCGGCCGGATACAGGCGTTTCTCATTCCAAAAATCCGCCGGATTGGTTGGACTGCCATCAGGGCCAAACACAAAAGGTGGGTGTGGCGAAATCAAGTGGAGATAGGCAAAGGTCGGTTCGGGCATTTTTGCGATATCGTCCACATGGTCAAAAATATTGTTAAAGAGGTCGCGGGAATTTTGCGCCATCACTGCATCGGGATCCACCCAGCCCCAATCCTGAACGTAGCGCGCAAGCGTAGTCCGCAGGAACAGTCCCTCGAACTCAGTCATGCCCGAAGAAAACGGCGGCGGCGAAAGGAATACATCCGCGTCGCTCAGATCCAGCCAGTCAAAGCCAGTGGCGGCCGCGACCGTTTTATATCCCATGCTCTCAAAGTCGTACCTCACCGCGCTGTGCCTGAGCGAGTTCCACAAAGTATTGCGGCCGATGTTCTCTGGATTGAACTTGCTATCCAGGTCCTGCAAATACATCATGTTCAGCGACGAGCCGAGCGAGAGTTCTGTTCGTGTATAGTTGGTCTGACTGCACTGGGCCACGTAAAAACCGCGCTTCTCCAACTCGCGCAAGAAGCCGCTGTTATCGTATTTATATGCCGATTTAAAAAGGTCGGCCCGGCCGTAGGAATCGAGCAGGAAAAAATAAACATCCGGCGGATTCTCCGGTTTGACCAGATCGGTCTCCACCGGAGCATTCGCCGCTCCCAGGGCATGTGCGGTTCTTGGCCTGGACCCGGACATGGCCTGCCAGCCAGACATGATCACGAGCCCAAGCGCGATCACGTTAAGACTTGTCGCAGTGGATGTGAAATTTAATTTGGGTCGTGTGGCCCACCAGACAAACAAGAGGAATAGAATCCCCCATCCACCGGCAAGCCAGGGTGTGAGATTGGATTTCGGAGATTTCTCACTCAACAGGTTGTAAACGTGTCCATAGCTGAAAAATAACACGAGGATCAGCATGGTGAGAAACGCTGCGCGGTGACTCTGTCGCAGGATCAGCCACAATACAAGATAGAGTATCACAGCCAGCAGGAGTGATACCAGCAAGGCACGCATTCCGGCCATCGGCTTGACTTGTCCCACGTTGAAGGAAAGCAAGGCCAGGACCGGGTAGGCGCCAAATGCTATCGGGTACCATGGATAGGCGAACCAACTACCAATAAAGGTCTTTAGTGTTTTCAAGTGATTCATTTTTGGTTTTGTCTGCTCAAAAGAAAATCTGTGACTGCAAAATCAAGCTCTTCGTCAATGTCCCAGGCTTCGTCACGGTCAATCTCGAACATCAAGGGGTGGTCGCCAATGCGGTGTCTCTTCGCCACCAGATTGGCGCGGTTGAAAATATATATGCAGGAGTTTTCCTCATAAACAGGAGGCAGATACTGGGTTTGGATCAATTCCTTTGGGTTGTGATTGATCGCCTTGCCATACTGATCATAAAGACGAGTTTGAAGGCGCGTGACAGCGAACAAAGAATCGTAAGTGGGGTAGTTGGTAATTAGGGATTGGATGGCGCGGGAGACGGTCTCAGCTTTGAGCAGGGGGTTGGTACTGTGGGTCTGCAGGTAAAAATCTGCGGGGACCTGTTCAGTATCATAGATCAAAACTTCGTTCATTGGGATATCATCTGCGCGCAGGTGCTCCGGCCGGTTGATGATTTTGACCTGCGGAAAACTCTGGCGGAGACTATCCATCACCGGCTCAGAATCTGTGTCCACGACGATCTGATCAATCTCAGGGACGGCGAGAAGCGTCTCGACGATGTGGTGAAACAACGGTTTTCCCGCCAGCGGACGATAGTTCTTGCCAGGCACGCGCTGGCTATGGTGGCGCATGGGAACGAGAGCGACGAGTTTGGGCATGGGAGGAGAGCAGAGAATGGGAATCTAGCGAACAGGCCTGATTATACCGAATCGGTGCCAAACCCAAAGGTGACAGCCGCTCATGAGGCCTTCCGCCTTGAAACGGAAGGCGAAGTGATTGCGCCTGCCGGATCGCTGACCGAATCCAGTCCTGCTGATTTTAATATGGAAGACTGGCGATCGGGCGACCGCCAGTCTTTGTCATTTAGTCCACTTATCTTTTTTGAAGCAGTACTTCTTTCGAGTAACTGTTTTTCAAGATTGGGCTAGGGAGAAACGGTAAAGCTCATGGGGCTGCTCCAGGGACCGGTGCCGGCAGAATTCCAGGTCTGGATCCACCAAGTGTGAGCTCCCGAAGCAAGCGCAGTCGAGGGCGTGACGAAACAGGTGGAACCATCGCAGTTCGCCTGGGCAGAGGTGTACCACTGCTTGAGCACATTGCCATTCGGCCCATTGACCCACAGGTAATACCAGGTTGCATCTGAGACCTGATTCCATGTGTATGTAGGAGTGTGATTCGCCGTGGTGCCACTTGGTGAGAGCAGGGTTGCAGCCGCTGGCCGTGTTGGGATGGCAGTGCTGAAATCCATTGCAGCACTCCAGGGACCGGTACCTGCTGCATTCCAGGTCTGGATCCACCAGGTGTGGTTACCCCCTCCCAAAGAGGTGGTTGGCGTAACCGAGCACGTAGAGCCATTACAATTTGCCTGAGCAGAGGTATACCACTGCCGGATCGCAACCCCGTTCGGTCCCTTCACCCACAAGTAGTACCAGGCCGAACCCGTTACCTGATTCCAGGTGTAAGTGGGATTGTAGTTGCTTCCGAGGTTGGTATTAGGCGAGACGAGCGTTGCGGCGGGCGGAATGGTGGGGGTGGCGGTGCTGAAGCTCATGGCACTGCTCCACGGCCCCGTGCCAGTCGGATTCCAGGCTTGCACCCACCACATATGGTTACCGCCGCCCAGAGTGGTCGTGGGGGTGATAAAGCAGGTACTGCCATCGCAGTTCGCCTCTGCTGAGGTGTACCACTTCTGGATCAAATTGCCACTGGGTCCATTCACCCACAGATAATAGGAAGTTGCATTCGCCACCTGATTCCAGGTGTAAGTGGGATTGTAGTTGGTCCCGATGTTGGTATTCGGTGAGACAAGCGTGGGGATTCCAGGAGCAGGAATGATTGTTGTGCTGATGTTCATCCCGGCACTCCAGGCACCTGCGCCCGCGGGATTCCAGGTCTTGATCCACCAGGTATAATTGCCGCCCCACAGGGCTTTTGTGGGCGTGATCGAACAGGTACCGGTACCGCTGGCGCATCCTGCTTCAGCAGCGGTATACCATTTGTCAAAGTAGTGTCCGTTTGGCCCATTCACCCATAGCTGGTAGGACGTCATGGTATTGACTGCGTTCCAGGTGTAGGTCGGTGTGTAGTTGGACCCAAGCGAGCCAGAAGGCGATACCAGTGTGGCTGGTCCAATGGTTTGATTGATCCAGCTCCCGTATTGAGAAACACGTGTAAACACCGCGGGTATGTATGGCAGTGCGCAGGGGTTTGTTCCAAAGGAAACAATTCCCGCTAGATACCACTGTCCGCCGCTGTTGACAACCAATGGACCACCAGAATCGCCGAAGCAGGATGAATACCCGCCACCATCATAGCCAGCACACAGCATGTTATCCGTGATTCCACCCCCCCAGTGGTTGGCATCACCACATGTGGAGTTGGCAAGAACAGGCATCGCCACTTCATAAAGCTGGTCAGGGTATTGAGGAACGGACTGGGTTTTTCCCCACCCTGTCACCGTGGCGGTGCCCCCAGCAAGGGTTCCCAGAGAAGCAGGCGCCGCTTGAACCAGGGCGGTTTTTGATTCGCCACTGCCACCAATGGTTACCGGGCTCGACAACTTGAGCATGGCGATATCGTTATCGAAGATATTCGGGTTGTAGCCTGGATGTCTTACGATCTGTATGACATCGCGTTGTTGGTAACCCGCTGCAGGGGAACTCAGGTTATAGATACCTGCAACGATATCCACCGAAGACGGTGCTTCCACATTTCCGTATTGATCGGTGATACAGTGAGCCGCAGTTACCACCCATTGCGGATGAATCAACGAGCCGCCGCAAAACTGATCGTACCAGTAGTTCGGCCCGCTTGCCGAGCCGTTTACAAGTGCAACCTGCCAGGGCCATTCGCCCGGTGTAGCAGGACCACCACCAACAATCTCGGGCTCCGGGGTGGGCGGAGTTCCATCTTGTGCATAAGCTACTGGAACTGAGCCAAATAGAATCATTGGGAATGCAACCGTCAGCACTAAAACGAATACTAGAAGCGGTGACGTGATTTTCCGAGTGCACATATAGTCCTCCTGATGGATTAGTCGCTTTTTCAGTAATCGAACTCGATTTTACAAGACTTATTTCTATGAAGTAGTATTTGGTAAAAGGACCTCCCTTCCAGAGAGTAACCTCTGGTGAGTACCTCTCCGAACGTGGACAAAAGTGTACCGCTTGGGGCAACAAAAGACAAGGTTAATATTCTCTTAATCTTGCAATCATTTTTGCAAGGCAATGTCTATACAGCGCTAACCAATCTCTAATACTGTATCGGCTCGACATCCCTCTTGTTTTCCTCTCTCTTCCTTCTTTCCCTTGCATAATAGAAAGTATCCCGCAGCTGCGGCGTGAGCAAGCCGGATTCGCGATAGCCCATTCTTGTCCCGTAGAATTGCATCAAACGGAACCAGAAGATGGACGCAAAATTCCTCCAAAGGACCCGCTCACGTGCCGCATGCCAGACGTCACTGAGGATATTCATCAAGGTCAGACGAGTGAAATCGTATAAGTTGAAATGTGCTTCAGGGTAGATTCGCTTGAACGCCATGGCTTCGCGGCGATAGCGGTTGAACACGCCGCGAGGCGATTCGTTGTGAACATGGATGATTTCCGCATCGGCCACATACGCGATGGAATATCCCTGACCCTGTGCCCATTTGGCCCAGGCCAAATCCTCCAGCCCGGTCAACTCTTCATTGTAGTGATTTTGTTCCCATAGACTTTTTCGGATGGCAGCGTTGGCATTATTACAGAAAGCCGTATCCTGCCGCGGCGTGCTGACATCGGGGTACCACTGGTGATAGATCTGCTGCTCTGAATACGTTGCACTTTCGGGGCCGCGCTGCTTGCCATAGGTCAACGCAACTTTTTCATCCTGGAATGGACGCAGCAGGCATTCCAGCCAATCGGGATAGACAGGATACACGTGCGCACTGGCGATAACGACAAACTTCCGTGTCATTTCTTTGATCCCCAGATTGAGCGACCGGCCAAAGGTGAATTCTTCGGGAGGGATGGTCACGATCCGTGCTCCATAGGACTCAGCCACCGAAACGGTTGAATCTCTGGAACCGGAGTCCACGAGGATGACTTCGACATCCTTAAGAGTCTGATGTCGAATCCCGTGGAGCAGACGTCCGATATGCTTCTCTTCGTTATAGGCGCGGATGACGATGGAGCAATTCATGGTCGGTAAATTGGGAATTGGTGATTTGGTAAATCGGTTTCCTGACAGGCCAGCTCCCAATTCACCAATCTGCTAGGCTACCAGTTCCCATCCTTCTCATATCCCAGCTTAATCAGCAAATCTCCTGCTACATTTTTGAATATTCTTTTGTGTTCATCCGTGAAATATTTTTTCCACTCGCCAGTTTTGCCGGAGCGGAAGGTTGGGGACTTTGTCGGGTTGATGGATGTCTCGAGAGAACTAAGAATCAGTTCCCGGGGCGTGTGAAGCGTAACGCGTGCAAGCAGGTGGTCCATAATGCAGGTCAAGGCTGAGGCGCGGTCGTGAATCAGATCTTCGAAATGAATCGTCAGCACTTCTGGACGATCAAGCCAGCCGAGATACGGTGCAAAGCGGTCGGCGACATTCGGAAACTCGACATTCGCATCGGGCCTGCCCAGGATGCTCGCCTTCAGTCGCGTGTTGAAATCAGGAAGTGATTGATAATAATTGTGATGAACATGGCGCGCCTCCATATCAGTCACATAGAAAACATGCGAGACAACCACATCGCGTGGATCACGAAAGATAAAGTAGGGAACAAAGGCCTGTGAACAGACGCGGGCGATCGCATCCGGCCGCGCAAAGAGGTGTGCGGAGGCAATATCACAGGGACGAAGAGAGTCGAGCCAGGCGAGGGCCTGCTCGGGCGCGCGTTTGCGTCCGCTTTCGCCTTCATATTCAGCATAAAAGGAATGCAGGCGCCGCGAGAACGGTGCAACGGTCGAGAAGCCAAGCAGGATCTGGTCAAGGAGATGCGTGCCGCTTTTGGGAAAGGAAATGCCCAACAGGATCGGCCAATTATCCTTGGGTGTGGGAATATTAGTAAAGCGAACACGTTGGATGAGCTTTTCCATTTGATAGATGAAGGGCCGAATCGCTGATTTCAAAGACATGGTAGTATTTAACCACAGAAATCTCGCTTAGAAAAAGGACTCTAAAGTCTGGAGACTTTGAGTCCTTTTCGCAAGCTACTTTGAATGACTGCAGGTGTTATCCTTTTCAGCCAAAGGAAACAAAAGTGAAAATGACCATTTTCAACACGCCGGTTCTCAGCAATCTCCTTCGATTTGCCACAAAAGTGCTTCTGGGCCTGTTCGGCTGGCGGGTGGAGGGGCAGCTGCCCGACATCCCCAAATTCATCGTGATCGGCGCACCCCATACATCCAACTGGGATTTTGTTTTATTCCTGGCGCTGGCGTTTTCGCTCAAGGCGAATCCGAAATACATGGGAAAGGCCGAGCTCTTTCGCTGGCCTCTTGGCGGTTTCTTCCGCTGGTGTGGCGGGATTCCCGTGGATCGCTCCAAATCCACCGGCCTCGTGGAGCAAACAGTGGATGCGATCAACCGGGCCGATCGGTTTATTCTGGTCATCACGCCCGAGGGCACACGGAAGGAGGTCAGCTCCTGGAAGAGCGGTTTCTATCATATTGCGAGGCAGGCCGGGATTCCGCTGGCACTGGGATTCATCGACCGCCGCAGAAAGGCCATCGGCATTGGGCCCACCTTCGTTCCCGGCGATGACATGGACGCAGATATGAAGGAGATACAATCGTATTATTCAGGCATAGTGGGGATCAATCCGAGACGCAAGTATATAACGCTCCAAAATTAAGGAAGGAAATCATGAATCGTAGGCTCGCACTGACCCTGCTTCTAGTCACCACTGTGGTTCTGGCCATTTTATTGCTCGCACATGTAATTACTCCGCCCTTGAGCGGTATTCTATTTGCACTCGCGCTTGTGCTGTTCGGCAGTCTTTCGCGCGGATATCGCAGGGAATAGGACTTAATTTTCCTTCAACAGAAAGTCCCCGTCCTTCAACAGACCGTCAAATATCGCTTCCATCGCTTTTGATTTCTCGGGCGATAATTCCTCCAGGTCAAAGGACTTCAAGCGCGTTTGTGTCGTGCGGACGGAGGGCTCCAGGAAATCCCCAAACGGCAGGGATGTACGGAACAACTGGTAATACAAAAATCGCCGTGCATTGCGTTTGAACTCGGCGGGTATTTCAATCTTTTCTGCATCCAAAAACTCTTCCATCTTACTTTTTACTTCATCCGCCGTCTGTGGGAAGAACACAGTCGGATATTGCGTGAAGCGCGCCTTGCCCGCACACAATACTGCCGCCCCCATGATTGAAGCCTCCAGGCCAATCGTCGAGTTGTAGATCATAACAAACTTAGAGCGCTGAATCAACTCATACGAACTCAATGTCTCGCGCGGACCGACAAAAACGACATTCGGTTCCTTCTGGACCTCGCGGCTGGCTACCCAACCCTCGACAGTCTCGCGGCTGGCTTTTCTCACGCGTAGTTCATCGGGATGGGCACGGATGACAAACAACGTCTCAGGGTGGGCTCGGATGATCTCCAATGCCATGTCCAGCCAATCAAACATATCGTCAAAGACTGTGTTAGCATGCGGCTGGCTTGTATCAAAAATGACGTTGGTAAAGATCGGCACGATTTGTTTAAAGACCGCGGCTCTCTGTAAGAACGACTCGTCGAGTCCTTTCATATCTGCCCAGAATTTGATGCCTGCCATGGTGAAGTCACCCTGAAAGCGTTTGGCAAGATAGGCATCGAGTTTTGCGTTTTGTTCCTCATTCAATTCAAATTCAGCCGGGATGTGGATAGGATAGGCCGTCGCTTCGCCATCTGTGAAAAATGCAGAGGCAGGTTGAAGACCTACCTCGTGGGTAATGACTCTCAGTCCACGCTGTTGGGCAACGTATCGCGCGGTCGCTTCAGGGAAGAACTGTCCATTGAAAACAACCACCGAACGCGGATTCGTTTCATCCAGGAAAATTGAAAACTTCTGCGCCAGGTTCCAGGCAGACAAAATATATTCCCGCAGGAGATATCGCGTCGATTCGTCGTCGCTAAGATGATGAATGCGAAGAATCCAGCGTAAACCCGGGAGGCACAATGCACCGAGGGGAATGTTTTGCCATTCAAAGGTCATCAGGTCGTGCAAGCAAAGGTTTTCCAGGGCCGCGGTAAGTTGGGGATCGCGGATGAAGTCGAACCAGCGAACCCGGGAATCGGGGACAGCGGTATAGAGTGTTTTGGATTGGTAAATACACGACGCACATGGCGGCGGCTTATGAACATCGTCACGGTTCGTGCCTAAGACACAATGACTCATCCCTGCCCGACACGCAAAATACACGACGGGAATTCCTTTTAGCCGCAGGGCCCATGAAGCAAGCAAATGAAAGCCGCTGTTCCAGGAAAGATCGTCAATCCCTGTAGAGGCTTTGAAAAAGACAACGGGTACACCAGCAGGCGGCAGTGAGTGACGTGTGACGAGTTTGGCTATGCGAGCTATTTTGAGATTGTTGAGGCGGCGAGTCAGACCGCGCTGGATGCGTTGTTTGAAAAATTCTCGGAACATTGAAATAGTTTTCCAGTCCCCAATCTTATCAGCAAATCAAGTCAGCCGGCATCGTCAGGGAATGTTCAGTTGCTGTCCAGCAAGCAGCGCCGAATCCACCGAAATACCATTGACCCGGGCAATCGCCGCGGGATCAAGGTCGCCGAAGAAGCAGGCAATACTGTAAAGCGTCTCATTCTGTCTGGCGACAGTATAGATGGTTGGGTGAGGCTGCAGGACTCGATTCCCCGGAAAAGGCTTGCCTGCCTGGGGAATGGTGAAGACTGTCCCTGAATAGAAGACCTGCTGGTTCGCAAGTCCGCTTGAAGCCAGCATTTCATTGGGATCCACGTCGAAGCGGCGCGCAATGCAGTATGGAAACTCGCCCGGGTGCAGCGTATAGGTCGTGGGTTGGGCCGCTGCCGGAGACGGAGTGAATGTCGGCAGGCTGAGACCCGCTGTGTTAGGCGTAGCTGTCAGGGATGCAGTTGGCAGGATCAGCATGGGTGTAGATGAAGCCTCTGAAGCGGAAGCAGGCAACGGAGTCGGAGAAGAAGCGATGACAGGCGTTGGAGTCATCTCAATACTGGCAAGAGTCGGTGTCTGGATTACATCCACTGGTTGAATTGCTGGAGAAGGAAGCCTGGATTCAGAGGTCGCATTGATTTTGTTTCTTCCCGCGTTGAACAAGATAAAAACCAGGATAAATGCAAAAACCGTAATCACGGCTAAAAGGATTCTTCTATCGAATGCAAATCGAAGTTTCTTTGGTGTGCTATCCGTTTGTTTCGCATTATCACTGATCACGGGAATGGAATCAATCATGCGCGGGTTGAGAATGCGTTCCAGCGATGAGCCGAGCATGGCAAACGCCAGGCTGGTGAGCAATAGCAGGAAAATCGGCTCCAGCACCCAGAATGCCGATCCATATAAAGCGCCCCGCGACAATCCATCGTAAATAATACGTCCCCATGATGGGTAAGGAGACTTGATGTTGAAGAGCCCCAGTGTGGCTTCCCAAAAGATAAAGCTTGGCACCTGGGAGACCAGTAGAGGAATCAGGACCGGCAGGATACGCGGCACGAGATAACGTGTGATGATCCTGAAATCGCTCGCTCCGTACGAACGCGCGGTCTCGATATATGGAGCTTCCTTTGCCTGCAAGAACGCGGAGCGCAGGGTTTTGATCGGCGAACCAAAGGAATTGATGACCACCACAATGGCCAACACAACCCAGATATTTAAATTGAATAGCACGTTGACCAGTACCGCAATGGTCAGGCTGGGCAAAACCATATTGATTTCGGTGAGTCTCTGGATCAAAGCATCGACCCAGCCACCATACCAGACGCCAATGGCCGGCAATAACATCGCGACCAACGTAGTGATCAGTGTCCCTACCAGACCGATGAGCAATGCAAAAGGCATTCCCCAAAACAGGGGCACCATCAGATCCCGCCGCCCGTAATCTGTGCCCGCCAGGCCATACACCTGACCCAAAAGCACCAACTGTGGCTTGAGTTCGCTGCCCTCTTCGAAGAGAAGACTGGTAACAGTCAACTGGTATTTCCCGTGCTGTGGAACCGGTTGTGATGCCCCGGGTTTTGCAAACAGCAGCATGTAAGGCGAGGTCGGATATTGTCCGGTTTGGATAAACCAGTTCTTCCAGGCTGGGTTTTGGTTGAGCAATGGATTGACATGGATGCCTGTCTTAAAGTCATAACCGTTGTCGGCAGCTACTGCGCTGTCCTTCAGCTTGATCGTCCTGCCGTCCGGGGTCATCCATTCCAGCGAAGCAAAGGGAACCTTCTCTACATACTTGGGATCGAAATAAAGAAAAACATCACTTGGAATTTCTCTGTAAGAATAATCAAATGTAAATACAGTGGTCTTTTCGGTCCAGCCGTTTTCCAGTAAACGCGTGGAGACACTGACATCAGGGCTATTTTCATCCAGGAGGAGAGTTGAAAGCCAGGGCGTTTTGCTGAACCAATTCATCCAACCAGGCATTGCCGTGCGCGGTCGATAGCTTCGGCCGGTCATGCGGTTTTCATCGTAGTCCTTGCCGATTTGCTCATACGGGAGACCGATCACCGCATAGATGGAGCCAAGCAGCAAGATGACAATGACCGTCAACCCAAAGATAGCAGATGGATACCGGCGCAGTTCCTGAAAGAACAATCTGCTTCTCTGGATGACATCACCTGCGAACTCCTTGAAGTTTGACAACGTTCTGCTCCATGAGAATCCCCGCTTCTTTTCCGGCCCCGATAACTGATCCCGATATTTTGCGCGCCGTCTCTTCACCCAGGATTTGACCCGCTCTCCCCAATTCGCTCCTTCCAATCGGACCGATGTAGATGTTTGTTTGATATTGTTTGCCGGCGTCAGAAGAATGCGCGGATCAATCATGACATAAACTAAATCAAGGAGAAAAACAAGTGCTCCCAACAGATATGCAAAAATGACAACGATAGCCACCACAATAATCAGTTCGCCCGGATCCATGCTGTCCCCAAAAAAGTCGGGCAAAGCTTCCTTGATATACAACAGACCCAGTCCCGGCCATTGAAAGACCGCCTCCTGCGCCATGCTCAATTGCCAGAACGTGATCAATGTCGTCACAAAACTGGTAATGACATAAGGCAGAGCGGGCCTCAGAATATACTGTCGCTCCAATATACGTGATGACAACCCCTTGGCACGCGCCAGGTCTACGTAATCCTCCTCTGAGTAAATCACGAAAAACGTCCGCCACGTGTATACCACCTGAAAAAGCAGGCTAAGCATGATGGCAGCCACCGGCAGGATCATGTGTTTTGCAACGACCAAAGCATATCCGACCGGATTCTGTGGAACTTCAAAATCGAATTTCCCGCCAAACGGCAGCCAGTGCAATTGAACCGCAAAGACGGCCACCAGTAAAATGGCAAAGACCCAGCTTGGCACGGAGGAAATGGGTGCCAGGACTGCAAAGAACCGATCGGCGCGGCCGCCATAATTGCGTGCCAGATACAAAGAGAGAGGCATACCGATCAGGAATATCAGCAGGTAGGCCACTCCGATCAGCAGCAGGGTGTTGGGCAGATATTGCAGGATAACACTGCGTGCACTGCCAGATCTTCCAAACCCCAGGTCCAACAGGCCCCAGTCAAAGGTAAGTGCCTTTGTCGTCCAAAGCAGGTACCTCGGCAGGAATGGAAGGTTCAGCCCCGCCTCGTCACGCAACTTCTCGGTCAGGGCGTTTATTTGATCCTGGTCGGGGTACCCTCTGGCATTTAAACCGATGGTTCCATCAGACATACTTATGCGTACGAGGAGGGCGACCTGTGATTCCAGACTCGTCTCAAATGGGGATTTGGGCGGACCAAGTCCACGCTGGGAGGGTTGGTTTGCCAATAATACTGTGATGAAAACCCCAACAAAAATCGTGATGAAGATCGTCAACGCCTTGCCACCCAAATGCCGCACCGCCCGCAGGATCAATCGTGCGCGCGTAGGGATTGACGGGTTATTTCCGGCATGGATCAAGGCGTTTCTCCTGGCTTGGACGTATGAAATCTAACAGGGAATTTCGAGTTTTGCACCCTACTGGAGGAGGGTTATTACTGAGAACACGGATATCGAGATTCGGGCATCGTTATTCGTTTTGTCCAGACATATGTTGCTCCACGGCAACGGAATCACGATTCCCTGCTTACTCCCTACCAATCATCGCTTTTTTCATATCCTAATCTCACCAGTAAATCCCCGGCCACTTCTTTGAACAATCTCTTGTGTCCGTCTGTGAAATGCTCGCGCCAGCCACCCGTCTTGCCTGAGCGAAAGGTATGACTCTTCTTAGGCTGTATTGCTTCAACCAAAATCTCCAACACCCTCTCACGCGGGGTGGGGATTTTATAGCCGGTCTTTTCTACTTCATCGAGCATGGCATCCAACGTAACGTCGCGGTTATTGATCAAATCTTCGAAGCGCAGGCACATCACGTGCTTTTGTTCCAGCCATTGAAATACGCCATCATATCGCTGCTTCACGCTGACCATCTTGAGACCATCCCGGTCAATACCCGTGATGGCTACTTTTAGCCTTTCACTAAAGTCAGGCAGCGACTTGTAGTATTCGTGCATCCCATGCTCTTCGTGCATGTCCGTTGCAAAGAAGACCTGCGAAACCAGCATGTCGCGTGGGTCGCGGTAGATAAAATAATTGACGCGCCCCGGCTGACATAAAAACGCGACATTCTCCGGCGAAGCCTCCACATACCCCCAGCCGATCACACCCTGAGGAATCCCGCGCAAATCGGCCAAAACATCGGCCGGGGTCCGTCGTCCACCGTCTTTCCAAATTGTTCGCACCGGCTCTGCATCCACATATTTATAAGGAGCAACCTGGCACATCCCCGCCAGCACCTGTAACAGCAAATGCGACCCGCTCTTCGGCTTGGAATTACCAAAGATGGGCGGCGCATCGTTGAAGAAGAGTCGCTTCCAACGCGCCATAGCCTGCAAGGTCTTCCCTGCGGGGCGAAGCGCGCGACGAAGTTGTTGAACAACGCTCATTAGATTTGCCACGGAGTCACAGAGTCACGGAGATTCCTTTTTCTCTCTGAGTCTCCGTGACTCTCTGGTTAATTAATCCTCACCGTTAACACGTCGCAGCTTCTTCAACGATGATTTCTCGCTCTCGTACACCTTTTTCACACCATCACCAAGAGCCGCTTCAGAGACACGGATATATTTAACCAAACGCTCAAAACCGCCCGGCTCCACAGACGCGGCCTGATCCGAGCCCCACATAGCACGGTCAAGCGTAAGGTGGCGCTCCACCATGCAGGCTCCAAGCGCAACCGCAACCGCCGACGGCACCAGCCCAACTTCATGGCCGGAGTAGCCAATCGGCGTGTTGGGGAACTCACTGCGCAGCGTCTCAACCATCTTCAGGTTCAGCTCTTCAGGCTCACAGGGATAAGTGCTCGTGCAGTGCATCAGGACCAGGTCCTTTCCACCAGCGATCTCGACGCCCTTGTGAATCTGCTTCATCGTAGACATGCCCGTGGACAAGATCAAAGGCCTGCCAGTGGCTCGCGCGTGACGAATCAACTTATGGTCCGTGAGCGAAGCGGAGGGAATCTTGTAAGCCGGAGTGTCGAACTTTTCCATGAAATCCACCGAAGGCTCGTCCCATACTGAGACCATCCACGTAATGCTTTTTTGCCTGCAATACTTTTCGATCTCGCAGTACTGGTCTTCGTTGAACTCCACCTTATAGCGATAATCCAGATAAGTGATGTAACCCCACGGTGTCTCGCGCATCTGCGTTTGCTGGTCAGGCGGAGTGCAGACTTCGGGCGTGCGCTTCTGAAACTTGACCGCATCCGCACCGGCATGTACGGCCGCGTCGATCATCTGCTTGGCGATACTCAGGTCGCCGTTATGGTTGATGCCAATTTCCGCGATCACAAAAGCGGGGTGCCCGTCGCCCACCATCCGATTTCCGATTTTCATTTCACGAGCCATGTACATTCTCCTTCGGTACGTCACGCCTCAGGCATGACCTACAAGATTTTTCAAAACCAACTCACACAATTCGCGCAATGCGCCATGTCCCCCGGGGGTGCTCAGAACATGGTCTGCGGCGCGGATCACTTCGGGATACGCATCGGCTACGGCCACGGCCCAGCCTGCGATCTCGAAACAGGGAAGGTCATTCCAATCGTTGCCAATGTAGACGACTTCCTCACCCCGGACATTTTTGCGTTCAAGGACTTCCCGCATCGCGCCGCCCTTATTGCTGATTCCGACATTGTGAATTGCCTCCACCCCCATCTTTTTCGCGCGCGCCGCCACGACGGGATTCGGCTCCGAAGAGAGGATCATCGTCTCGATGCCCAGCTCGCGCAGCTGCCTGATCCTCATACTGTCACTGCGCGAAGCGACCACAGTCTCATTGCCATACTGATCCGTCCAGACACGGTTATCGGTGATGACGCCATCGAAGTCGCTGATGATCAGCTTGATATGCTTCGGCATCGGCCTGCGTGCGGACCCCGGGCTTACGATGTCCAATCCACTGTAAACCAGGGCTTCATACTTCGCCCAATCGGACAGGTTATCAATATCAACGGTGTACCGCGGATCAATCACGAGCGGATAAATCACGTCGCCCGTCAGCGAATGCTTATCAGCGATCGTCGAAAGGCGAATAGCGTCAATATGTCCCGTTTGCCAGTACACGGGCGGCAAAATCTGGCGGGGTGCGTTGTATGGTTCTGCAATTCCCGGTGCTTCAAGCAGAGGCTTCATCGGTTTGCCTTCGCCTGCAAAGCGCCACATCTTATGCGGATTTTGCCCGGCCGGGACAATGCCGCGCACACAGTCTGCATCGTCATGTTCCAGCAGAATTTTGACCGCCTGATCCACCAATCCATGCGGCCGGATCGGTGAGGTCGGGCGCAACTGCACGACAACCTGAGGTCGATAATCTTCAAACTCCTCAAGAAATTTCAGCGCATGTTCAAAGACAGGCAGATCTGTAGTGCTATCCTGTGCCAGTTCTGCCGGGCGCAGGAATGGGGTCTCGGCACCGCATTCGCGCGCAACGTCTGCAATTTCAGCGTCATCCGTTGAAACAATGACGCGCGTAACGCAGTCTGCCTGCCTGGCCGCAGCAATGCTCCACGCTATGAGCGGATATCCCGCGAAGGAGCGGATATTCTTGCGGGGGATGCCTTTTGAGCCGCCGCGGGCGGGGATGAGGGCGAGGGTTTCTGGGTTGCTCATAATAGCTCAGGCAACCCCCTCCCAGCCCTCCCCCATTTTCTTCGAAAATGGGGGAGGAAGAGGGTGGGGATCACCACGCTGTCCACCCACCATCCACGATGACGTTGTTGCCGGTCATGTAGGAGGAGGCATCGGAGGCGAGGAACAGCAGGGCGCCATTCATCTCATCCTTCTTCGCCATGCGTCCGAGGATGGTTTTGGCAGAATAATTCTTGACGAAGTATTCTTCGTGGTTGTTATACACACCGCCCGGCGTCAGCGCATTGACGCGGATTTCCGTCCCAGCATAATAAGCCGCGAGATATTTGGTAAAGCCCATCACGCCGGCCTTGGTCGTTGTGTAGTAGACCGGCTTGAAGGCCACGCGTTTTCCCTCCTTGATGTAAATGCGCTGATCGGGGCCATTGAGGCCGTAAGTGGAACAGATGTTGATGATGCTTCCCTTTTTGCCCTGCGCGATCATTTGTTTGACGCAGGCCTGCGTGGTCAGGAACATGCCGGTCAGGTTGACGTTCAAGGCAGCATTCCACTGCTCGAGGGGATAATCTTCGAACGCGCCGGGCGCGATCCCCTTCGATGCCGCGTCGGGGTCGAACTTGGGATCAAGCGCGGCACTGTTGACAAGAATGTCCAGGCGGCCGAATCGCTTTGTCGTTTCGGCCGCGAGTTCACGGGTCGATTCGATACGGGTAACATCGAGCGGGAAAGCAAATGAGGGATAGCCGCATTCCGTTAGATGACTCGCTGTCTTCGTCGCGAGGTCCATATTCAAATCCGCTGCAACGACTGCCGCGCCGGCTTCAGCGAGGGTCATGCAGAACTCAAAGCCAAGCAGCCCAGCGGCCCCCGTGACCACCGCGACGCGGTCTTTCAAATGGAATTTATCAAGGATCGGCATAATTTCCTTTATGGCTGGGCCATGTAAATTTTATCGCCATGTGAATCATGGGCAAGATAAAGCCCATCGGCAAGCTGAAGATAGATGGTCTGCACATCCTCAGCTTCGGAATCAAATTTAAAAAGAGCAAGGACCGCCTTGCCCGAAAGCACGTCTTGACGCAGAGCGGCCACGCCTTCTTCATAATTGCCGCGCGGCAGGTCAGTGACCGGATCCACCAGATCGGGCAGGACGTAATTTGGACGGCCAGTGTAGAGATAGACAGGGCCCGGTTGGTTGGTATAGATGCGCGTGTCCTTCGGGAGCTGACGCAGGAATGCCATAGCCTCGGAATCATACCATTGGAAGGATGCATAGCCCTGTCCACCCTTTTGGAGTTGATTCACAACCGCAAAGGTCTCATTAGCAGATAGCGCCAGGACGAAGAGTGCGAGGATCAAAGCAAGGCCCCGCCAGAGAAACCAGCGTTTTTGCCACAGCCAGGATACAAAATAAACCAGCAGGATGAGCAGGGAAACGTAGACCGGGGAGAGGATGCGCAGCTTGAACTTCGTACTGGCATCGAACAACATCATGGAGGAGAGAATCGATGCCAGATATCCAAAAACATACAGGCCGTTGGTAAAAGACAGCATCTCGGGCCAGTCTGATTCAGGCTTGAAGAAGCTTTTTAATCCTCGCGCAAGCAGCCACACGAGGATGACAAATCCAATAAAAGCAATAACGCCAACGATCAGGTTGGGAATCTGGACGATTGCACGCCGCCAGGCCTCGACAGGCACAACAAACTCAGAAATATTACGAAGCCCGGTCTGAATATTTTCTGCGGTAAGAGGATGATAAACCAGCGTACGGTTGGTGGCATTATCCGCTACGAGTTTGTTGCGGATACTCCAGCCCGCCAGGAATGGCAGGGCACCGAACAGAAAAGCGCCAATCAGCTTGAATGGCTGGTGCCAGCTTTCATGTACCAGAATAAGGGCAACTACGAAGGTTGCCAGCAACGCCAGGCCGGCATAACGCGTCAGATAAGCCATTCCCGCGAACACGCCGGTCAGGAACAGCCAGCGGTTGCCAAGATTCTGGTAATACTGATGAAAAGTAAGGAATGCCAGCAGGCTCAAAAAAATGTAGAGCGGCTCGCTCATCGCCACGGCATGGACGCGCAGGAGCGAAGCGTTCGCCACAAACAGCATGGCAAGCAGGAGACCCGCCAGCCGCGATTTGGTCATGCGCCAGCCGATTAAGCCGAGCAAAAATCCATTGACACCAAACGAGAGCGCATTCGCGAAACGGGCGCCGCGTACAGGGTCAAGCCCGCTCAAACCAATCAGTGCAAGTAAGGATGAAAAACCAGGGGGAAAGTGTGTGACAGGGCCGTTGCTGGCAAGCCAGGCTTCGCGATACCCCTGTCCGCTTAGCATACTGCGCGCCCCGGCAATATAAGCTATCGAATCATCAGAGAGCCCGAGTCCCTCGGGAGTGGCGTAGAGGATCAGAAACGTCCCAAGGGCGGCGAGCAGGCCGAGGAGGAGGAAGAATACGAAATTTGAACCGCGGACGTTCATGGAAGTGGATCGCGTTGCGTATTACAGGCTGTTATACGCAACGCGGCATCTAGAAATGCTACTGAGGCAGAATGTAGCCCTGCTGTTCGAGATAGGAAAGGATCTTGCGCGCGTTCTGCTCGGGAGTCGCGCCAAAACCCTGGAGTGTGATCTCGGGTTCGATCGGCTGCTCATAGGGGTCATCCACGCCGGTGAAGCCCATCGGGTGACCATCTACCATGGCCTGGCGCGCCTTGGCGTACAAACCCTTTACGTCGCGCTGTTCGCAGACTTCGACGGGCGTATCCATGTAGACTTCGACGAAGTTTTCGCCTACCATCTTGCGAGCTTCCTGGCGCGTGGCGCGATAAGGGCTGATGGCGGCGCAGATCACGGCGCCGCTGGCATGCACGATTTCGCCAGCTACAAAGCCGATACGCAGGATGTTCGTATCGCGGTCTTCCTTGCTGAAGCCGAGACCCTTGGATAGGTGCGTGCGGACCACATCGCCATCCAGGATGGTGATCTCACGTCCGCGTTCGAGCAGGAGTGAAGTGAGTACCTGCGTGGTCGCAGATTTGCCGGAGCCGCTTAAGCCGGTGAACCAGATGCAGAATCCCTGCTTGTGACGCGGCGGGTACATCTCACGCAAAATTTCTGCAGTCTCGGGACGTGTGAACCACTCAGGCAGCAGCTTGCCCTTGGCAAGATAATCATCGCGGACCTGAGTGCCGGAGATGTTCAAGGTCTTTGCACCCGCGGGAACATCCTTGCCTTCCACGTAGCGGTCTTCATCGGGAAGATAGACGAGTTCCTCGAAAGGAATCATCTTGACCTGGATTTCAGACTCGTACTTTTTCATATATTCCTGCGCATCATACGGACCGTAGAACGGCTTGCCCGTGGAATCTTTTCCCGGCCCTGCATGATCCCGTCCGACCACAAAATGATTGGCTCCATGGTTGCGCCGAATAATGGCATGGAGCAATGCTTCCTTCGGCCCGGCCATACGCATGGCAAGTGGAAGCAGGCTCAACATCGTGCAACTCTTATCGTAATAGTTATCCACCAGCGCTTTATAAATGCGGACGCGGGTGTAATGATCCACATCGCCCGGCTTGGTCATTCCCACCGTCGGATGAATGAGCAGCGAGCCCTGAACCTGAGCCGCCGCGCGCTTGGTCAATTCCTCATGAATGCGGTGGAGCGGGTTGCGTGTCTGGAACGCAACCACATTGTCATTGCCCATGCCTTCGAGCAGTTCACGCACCTGCGCAGGTGTGCGGCGTAATTCCACAAAATCATAATATTTGGGAAGATTCACGACCTGCATGGGACCGCTGATGCAGACCTTGTTCCAGCGCTGCATCTCAGAGACCATGGGGTGCTTCGGGTCATTGGAACCATAAGCCAGCGCGGCTTCGGTCTGCAAGTCCCAATGATAGACCTCATCGACCGTCATGATCGCGATCACATCGTTATTGGCATTGCGCAGGACAATGTCCTCGCCAACAGTTGGCAGCTCTTTTGGATCGGCCGTCAGGGTGATGGGAAGCGGCCAGAAGGTTCCGTCAGAGAGGCGCATCTCGTGCAGCACGCGTTCATAATCCGCTTTGCCCATGAAGGTCGCCAGAGGTGAAAAACCACCGGTAGCGAGCAGTTCCAGGTCGCACAGGTTGCGCATGGTGATTTTAATGGAAGGCAGTTTCGCGGCACGCGCAAGAAGCTCTTCACGCTCCTTGCCCTCAACGACGAGGTTGACCAGTTTGCCTCCATAAGGGGTGATAAGTTTTGCTTTTGCCATTGCTACTCCATTAGATTAATAAAGATTGGATTTGTTCTTAGTCCGTCTGTCATAAATGCCAAACAGGCTTCGAAAGTCCCGGTTGAGTGACACAAGTCGCAATTATACTTCAAAATTCAGCCGGTGAATTTTACCCCCCTGCCCTGGCGGGCACCTCCCCCATTTTCGCCTGAAGTTCGGCGAAAATGGGGGAGGCCGGGAGGGGGCCTACGTTATAATCCCCGCCATGAATTCAAAGCTGCTTCGCAATGCGCTTTTTGGTTTGCTCGTGGCGGGATATCTACTTTACGGTCTTCGTTACATTGAAGCTACAACCATAACAATCGGGAATGAAAAATACTACGTACTCTTCGATGATGCGATGATTTCGATGCGCTATGCCTACAATCTTGCACATGGTCTCGGCCCTGTCTGGAATGCAGGCGAGCGCGTGGAGGGCTTCACCAATCCGCTGTGGGTTGGGTACATGGCGCTCTTTCATTTCCTTCCGATCCCACTTTCAAAGATCAGCCTTTACATCCAACTGAGCGGACTGGTCTTCATGGCAGGTACGCTTTATTTTGTCCGCAAGATCGTGGAGGAATTTACAGAAAGTCTTATTCCGATGCTCGCGGTGGTGGCATTTACCGCGTTTTATAACCCTTTGAATTCGTGGGCACTGCTCGGGATGGAAGTCAGCGTTTTGACTCTCATCCTGGCCGCGTCCGTTTATGTAACTTTGCGCGCAGCTCCTTCCCGCTTTCCGATCTGGACTTATGTCCTGCTCGCCGTTTCGACGCTTTTCCGTTTCGATATGGCAGTTCCGTTTATCGCTTTATTGATCGTGATGTTGATTGTCCAAAGGGACTACCGCAAACAGCATCTCACTTGGGGACTTGGCTTGCTCGTCCTGTTTCTGGGCATTCAAACGATTGCGCGCTATGCTTATTATGGCGAGTGGCTCCCCAACACATATTATCTAAAAGTGACCGGCTGGCCTTTTGTCCTGCGCATCCTGCGAGGACTCTATGCACTGGTCTGGTTTGTTTATTACACGAACTGGGTTTTATTCCTGGTTCCTTTTGCTGTTCTCATTTTCCGCCGCGACTGGAAGATCAACTTATTGTTGTTTATCCTGCTGGGCCAGATGGCTTACAGTGTCTATGTTGGCGGGGACGCCTGGGAGAATCACGGCGGCGCAAACCGTTACATTGCCATTGCCATGCCATTGTTCTTTGCGGCATTTGCCTATGGAGTGGAGGAAATCTGTCAGAAAGCAGTGGCAGTTTTGGGGTCGAGGAAAGAAGCGATGATCGGGTCACAGACTGCGTGGGCTGCCATCTTTGTCATTTCCATCATCAACTTCAATCTCCTTCTTGGAGATTGGAAATATATTGAACGTCTCGTCCTTGCCCGCAAACCGGATTATGTGGCAGGCAGTGAGCACAACATGGAAATTGCTGTTGCTTTGCAAACCGCCACAAAGCCTGGTGCAAAGATAGCTGTCGTCGGCGCGGGGACGATCCCTTACTTTCTGCCTGATTGTTATGCAATCGATATCCTTGGCAAAGCGGACCCATTGATCGCGCATGAACCTGTGCGTGCTCCAATGAGCATCGAAGATATTCCGGATATGCGTCCGGGCCATATGAAATGGGATTACGCCCATACCTTCGGCGATCTACATCCTGATGTGGTCGTCTCAATTTGGGAAGGTACAAGCGCGGAAGCCGCGTCGTATCTGGAAAAGGATTATGTGTACGCGGCCATCGCCCCCGGCATAAAAGTGTATTTATTGAAAGACTCGGCTTATATCCTGTGGGAAAAAGTAAGCATCAAGAATTGAATTGCTTGCAGCGCCGTTCCCGGCGCTGGAATTAATTTGCACAGGCAAAACCTTTGTTATAACTGAATCAACCTGCCGGCCTTCTGCGATTCATGCACTGCAGAGATCAATTTCATCACCTGAATCCCATCTTCCAGGGTACAGGATGGTTCCGCTTCTCCACGCACTACGCCAACAAAATGTCTCATCTGCTCCAGAAACATGACGTTGCGCTCCCAACTTTCGGGGATTGGGTAGGTTTCCCATGCCCCGCCAGCCTTGATCCCCGCGCCAGAAGATATATCCAGCGACTCCGCGGACGCCCTGTAAATACGCGCCGCCCCATCGCTGAGATTCCACTTGATCGTGCCTTTTGTGCCGATGATCGTAAAGTAATGTTCAGGCGGCTGCTGGTTATAATCCAAATGCAAGCTTCCTAACGCGCCACTCTCGAAACGCAGACCGATCTTGGCCGTATCTTCCACATCTACTTCAAGGTCGCTTAACCTGGCAGTTAATCCCCAGGCGGATTCAACTTTCCCTATCAACCAGGGAAGATAATCGAGCGAGTGACATTGCGTCCGCACCACACCGCCGCCCATATCCGCGCGAGCCGCGTAACCTTTGCGATAATCCTCCCAGGGATGCCATGCGGGGAGATACTCTCCAAAATGAACATGCGCAGAGATGATGCGCCCAATCTCACCATCGGAAAGCAATTGCCTTGCATGCATAAGCCCGGGATGAAAGCGAAACTGGAAGGCAACCAGAACTTTTGATCCACTTTTCTTGATAGCGGCTTCGAGTTGGTCCAGTCTTTCCAGGGAATCAGAGATTGGTTTCTCAAGCAGGATGGCACATCCAGCTTCAGCCGAGGGAATGGCGACATCAAGATGCATTGATGTGGGATTCGCCACGATGACCGCATCGGGCTTATGCTTTTTCAGCGCGACTTGCAAATCCGTTTCCTGTGGAAACGGATCAAGCTCATTTTCAGGCAGCGTCGTTTTGCGTGTGCGCAGAAGGACAAGGTCCTTTTCGCCGAGCGCGATCAGGTTGCGCATGTGGCGTCGTCCAATGGAGCCGAGGCCGGCGATGAGGAACTTCATAATTCACCTTTTCTAACCACGAGGGGCACAAAGGACTCGAAGGGGAGACTTTTGGCTAGAACCCTTCGTGACCGTAGCGCCCTTTGTGGTTACAGAATTTCACCAATTCAAATCCTTTTCGTACCCCCACTTGACCAGCATCTCACCTGCGACTTCTTTGAACAAGACTTTGTCGCGCGCGGTAAAGAGTCTCTGCCAGTTGCCGGCGTGACCCTTCGGCAGGAAGGATGCAATGTCTTCGTTGCGTTTCGCCTGCCATTCTTCGTCAGGGTTTGAAGACATCTCTTGGACAATTGTCTTTTCCAGCGATTTTTCGGCTTTGACACCGAGGAAGGCCCAGAGTCTCTCCATCTCGTCGAAGGAATGTGCAAGCAAATCCTCATATCGAATACGAAAGTAATTCTCGCCAAACAATCTGCGGCCTTCATCTTCGGTTTCCTGCAGGTCAGTTACCCAGCCTTTTGCCACTCGGCGGATGACAGTCTCCGTAAAGATCGAGCGATGGCCATCTGTAAATGAAGCGGGATCTGCCCGAAGGTCCGTGACGATACGTTTATCTTCGGCAGTCAGGAATTTGGATTCCTCTACAAAATTGCGGAAGCGTTCAGAGATCAATACATCACGTCCATCGCGGATGATGTAAACAAGTTTCGCATCCGGATAGACCGAGTGCAGATCGCGCACGGCCTGACCATGGATCGTAGACGAGGGGCTTTTGTCACCGACGATGCGTTTGCCTTCTCTGGCTGCATCGCGTTCCAGGATGATATCTGCGGCGGCGCGCAGGACGAGGGGCGACAGATCACGTCCCTGATTCCAGCGGTTGGATTTGCGCGTCAGCCACTCTTCTGCTTCTGGCGTATCCACCAGCGACTTCAGCAATGGCTGGCGCGTAAAGAAGTGCGCCTGATAGTTGCAATGGACTTCGGGATGCAGGCGGACGAGGCGCATGAGCAGCGTCGTCCCTGAACGTGCGTGACCGAAGATGAAGAATTTGTCACGCGGGAAGAACTGCTTGACCTCGGTGACTTCATCCGCTGTGATGTGAGGGATGGGATTGCGTTTTTTCTTTTTAGGATCGCCCTTGAGGAGAATGCGGGCTGCGGATTTGAGACGAGAAAGCATTATGTTGGGTCTCCGAAGATCAGACTAAGTCAAGCAGCGTAATTAATTGTCAATGGGAGCAAGTACAAAGCCCCCCAGATTATCCTGAGGTGACACCTTATTCTTCTCAGCCAGAACGTAGCCAATGATCAATGTCAGGGGAGAATCTTTACAAGGTGCTTCCCCGCTGTCGCGGCAAAGAACAACTACAGACTTATCTGTCGTATAGTAGCAGTCAGTGGCGCTCGGACAGTAGGCAGGTTCACCCAACAAATCCTCCACATTAGAGCGTGTCAATGGGTAATTCAAATACGGCACAAGCGCAACAAGGCTCTCGTAATCCTTGTACTCCTTATAGTGGTCGCTCAATTGTCCCTTTGTTTTATTAGCGGAAGCACATCCAGCTACAACAAAAATCAGTAGAACAGAAATTGGAATGAGCGTCTTTAAAGAGTTTTTTTCCATCGCCCGCTTCCTCCTACTTCTTCCAATTAAGCATGACCAGGCCTGCGAGACAGACAAATATTCCCAGAATATTGATCCATGAAATCTTATCCTTGAATAGAAATATCGCCACAGGGACCAGAATCAGCGATGCCACTACATTGACCAGCACCGCGGCGATTCCAAGGTTCCAGCCTGAACGATAAGTGAGCAGGAAACCAAATTCGATACCAACGATGGCAATGGCAAGTCCGATGCTGGCCCAGTTGAGTTGTTTCAGCTCTGCAGCCAGTCCATTTCTGATGGGAAAGAAGAAGAAAGTGAGCAATACAACACCAAATGCAACAGCATACGTTACCAACAGGGAAACGGTGAAATTAACGTTTGACGGCGTGCTCTTGGCGGTAAAGTGATAGAGCGCGCTGGAGAAGATCGCCAGGGTGATCGAGAAGTAAAAAAGGAACATGTTTTTCTTTTTTGTCATCATTGCAGCTGGTGTAACGCTACTTAAATTCGACCACTTCGGGCCCAATCTGAATTTGCCAGATCTGGCTCTTATCCGGAACACACAAATCATTCGTAGTCTGCGTTGTGGAAGTTTTATCTCCAGTGACCCAGCCATAGGCCCAATAACAACCCGCCATCACGTTCACGACCGGCGAATCAAATCGTCCTATCGAAAAACCATAGGTGCCACATTCGCCCAGCGAATTCGCCTGCTCCATCCCGAAGGACAGACTAACGCTGCCGTTGGACTTGTTTATGAATTGAACCTGGACCATGGTCCCTTTTGGCTCAGAGGGCGGCGGCTGGTTACATGGATCCTGTGCTGCGCTGAGGGTTGCGGTGGCAGGAACACCGGTGGGGATCAGCGTCATGGTGGGCAGCGGTGTCCACGTCGGAGTTGGAGGAAGAGGCGTCAATGTGGCGGTGGCAGTAGGCAGTGCGGCCTGCGTGAGGGTGACCGAAATCCACGCGTTGGCAACGGCCGTATTAGCTACATCGTTGGCGCTGAGGGTTGGCTCAGGAGCAGGGCCGCAAGCCGATAGAAACAGAGTGATGATGAGAGAAACGATCAAGGGAGATTTACTTTTCATTGATATTCACATCGTCAGATAGGTATGTTGGCCGACAATTTGGCAACTTGAGGTCCTTTGTGGTTTCGATACGACGGCGGAAGTACGCCGCTGTCTACTCAACCACCGGCTTCCTTCAGGAATTTAATATCTTCAAAATGTACCCGGCCGTTCGTTTGCCGGAGGTCGCATCGGTAAAGGTGATCTCATCTTCGATGAACTTTCTGCGTTCCGCCGCGTCGAGCGAGGGATTCCTAAGATAGAGGTTGAGCACCTCACAGAGTTCCTTCGCATTGCTCGCCACGCGTCCCGCTTTCGCATCGCGGAAACGTTTGTGCGTGGGCCAGTTGCCGATCTTCTTCAGCGAGAGCGAATATTTCTTCGGTTTGTTCCACCCACCAGGGACATCGATCACGGCCGCGACAATTGGTGTATCGTGGACAGCGGTCTCAACGACCATCGTCGAATAGACTGTCACCAGCACATCCGAGTGCGCCATCATGGACGATTTTTCATCCATGTCTTCGCCACCATAGTAGCCGAGTGAGCCGCCGAGCGCAACGGGTTTGACCACATGCACATTGGGATATTGCTTCTCGAGCGCGAATATGCGCTCGCGTTCGTCGGCAAAGATCTTCGGTTTATCCTGAAAATGGCTGGGATGCAGGCGGATCAATAATTGTGAAGATTCCACCAATGCGCCAGATGAAACCAGTTTCGCCAGAGCTTCCACGTTAGGATAGTTTGGCGCAAAATGGACAAAGGAACATGCGTACGAGATCAACTTGCGATTGGGGTCAAGGTTATGCAGTTTGAAATAGTCTTCTTTTGGTAGCTGCCATTCTTTTCTGAAGTAACCATCATACGACGGAATGCCGCCGATATGCACGCGCTCAGGCTTCCAATCAGAGCCGTAGACCAGTTCGTCTTTTTGAAGCTGCGACCAGCAGGTGGCATAGTCCATTGGCGCGCCGCGGATGGCGTAACTGGACGGGTTGTCCCAGCCGACGATGGCAACCATGGTCGGCACACGATGCAGACCCGCCTCGCGTAGCAGGTAACGGTCCAACCGCCAGCCTGCCGTCGAAGCGATGACAAGGTCAGGCCTGTGCGATGCAAATAAATCGGCGTACAGGTTCGGGCGGGGAATGAAGCGGTTCTGCGTCCGCACCAAGAAATTTCGGGAGAAGGAAAATGTCCGCAAAACGAGGATCGCGAGGGCCGCGGGAATCCAGATCCCCAGACGGAACTTCCAGCCGTTCTCGACCCAGACTTCCCAGATGTGGCTGTCCATGGCTTCGGTGTTGATGCGCCACGAGCCGCCGACGCGCCGCAGGTAGGTCAGCAGCCATTGTATACGAGGACGATAGGTATTGGCGTATTTGTTTGCTTCCGTCAGCCGCAAGCCTTCGAAGGTGAGACCTGGCCGGGCAAAGCGCTGGGCAATGCGATCTTTGGTTTCGTCGTCGGTGAGGATGACAATTTCTACGCCCGCATCGAGCAGCGTCGGGACAACATCGCTTTGCAGGAAGTAGATGATTGCCGTGCCGTGGTCGGCGGAGATGAAAATTTTTTTGGACACTGAAATGCAGTTCGCTTCTTTCTGGACTTTGTGCTGGTTCTAGTTCGAGGGTATCTCTCTCGCTTTCAAACCGCCCGACGGTAATCCATCGGGCTACTTTTACGAAGGACGCTGAAGCGCCCCATGTAACAGCTAAGAATAATACCAGCCAAAAATCTTGTTATAAATCGCCAGCAACGCCTTCTTGACGAATCCAACTTCTAACACGCGCTTGCCAAAGCTTACTTTCTTCTTACTCGTTACTCGTCCCTTCCCTAACTCGCCGCGCAAATACCCCAGCGTATTGGACATATTCATCGCCAGCGGGTCAGAGACCATCAGCCGCAGGAGGCCCGCGTCATTCATGCGTTTGTCCAACTGACGGACCTGTCCCATGGGCTTGTCCATGTCAAAGGGCAGGAAATGCTGGAGCGTGGATTTGTAGGCGGTGAACTGCCAGTGCGATGCGCCAGCCATCGCAGTCACACCCTTATAAACTATTCTCCAATCTCTAGTCTCTGCATAGACTTTTGTATTCTCTTCCTCGGTCTGACCGAGCGAGAGATTGAATTCAAGGAAGGTTTCCCAGGGGATAAATTGCCCTTCTTCCAGAGTCGCATTTTCCCGCGCCCATTTCAATGTCCCCTCGTAAAACTCAGGCGGCGTGCGGAAGGGACGCGCTGTCACCATGCCAACGTTCGGGAAGGTCTCGAGAATATCCACGGAACGTGAAAGCCAGGTAGGCGAAAACAAAACATCGCTGTCGGTGTAAGCAATGATCTGGCCCGGTGCGCCCGCCAGCATCACATTCCATGCGCCGCCTTTGCCCATGTTCTTCTCGGCCAGGATCAAATATTGGATCCGCCCCTCTTCTTTTTCTTTCACGAGGAAGTCGCGCACTTCGGCGCAGGAACCGTTGTCAAAGACCATTAAATCGAAGGGCAAACCTGCATCTTTTCTCATGGATTCCATGCAGACTTTCAAAACATCCAGCGTCTCGGCATAGAATCCGCTCAGAAAGGGGATGTAATTGAGCAGCGCGGCAGTGATCCGCTGAGGGCGGGCCACATCTTTGACGAATTTGGCGGGGTTTTGGCCTTTGCGCATGTACCTATCTTACTCCGGTGGTTGAGTAGGGTCGAACGACAGAGAGACCCATATCGAAACCACCATTTATTTAGGAACTTAGGATTTCCATCAAACGTGTGGTCACGATACGCCTTCTAAAAGCACTCAGGCTACTCGACCACCGGCTCACTGTTTATTTGAACAGCTTCTTGAATCGCTTTTGCCATCGTTTCGGTCGCGCAATGTTTTCAATGGTGCTCTCTGGCAAAAAGAAAAAGATGGTGCGCAGGAACAATTCCAATTTGCGCATAAAGCGCAGGGACGTCATCTTTGGGCGGGTAAGTTTTCCATTGACCAGTTGATGAGTTGCGTCCAGGATCGTGTAACGAATGTTCACCTGTCCGCCTGCGAGGCGGATGTTCTCATTTGTCTCAGGATGATCATAATGGGACTTTCCGCCAGGGAGATGACTGTAATCGTGGCTCTGATGAATGATCATGACGGATGGCGTACAGTCAATCACAGGCCACTTTTCCTTGCGCGCTTTGTAGATCATCCAGTTGTCCCAGCCCGCGCGGCCAATGGTGAAATTAGGAATATCCGTATAGCAGGACCTGGGGAAGAGGAAAAAATCGCTTCCCGCGGGACGGTGGAGCTGCCCCTGACCATTGACCACAGACCGTAGATGACTTTCCCAGCCTTCGGTGAATTCAATGGGATGAGTGACATCCAAGTCCCAACGCTGGCTTAATAAGACAAAATCGTCACGCAAAATGCGTGCCCTGCGCGCCGCTTCAACGAAATCGGGCATGAGGATCATGTCCGCGTTGATGATGCAGAGCAAATCACTTTGGCTGTTTTCCCGCGCGAGTTGAAACATAGACGAAATCAGAGGTATGCCATTCGCATTGCACTTCACATTGGGGATGTGCTTCACACCTAGTTCTTGCGCGGCTGTGGCTAAGCCTGCCTCTTCACCCAGCAAAATGATCTCAACGTCAGAAAGCAGAGTCCAAGATTTGATCGCGTTGCGCTGAATCATCGCGATATGTGGATCGGTGAAGGGTTTAGGCGCGGAGAAGAGAGTGATACGAGACATATATTTTCAATATGTCAGCCTGAGCTGCTTTGCGGTGAAGCGTCTCATGCTACATAAGAGACTCACCGGCCGCAACAAGGGCTTCCTCAGAGTGACGTAACTCATTCTTTCTTCAGCGCCCTTTTATCAATATCCTTGAGCGTATTGTGCCGCACTCTGGCATTGATTTCCATCAGCCCGGGCTCGGTGTGGACTAAATCGAGAACCTCTTTCCAGGAAAAGTCATCGCGCCCATCAAAGCGGCTGTAAACCTGGCGCATCAATTCCAGATCTTCGGGCATGTCCACGGTCCAGCGGTAATCGCCAAAATCTGTCGTGTGATGAAGGAGAGCGATCCTAAAGCCGCGAGGCGATACACCCTCTTCAAGCTGACGGCTGACTGCCGAAAGCTGTACACCTTCATAGAGATAAGGCATGACATGTTCGCGATGAAATGTCTCCGTAGCTTGCTTCCATGCTGTTTCGAGGGCAGCAAATGTACAAATCTCAACGTCCAGCCCAATGGGATAGGTTCGATGAAATGGAGGCGGCAAACGATTTGCCGCGAAATCGGACTCCCCTTCGAACAGACGGTTCACTGTATCATCAATCAGGTCGGGATCGATGACAGGGCAATCCGCAGTGACGCGGACGACTACATCCGCTTTCGTCTCTTTCGCCGCTTGATAATAACGATCAAGTACATCGTATAGACTGCCGCGTATGAAGGGGATTCCGCTAAAGTCGCAATATTCAGCCACGGGGTCATCGGAGGGATCGGTCGTCGTGGCAAAAATGGTCTCGGTAACGGTAGCAGCTCGCGAGGTCCGAATAAAGACGCGCTGCAGCATGGGCTGACCTGCAATATCGGCCAGAATTTTTCCCGGCAAACGGGAAGAGGACATGCGTCCCTGTATGATAGCAACAACTTTTGGTTTCATAAATTTACTGGGCGGAGCAATGCTCCGCCCCTACGCGGTCTCTGCCTCAGATGGAATCGGTAAGGGAGTCACGAATCCCTTGGCGCGGAATTTTTCCACGTATTCGCGTACCATCCAATAATCAAGACCAACCTGTTCGGCGATGTCAAAGACTGAGTGCTCGCCTTCGAAGCGCATCATAATTTTCTCGATGGCGCGGTTGAGCGCCCAGTTCTCACGCCAGTCCACCCAGAGACCGTTGCCGCTGAGAAAAACGGGACCGCGGAACGTGCGCTTCGGAATGTAATTGGTGGCATAGATGCGGATGATTTGCTCAGCCACGTCCGCCGCACCGACGAGCATGTCATCGTGCATGATGTCGAGGTTGTCGTCGGTGGTGTGATATTCATCGTAGGGCCAGCGGTTGATGGAGATGCACGGCACGTTGACGCCAGGCCCATTGATGACCCGCTCGTCGTTGGCGGGCGCGGCAGCAAAATCACGCTCATCGTGTGCGGACTTGCTGACAACGTGATTGGTGATGCGGTCAAGCAGGTGCGTATGCTGGCGCGTGTGATGCCAGGCAATCTTGTTCTTGTTGCCGGTCATCTCCATAAAGATGCCGCCGCGCAAATTTTGGATCAACTGTTCATTGTGCGAAAGATAGACAATGGTGCCGATTGTCTCAGGCCCAAACCAAAAACGGACGCTCATCGAGCCAGCGGGAAGCGGCTTCTCGGCGAGGCGGTGCGCCAGCTCAATCGCGCTGACCACGCCCGCGCCGTCATCGTTGGCCTGCATGGGGTGGCAGGTATGGGCCTGGATGATGATCTCGCCGGCATCGGGATTCGGTCCACCCTCGGGGTGGATGACTGCGGTCGCGACTTTGAATCCCTGTGCGGGATCGGTGATGAATTCAGATTTGATCACCGCGTGATATTTCTTATCGCGTGGGAGTTTATCGAAGACATTCTTCGGCAGGCAGAAACCCCATGTGCGATCATAGTATTTGAAAATCCACGGGACCGCATGCGGGCGCTTCTCGTTGAAATACAAATGCGGCTGGAGTTCTTCAAAAGTAAGGACTTTATCAACAGGCAGGGAATAGGAAACGATGTGAAGTGGATTATCCTTGAAATCCACGATGCACTCGCCGTCTTCGATTTCCAAATAGGCTTCATGAACAACGTAACGTTCGGGCACTTTCCAGGTCCACGCCGGATCGAGAGGCCTGTAGATCTCGATGGTGTAGTTGGATGAATCAGGCATGTAGGAGCCAATGATTTCCAGGGTCTTGTCCTGGTCATCGGAGGCAAGAGTGCGATGCAATGGGAAGAACTCGGCGAGGATGGATTTGAGGGAGGTGTAAGATTTCATAGGCTACCTTTGCCCTCACCCTACCCCTCTCCCTGCGGGGAAAGGGCCGGGGATGAGGGCTAATATTTTGGCTCTTCAAGATAATGCAATTTCTCGGGGTGCTCGCGTACGATCACGGACATGTTATCAAAGAAATCATTGGCCGTCGCGAAATGGACCTTTGCCGCCCCGACCTGCACTTCCTTGATGACACCCGCCGCAAGCAGTTCATTCATGCCCGGGACAATGTATGTCTTCACGCGGTCGTTGTTTCGCACAAACATGGTGTACATCTTGATCTGCGGCTTGCGGTTGTAACCGACATAGATTCCAGAAAACTCCTTGATGCGGCGATAGTCACAACCCACGTTGTATTCAATGTAATGGTGCATCGAGAATGTGCTATTGAAGTCCAGGCCAATACTCACGATCGTTCCGTTGATCTTGTGGAACAATGCAAAAGCCGAGTTCGGGCCGTAGGCTTCCACATCCTCGGCCCGTGCAAATTCGTCAGCGCGCGCGCCCCAGACTGAGAAACTGTAGATCGGATGCGGAGTGCGCTTTGCGTCCGGCCGGAGGCGAGCGAGTTCGGTGATCATACCCATCTTTGAGGGAGTCTCCAAAACATCGAAGTAGTGCGTCTCAGTCCACGATTGGAAATTGAAGGCCGGAAACAGCACCGTTCCAGTCGGCCCCACCAGCTCGCGCATCACATCGATCACTGTCTCCGCGCCACCATCCACGCCGCCGAGCGATTTATACGACGTGTGAACGATGATCGTGTCCCCTTTTTGCACACTCGTCTGGCAAAATCCGTCGAGCAATTGTCCGTGTGTAAGCATCCTGTTTCCTACCTCAATTGAACCGCAGTTTCGTACGCATTCATCAGCACTCTGGCATTTTTCTGCCAATCGGCACGCATCTCCGCGGACTTGCGGCCGGCGCGGCCAATCTCAGGCAGTTTCTCCCTTTGAGCGATCACCGCCAAAAGCTTCTCGGCCAGCTGATTCACATCGCCATCGCGGAACAGCCATCCATTCTCGCCTTCGGTGATCCATTCTTTGTTGGCAGGAATATCCGAAACGAGACAAGGCAGCCCGCAGGCCAGTGCTTCCATCAGGGAAACGGATGAACCGTCCACGTGTGAGGGAGAAATGTAAAGATCGGCGTCATGATACCAGTCCGGGAGATCGCGCTGTGAGACATGCCCGCCAAGCGTCACACGGTCAAGGACGCCGCCGTTCTGCAATATACCGCGGATGACCGATGCCTGTGAACCGCCGCCCAGCAAGATAAGGCCTACATTCTCATTCTGCTGTGCAACTTTCACGAACGCGTGAGCAAGCACATCCACGCCATAATAAGGTTCCCAGCTACGATTGCAGAAGAGGACGATGGACCCTTCGCCTCCGCTCAGGGCAGGCTTTGGACGGTGGACCATGGTCTCTGTAGTCGGCGAGAACTGCTGCAAATCTACGCCCCAGGGGAAGACGACAGTTCGCTCGGGGTTCATGCCATAGGCGATGGCTTTCTCGCAGGTCACATTCGCGTCGCTGGTGAAGAATGTGGAACGCTTCAATGTGTAACGCGTAATCCGTTCCATCCACTTGCTTTTACGCACATCCTCCATCAGGTCAAAGCCCCAGGACATCGTGAAAAGCGGACGAAAACCGGTCAGTGCCACGAGAAATGCACAAGTCTGGATGGGGCCAGCATGAATCAGATCAGGCTTGATTCTGCGAATCACACGTCGAAGGTCAAATGCCAGACGCGGCACGTCACCCCAATGAAATTCGCGGCCACTCCCGGCCCATTTCACAATTTCCACGTTCGGCGGGATGGGTCGATCCTCGACCTGACGGGGATTCTTCTCCAATTGAAGAAAAAAAGTCTCGTGGCCGCCATCCACCATGGCGGAGAGGAAGCGGTGGTCGTGAGTGGAGTAGTTTCGGGAAAAATAAAGAATTCGCATGACGATATTCGATATTCGTTACTCGGGTCGTGCAAAACCGAATCTCGAATATCGATCTCTGAATATCAAATTACGCTGCCAAATCTGTCCAGCGCAATTCCTGACCATATTTCAGGTCACACAGCGCTTTTGCTCCGATCACGTTCGGGATCTGATCGGGCTTAATGGCACCCGGAGTAGCGGGGCGCAGAACATCGATCATTTCACGCGTCAGGAGCTCACCTGCTTTGATATCGCGCGCAGCACGCAGGCAGCGACGTTGGACAATGGCTGTATCTCTCTCATTTTCAGCGATGAATTTATCTGGAGAACCGAGTGAGCGCTCGAGTAAACGCGTCTCCTCCACCATCTTTGCCCAGTTCTCAGGGTTCATGGCGAACTGGTGGTCAGGGCCTTCGCGGTCATTGCTGTCCGTAAAGTGACGTTCGATCACACGCGCACCCAGTGTTACGGCGCCGAGCACGGGTGCAAGGGCATGGGTATGATCAGACAGGCCCAAAATGACATCAGGAAACATGGTCGCGTAGGTCTTCAGCACGTTGATGTGCAAATGGTCATAATTCTTCGGGTTGGCCGTGTAATTAGTGTTGCACTGCATCAGCACCAGTTGTTTGTTGATCTTCAGGATCGCGTGCACGGCCCGCTGCACTTCGCCAATGGTGGATGCGCCCGTGGCGACGAAAAACGGTTTGCCTTTGCTTGCCATACGCTCCAGGGCTTCGATCCAGTCAATTTCGCCAGAACCGGCTTTATACACCGGGACGTATTGGTCAAGGAAATCAATGGCTTCAAAATCGTACGGGGAGGAAAAATAATCAATCCCAACGTCGTTGCATTCCTCCACCAGGGTCATGGACCATTCAAAGGGAATGGAAGCGCCTTTGTAAACTTCGAAGACAGATTTCTTCCAGCTGGCCTGATGGGAAACCTGTCCACCACTCATCGCCTTGAACCCATAGTCTGAGACGATCTTCGGAGCATCGAAATTCTGGAACTTGGCCGCGTCGGCTCCCGCTTCCTTCGCCAGACGGATCAGCATCCTGGCCCGTTCCAGATCGCCATCATGATTGGCGGCAATATCTGCGATGAAGTAGGTGGGGTGATTGGGTCCTATTTTGCGCTTACCGTATTTGATTTCCATGGCTTCCTCTGCTTCTGTGGAAAAGATGGGTCAAACCTGTGGATAACTGGCTATTTCCTGTGGATAAACGGAAGCTTCCAGCCACCGGCTTGTGGGTAAATCAGGCTGGAAACCCTGTTTGCTGTTGATAACAGCGGATTTTCTGTGGATAATCCTGTTTATACTGTGCATAAAATTCATCCAAACCTGTGGAAAAGTTGGGGAGAGATTCGCCCAAAGCTGTGGACAACTTGTGGGTAGATAAGGATAAATTGTGCGAACGCCGGGCGGTGAGACCGGACGAGAGGATGGACTTCGGAGAAATCTCACTCTCTGGAAGTCCGAACTTGCGCGCGATCTCCACCCCGAACTGATACTTACTCATAGCCTGGCTCCCAACAAGGTGATATAGCCCGCTCATGCCCTGTTCGAGCATTTTGACCAATATTCGAGCCGTGTGACTGACGAACATCGGGCAGAAGATCACATCGGTGAAGCCGCTCATGCTTTTGCTGTGTGTCAGGTTATGGAAGAAGAATTCAGCCAGGCTGCGTCGCCCGCTCAGGCTCCATCCATAAAAATTGACACGCGCCACGATGGCCTGAGGATTGGCCATTAATACCGCCTGCTCACCAGCCAGTTTGGATTCAGCGTAAGTTCCCAAGGGGTTGGGCGTATCCTCTTCTGAATAGAAACCGGGTTTCTGGCCATCAAAAACTGCGTCCGTGGATATATGGATAAATGCAACGCCGCGTCTTTTGCAGGCCGCGGCCAGACGGCCAGGCAGATCCGTATTGAGGCCGCGCGCCAGGCCGGGGTTGGAGTCGCAGGCCTCCAGGTCCGCGAGCGAGACGCAGTTGATCAACCAGTCAGGTTTTCCCTTGTCGAGGATGGAGTTCACCGCGTAGGGTTCGAGCAGGTCTGTTTTCAAAAGCTTATATGGCGCGCTGACCAGTTTGCCTCGATGCACACCGATGACATCGTGTCTGTCCCGCATTTCCTCGGCGAGATTGATCCCAAGCAGACCGCTAACACCGGTGATCAGCAGGCGCGCCATGGCTGCCTATCCTTCCAGTTTGCCCTGAGTGTATAGATCCTCAAAGGGAGCAATAAATTTTTTGATGCCCTCAACATCAAGCCATTCGGTGTTGTTGTCGCTCGAGTAATAGAAATTGTCGTTCAACTCTCTGCCCTTGCCCTGCCAGGAATAGCCAAACCAGATGGCCTCAGCCGGCTGAACGACAAACATGTGTTCGAGTTCAATCGTGTGGCGCGCTTCATCATGGGAAATCAGCATCTCATGAAGTTTCTCACCCGGCCGAATGCCGATAATGCTGATCTCAGCCTGCGGGGCAATTGCGTGGGCCAGATCGGTCACTTTAGTGCTGGGAATCTTCGGGACAAAAACTTCGCCGCCTTCCATCTGCTCGATGCAATTAATTACAAAGCGGACACCCTGTTCCAGGGAAAGCCAGAAGCGGGTCATGCGGTCATCTGTGATGGTAATCTTGCCGCCGCCGCGCTGTTTGAGGAAGAGCGGGACCACTGAACCGCGCGAGCCGACAACATTCCCGTATCGGACGCACGAATATCTGGTCGCTGACCCCGCAGCATAGGCGTTACTTTGGATGGTCAGTTTCTCCGCAGCCAGCTTGGTGGCACCGTAAAGATTGGCCGGGTTGACCGCCTTATCCGTGCTGATGGTCATGACTTTGCGCACACCGGCATCAAGCGCAGCTTCCATGACGTTGGCCGTGCCCATGATGTTGGTTTTGATCGCTTCCATCGGGTTGTATTCGCAGGCCGGGACCTGCTTGAGCGCCGCGGCATGGACCACAATGTCCACGCCATGCATGGCGCGCAGGAGGCGTTCGCGGTCGCGGATGTCTCCGATGAAATAGCGTAGACAGGTATCGTTATAGCCGCCCACCTGCATCTCGTGCTGCTTCAACTCATCGCGGCTGAAGATAATGATCTTCTTCGGCTGTTTCTCTTCCAGGAGGATTTTTGTAAATTTCTTGCCGAAGGACCCTGTCCCGCCGGTAATAAGTACTACTTGATTTTTCCAATCCATTGAATTGCTCCTTTTATTTGAAGGCCTCGAAGAGACCAGAATCTTTTTGAATAAATATATGACCCTTTTCCTGAAGCTCCTGCTCCAGGTCTTGCTCGATCGCTGCCAGTTCGGCCTATGATAATTCCTTTGTACGGATTGACGATCGAATGTAAGCCATGACAGGCTCAACTTCCGTGACACTCAAATTGTCAGGATATCGGGCACAATTGACCTGTGAAAAGAAAGGTGCCAGTTGATCGAGTCCGTTTTCCAACGTGAAGCCGGCCGGCATCGGTTCAAAAGCTTTCACATTCACGCGCTTCAGCCATCCGTTCATTTCTTTTAGATGCCGCTCGCCCCCCGTCGTCGCGATCAGGCGACCGCCTAGCTTGAGTACCCGGTTGATCTCTGCGAGCGCTTTTGACCTGTCGGGCACATGATACAGCATGTGGTTGGCAATGACCGCGTCGAAGGTTTCATCCTGGTAAGGAATGGACTGCGCGTCAATTTCCTCGAATTTGAAGTTTCGCCCGGTCACAACCAGATTGCGCCACGCGGCATCCAACATTCCCGGCGAGAGATCGCTAAGGGTGATCACCCATGCAGCGGGGATTCGGCTTACACATTCCGTCCAGAGATAGGCGGGACCACAGCCGAGTTCAAGAATTCGAGCGTCCGCTGGAAGCTTTGCAAGTGTATCAAAAACCCAGTTGAACCAGCCATACGGATTGGTGCTAAAGCGGCAGTGTATCTCAAGACGAGCATCAAGATTATGACCATCCTTGTACTGGTCACTTTTGAGATACTGCTGGTCACTAAATATGCACATCATTACTTCCTGACCACAATCAGCGGATACTGCCCATTCTCGCCAAAAAACTTCGGATATTTCTCTTCCATTTTATACAGCCAGCGCAGAATGGACCTGCCGCCAAATTTCTCGTGGATAAAGGTCCGCATAATACGCGTGGAGGCAGAACGCCAGGCTAGGATCTCGATGGGCATTTCCGCACCCAGTTCATGCCTGAGCCAGCGAGCGCTCGTCTTTTGGACAAACGTGGCTTTTTCATCGTGCCGTTGTACGCGTGCAGATTTTCCATGCAGAACGCGGCGTAAGCGGCGAGAGAAGATGATGAGGTTATCCAGCCAGCCCGTCAACGCAGGATTTGTCCAGCCGTTGACGATGGCTGCACTCTTGCCAGGGCATAACACTCGGAACAATTCCTTGTAAGCACGCTTGTGTTCACTTGCAGGCAGATGGTGGATGGTGTGCATGGATACTATGCCGTCGAAAGCATCCTGCTTGAAGGGCAGGTTAGCAATGTCGCCCACAACAAACAGGCCATGGTCACCAATCCGCTTGCGGGCTTCGCGCAGCGCCTGAATGGAAATATCGAAGCAGATGCGCTTTTGGTAACCCTGTGAATAAGTCAGGTACTCATCATATTGAACGGGACCAGAGCCTGCGTCGAGCAGGAAACGTCCATTTGGCGAGATGCCGCGATTCACACGCAACCGCGTTTCGTGGATGTAATCATGGACAACGGGACGCAAGTCATCGTAGCGCGCGTTTTGATAGAGGCCGTCCTCTTCCTGCTGCCAGCCAATCTCATCATAAAACTCGCGGACCTGTTGTTTGGTGTTCATCTATGTTCCGTTGGGGCGATCCTTGCGGTCGCCCTGGGCAGGGGCAAGCCCTGTCCCTGCCCCTACGGCTCCCATCTGAATGGTTCTCCAATTAAAAACCTGAATGTATTGCCGAACAATTCCTGGCCTTCCTTGCTCAAGACCTTCTCCAAAGGCCAGACGTCCAAATCATCCCAGAAATTCATCAGGCGCCAGGGGAAGGGACGCGGGTATTCAAAGAAAAATCGATACGCATAATTCCAGGCATACTCAGTTTGCTTTTCAGTCAGTTGATGAGCGGGGATATTTGCCAGAACGTTGTCGAGGGTAGCGAAATATTCATCCCAGGTGTTGGGGTCGAGAGTAAAGCCGCGGCCGCGGTAATGGGTCTTCCCGCAGGAGATGACCGGGCGGCCGTTCATCGCGGTCTCGAGGCCGACGGTCGTTGTGTATGCCAAGCCGACATTGGCAATCTCGATCAGGTCGTAGGTATTGATCTTGTCGAGCGCGCCGATGACATGGATATGGTTGGGGATTTCGGGCAACGCTTCGTGGACAACTGTCCCCATGGATTTAGCCTGCGGGACAAGTTTTTCGCCGGGATGGACTCGAATCACCATCTGGACTTCGGGCCTGTTCGCGAAAAACTGGACTGTCTTCGTAATCCACTCCGTCATTGAGGACGCGAAGATGTCACGGCCAAGGGTAAGACTGTCACCCAAAACGTTCGCGGCGAGCATAACAACGGGGCGGTCATCCAGCTCAAGCATTTTCCGCGTCGTTTCTGCACCTTGCGAAGAGACATACTGCCACAGCCGTTTGGACTTGCCCCACACGCGCGCGCCTCGGCGGGCATTTTCCAGATCCGCGACGCGCTCGAACATTTCATCGGTCATTGGCAACTGGCAGCGCGCTTCAACGAGGTAATCCGTGTCCTGCTGCATAATGGACGAGTTCTGCGCCAGCCAGATCTGTTCGCGCTGGTCATTGAATTCGTAGGTCACGGCGGGGATTTCCAGGCAACGCGCAACGCGGAAGACGATTCCCATTTCGAGAATGAGGCCGTTGGGAATGAGGACAACATCCGGCTTTTTGGATTGCAGATATTCATATGCGGCTTCGGCGGCGAATGTGTTGCGTTGAATGCGCAAATCGTAGAGCGCGCGGTCGGCGGGGTCGTTCATGTCCACTTCTTCGCGCATGAGCGTGTACTGCGTATCCCACAGGGAGATCTCTTTAACGTCAGCCTGGATTCTTTCTGGCAAAACGGAAGCAGGCTTGAGGTCCAGCATGGAAGCGTGCTCGATCAACGGAGAGAGGCCGGAGAGTGCATCCCGCGTATGAAGCACGCGCTGCCGCTGGGTGAAGTTATCCTTCTGCTTGTGCCATTCGGAGTAGGGCAAGGTCAGCAGTGTGACTTTGTGACCAAGACCCGCGAGGACCAATCCAAGATATGCAGATTGCTCAATCCAATAGTGAAGCGTGGCAAAGAACAAAACATTCTTGCCGCGCGGCGCGGAGTTTGCAAAGGGAATCATTTTGGCAACCGCGGCAGGCAGGGATTTTTGCAGACGATCTAAATTGAAATGATCTTTGCGAGGGCGATTCCTGGACCGAAACATCCAATCGATTTCGGCAGTGAGAGGCAGATCGCCCAAAAATTCTCGGAGAGGATTTGTTTTTTGCATCAATATCTCGTAGGTCACGCTTACAGCGTGACAGTCACGTTACAAACGTGACCTACACATTAGTCCAGTTTCTCGATGTTCCAATCCAGGCGTGGGCGGATGGGGCCGACGCGTGGTTCAGGCCAATGCGTGCCCGGCGCGCCCGAAATATCCACGTTGAAGGCGATAGCGTTTTCGTCCATGAAATAGCGGCGCACGCCGAACGAACTCGCGTTCACACCAAGGCTGTAACGGCCCTCATTGAAAATATCGGCAGGTATTGCCGCGCGGCTGATGTAGTGACCTGCTTTGCGCGAGTCGAATTTTTCAAAGAGAGCCGGGTGATCAGTATCAAAGGATGTCAGCACATATTCGCCGCGCATCGTACTGAGATAAAACCCAACGCGCAATCCTGTAACAGGCGCTTCGAGTTGATATTCAAATTCGACAGTAACAGGTTCGGTGGAGCGGACCGTATCCACCACTTTGCCGCGTCGATCCTTGACCTTGAGGCTGCACGGCCGAAATGGAGCGCTCGCGGCCGGGATTTCATCGGCATCCCAAACGCGTTCGCCCGCCTGCGCCTGGCCCGACGAGAGGTAGAAGTCAACGGCTTCCTGTGTGGGGCCACGCATGATGAGCTGCCCCTTGTTGAGGACAATTGCTTCCTGTGTAAGGCGGAGGATGGCAGACATGTTGTGGCTGACGAACAGGACCGTGCGTCCCTGCTGAGCGACATCCCCCATTTTGCCGAGGCACTTCTTCTGGAATTCGGCATCGCCCACCGCGAGGACTTCGTCCACGACGAGGATCTCAGGCTCGAGGTGTGCGGCAACAGCAAAAGCAAGACGCAGGTACATGCCCGAGGAATAGCGCTTGACGGGCGTATCAATGAATTGAGTAACTTCAGAGAAGTCAACAATCTCATCAAATTTGCTATCGATCTCGGCGCGCTTCATGCCGAGGATGGCGCCGTTCATGTAGATATTTTCGCGGCCCGTCAGCTCAGGATGAAAGCCTGTGCCGACTTCAAGCAGTGAACCAACACGCCCACGCACGGCAACAATCCCTGTGGTAGGGTCGGTCACACGCGAGAGAACCTTGAGCAGGGTGCTTTTGCCCGCGCCGTTTCGTCCGACAATGCCAAGGACCTTGCCCTCTTCAAGGTCAAAGGAAACATCCTTCAGCGCCCACATGAAGTTTTGATTCATCCTGTGATCAGACTTGCCCACGAGGGCCTTCGCTACTCGAACAGGCGCGTAGAAAGTATCCACCAGCACATCGCGGAGCATGTTGTAACGGAATTTGGTCTCCGCCGCGCCGATCTTATATCGTTTGCCGAGGTTTTTTACAGAAATTGCTGTGGTCATGTTGTGAGAGAGTAGAAAGTAGAGAGTAGTAAGTAGTTCAGACAATCTGGTCTCTACTCAGCCAGTCTCTATTCTCTAAATCGTATCTGCGAACGTCTTTTCCATGCTACGGAAGTAGAACAGGCCAGAGACGAAAATCAAAATGGAAATGGCAGCCGAGACCCACAGCGTGATGTCAGGTCCATTGCCTGAACCAAGCAATGACCAACGAAAGCCGTTGACGACACCTGCCATGGGATTAAGGGAATAGACGATCTGCCATTTGGCCGAGATAACCTTGGATGAATAGGCTACTGGGGTTGCAAAGAGCCAGAATTGCGTCAGGAACGGCAGAGCCTGGTTCACATCGCGATACTGAACATTGATGGCCGAGAGCCAGAGTGCCACACCGAGGGCAGTCACAAGCGTAAGCAGGAGGAACAGCGGAAGAGTCCACAACACGTTCCATGCCGGAGTCACATGATAGTAAAGCAGCAGGCCAATCAGGATGACAAAAGCAATCGCAAAATCCACAAGCCCGGAAAAAACCGCCGACATTGGCAGGATCAGTCGCGGGAAGTAGATCTTTGTCACCATATTGTTGTGCGCCACCAGGGAGCGACTTCCCTGGTTCAGTGCCGTGACAAAGAGCCCCCACGGCAATAATGCCGTAAAAGAAAAGACGGGATAGGGAACACCATCGGTCGGCAGCTTCGCCACTTTGCCAAACAGGAACGTAAACACGAGCATGGTCATGACCGGCTGAATGACGGCCCAGGCCATACCGAGAAGAGTCTGTTTATAGCGGACTTTTATATCGCGCCACACCATGAAATAAACCAGTTCGCGGTAAATCCACAAGTCACGCAGATTTAGCGCGGCGAGGCCTTTGGATGGCTTGATATAGATGGTGGTGGGTTCGTGCTTTACGAGTTCAGTCATGTTTCAAATGAAAGAAGAAAGATTCTTTCATCTTTCCTAGCGAATCTTCTCTCGATTCGATTTAAACCATTCCACCGTCCGCTTCATTCCCTCCTCAAATGGGACTTGCGCACACCAGTCAAATAATTGCATGGCACGGGACACATCCAGTCCGCGGCGGGGCTGACCATTGGGCTTATCTGTCTGCCAGACGAGTCTGCCCTGGAAGCCTGTCAGCTTTACGATCATCTCGGCCAGATCCTTGATCGAGATTTCATAGCCGGAGCCGAGATTGACTGGCAGATCGCCATTGTATCTTTCTGCGGCAGAGACAATCCCATCCGCGGCATCTTCCACATACAGGAATTCACGCGTCGGGGAACCATCACCCCAGACGGGTAGTTCCGTGTCACCGCGCTCGCCGGCCTCCACGGCCTTGCGGATCAGGGCAGGGATGACGTGAGAGGTCTTCAAATTGAAGTTGTCGCGCGGGCCGTAGAGATTCACTGGCAGAAGGAAAATTGCATTGAAACCATACTGCTGGCGATACGCTTGAGCCTGTACCAGCATCATCTTTTTGGCGAGACCGTACGGCGCGTTGGTCTCTTCGGGATAGCCCATCCACAAGTCATCTTCCTTGAACGGGACGGGGGTGAACTTGGGATAGGCACAGACCGTACCGATCGCCACGAATTTGCCTACGCTGTTCTTCCAGGCCTGGTGCATCAGCTCGACACCCATCATCAGGTTGTCATAGAAGAATTCAGCAGGATGCTCGCGGTTGGCGCCGATGCCGCCTACATTCGCTGCAAGATGGATGATGACGACATTCTTCGGGTCAACGCCCTCCAGGGAATTGCTGTACATGCGGCGGATCTCATTTGGATCAATGAGGTTGTAATCCTCGATGCGCGGGATGAAAATGTCGGTTGCACCGCGTCCCTTGAGTTTCTCAATGACAAATGAGCCAAGGAAGCCCGCGCCGCCGGTAACGATCACACGTTTGTTTTGCCAAAAAGTTTCTGCCATAATTTCTCCTCATATTCTGTCATTGCGAGGAGCCGTTCTTTGGCGACGAAGCAATCCCACAGCTTTTGGAGATTGCTTCGGGCTATCGCCCTCGCAATGACGGAAGATTATTGCACAATAAACTGTGCATTCCGATATCTTTCATCTAAGGGGTTACGGATCAGGCCTGTCCGCAGCGCATACCAGACTTCCCGCACTCCATCGTCAACGCTCAGCGTGGTTTCAAAGCCAAGCACTTGCTGGATCTTCTCAAATGAAACCGTGATATCGCGCATGTCGCCACCAAACGTCAGATCCTTGTATTCAACCACTGTTTCGGGCATGCGCTTGAGCACCAGATTGACAATATCGTCTTTCGAATAATTTCCGTTTTCCGTACCCAGATTGAAAACCTGGCCCCGCACTTTTTTTAGGTCAGCTTCCAGCCCCATGATGACACCACGCGCAACATCACGGATATGCACGAATGAGCGCGAGTAGCCGCGCTGGTAAATGATGAGTTCCCGTTTCGTGAATGCTTCCAAAACGAATTGATTCACAATCAAGTCAAAGCGTGTGCGCGGGGAAATGCCATATAAGGTGGCAAAACGGAACAGAATCGGCGCGGTGACTGCATCCCGCTGGGAGAGCAAATATTCCTCCGAAGCGATCTTCGTCTCAGCGTACAAAGACTGCGGGTGTAAAGGTGACTCTTCCGTCACAGCTTCACCATCCGGACTCATGCCGTAGTTGCTGTATGTGGACGCAAACACGAATCTTTCCACGCCCAGATCTGCCGCCTGCTCGAAGACCAATTTTGTGGCCTCGACATTGTACTTCCACGCGACTTGCCGCCCAACGGCCTGACACGCAGGAAAGCCGACAATCGCGGCAAGATGGACAATCACATGCGGTTTTTGCCAGCCATCCTTGAGCGAGTCTTTGATGGCGCGCGGCTCGGTCACGTCCGCTTTGACGAAGTGGAAATTTGGATGAGGCAAAAACGGGACCAGCGACTCGCCGCCGAAGAGCAGAGAGTCAAGGACAGTAACTCTATAATTCGCGCGGAGCAGCTCCGAGGTCAGAAGAGAACCGATATATCCCGCGCCGCCGGTAATAAGCACGTGCTTGTCCGTCATTCCAATCCCTCCAGTTTCACCTTGTATCCATCCACCACGAGAGCAGGGACACCCTTATCCTTTACAACGGTGATACCCTGTTCAATACAGGTCAGCTTACAGATGTCGGCCACATCGCCTTCACCCACGATTCGAACACAGTCGAAGCCCGCCCGACGCACGTCAGCCACACGTTCTTTCACACGCTGACGCGTCCGGCGGTAAAGCGTAAGCGAATGCTCCACGTAATCGACTGCAAGCCGGGCGCGCAAGGCGAGTCCCTCCGGCGTGATGATGTAACGGAGTTTTTTGCGCTCGGCCCGCGAGACTTTGACCGCGCCCTTTGCAATGAGCCTCTTTAAATGCCAATTGACCGTGCCCACAGCGACGCCAAGCTGCGTCGCAAGCGTAGACTGGTTGACGTTCGGGTCATTCTCGATTTCTTCGAGCAGGGAGAGTTCGCGGAGTTCGTCGTTCGTAGTCGATTCCATAATTCCAAAATTCAGTGACTGAATTATAACTTGGAATAATGGGATGTCAATCGCCTGTTTCCGGGCTGAACTCAGGGAAGGCGCGTGTTGAGACGATAAATGTTGCTTCCGTCGACAGTCCCCACCAGGACATAGTTGTCCTCGATGAAGTTGAGCATATCTTTCAGGTTTGGCGCCAGGACCACATCTTTATATTTGATGGTTTCCTGTTTGCGGACCTCGCGGTCCAGGTCCGGGATGCGGTCGCGGTCGGCCTCTTCGATCATGTTGATAACTAAAACCGGCGGATCATTCGTGAACTGCTGGTAGAACTGGTCCGCCCAACGGCTTGCCAGCGCGCTTTTGACGTGAGCGAGGGGATAGGGCAGATACGAAACAGGCGCCTCCCTGCCCGAGACAAAATTGATCACCGGGCGAAAACCCCAGATGAAGACCTTGTCCTGGGGCGACGTATTCTCCCGAATATAAACGGCGACGGGATCAACATATTCAAGTTCCGTTTTCGACGGGGAAAAGAGGCCGGCGACTGTCCTGCCATAATCGCGCCAGGCAGTAATCCTGCTGCCAACCGTGATGAAGACCAGGATCAACAGGATCGCGAGAGCGTACTTTTCGATACCTTGACTGAATCGATTGAGAACGAGGAAGACTGCGTATGCAACAAACATCCCTACATAAGGCGCCCAGCCGATAAAGTAATGCTCATAATTCCGTCCTGAGAGCGTGCTCAGGAATGCTTCCAGCGGCCAGCCGATCAGCAAAACAAGGAGAAAGCTGCCAGTGGTGGTTTCGAGAGCCTCTCGCTTAACCAGGGAGCCCAGTGCCAAAAGATATCCCGCGGCTGCCACTACAACAAAGAACATCCCAATGGAATTAGACGCATTGATCAGTCCGCCCAGAAACCCGGAGAAATCCTTGCCTCCGCTGTATTGAAAATTGAAAATGAGCACCACGTTGATCATCTCGGTCAGTGCGCCATGCAGGGTAAAATAGACGACCACTGGAATCAGGATGAGCACAGCCCCTGCCGCTGCGAAAATGATCCTTTGAAGTAGAAGTCGCCATTCTCTTGAAAAGACAGCGATCAGGAAATAGGCCGCCATCGCGGCAAGCTGGATGCTAATGTTATTCGGTCTCAGCAGGATATTGAGTCCAAGCGAGACGCCAATCAGCAATGGAAAGAGCTTGCTCCCCGGCTTTTCCAGGCTCTTCAGGAAAGCGAACAACGCCATGAAGCTGAACAGGAGTGAATACTCTTCCGAAAAATTGCCTCCCTGCAGAACATTCCCCGCGGCAATGACCCAGACGAAGGTCCCGATCAGGGCCGGGATCAGCCCCATCGTCCGCTTGAGTGTGAGATAACCAATCCAGGCCGCAACGAAGATGAAAAGAAACTCCAGAAGCCAGACACCCCAGCGCGAGCCATTTGAGAAGGCAAGACCGAGTGCATTGATGTAAAAAACGAGCGGACCTTTGTTCTCCCACACGTCCAGATAAGGGATTTTCCCTTTCAAGATCAGGGAACCGATATACAAAAAGATTCCCCCGTCGCGGCCCGGATAGGAAAACATTGGATTCGAGAGGATGCCGGCCGAAAGCAGCCCAACCCAGATGGCAGTGATGATTTTATTCAGTCGCGAGTCCCAGAAATTCCGCTTGAACATGGCATTCTGTCCGTGATCTTCTCAAATCTGACCGTTATGAAGGAAAAAAACGCAATTCGCATTATATAATACCCCAGTCACAAATGGCGTTTCCCACAAAATAAAAAGGCGCCATTTGTGACTGCAAGGGTATAATCTCGGCGGCAAGTTCAAAGGACTCTCTTCATGGAAATGTATTACCAGGCTCGTCAGGCCCACTGGGATGCCATTGCCTGCAAGCGCGACCACTGGCGCGGCATGGGCAAGTGGTATCACCGCCGATTGATCCAGATCTACCAGTTTCTGGTCAGCCCCAACCAGCGCGTACTTGAGGTTGGCTGCGGCACGGGAGAGCTGCTCTCACACCTGAAAGCTTCCCGTGGTGTTGGCATTGACTTTTCGTCTGAGATGGTCGAGCGTGCGCGTGCGCGCCATCCCGAGCTTGAGTTCCATCAGATGGACGCGCATGACCTCTCCACACTGGAAGGCACATTCGACGTTATTATTTTTTCAGATACGGTCAATGACCTGTGGGATGTTCAACTTGCCTTCAAGCAACTGCACAGGCTCTGCACGCCACACACCCGCATCATCATCAACTTCTATAGCCAGCTCTGGCAAATTCCCCTGGCCATCGCTCAAGGTTTGAATCTGGCTGCTCCCCTGCTCAGTCAGAATTGGCTGACGCAGGAGGACATTGACAACATGCTACGGCTGGCGGGGTTTGAGACCATTCGCTCCACAAAGGAAGTGCTCTGGCCCCTGCCGCTTGGCCGGCTTGCGAACCGTTATCTGGTCCGCCTGTGGCCGTTCCGAGGACTCGCACTGTCCACTTTTGTGATTGCGCGCCCGGAGCCTCAGCCCGCCGAGAAACCAAGCGTTTCGATCGTGGTGCCCGCACGCAATGAGGCGGGCAATATCAAGTCCATTTTTGAGCGGACACCGGAAATGGGATCCGCGACAGAGCTGATCTTCGTCGAGGGCCATTCCAAAGACGATACCTACGAAACGATTGAGAAGGAAATCCCGCTCCACTCTCGGACCTCCAGCCTGCTTCGACAAACCGGCATTGGCAAAGCGGACGCGGTCCGCGCGGGCTTCGCCCGGGCCAAAGGCGATATCCTGATGATCCTCGATGCCGATATGACGGTCCCGCCCGAAGATTTGCCGCGTTTCTACGAAGCCATTGCTTCCGGGAAAGGCGAATTCATCAACGGCGTACGCCTGGTCTACCCGATGGAAAAAGAAGCCATGCGGACCCTGAACTTCATCGGTAATAAATTTTTCAGCCTGGCGTTTTCATGGCTTCTTGGCCAGCCGATCAAGGATACGCTGTGCGGCACCAAGGTCATGTGGCGGGAGGATTACGAGGAGATCGCTGCCAACCGGGTCTATTTTGGAGATTTCGATCCCTTCGGGGATTTTGACCTGATCTTCGGCGCGGCCAAGCTCAACCGCAAGATTGTGGATTTACCCATCCGTTACCGCGAACGCACGTATGGTTCAACCAATATCTCGCGCTGGAAGCATGGTCTGCTGCTGATGCGCATGGTCGCTTTTGCCGCGCGTCGGATCAAATTTGTCTAGTAAACAGGTGACAGTCACGTTCGACGTGACTGTCACCTTCTTTCGTCTGGAATGGACATCCTTATGAAAACTCTCCCCACCCTGAAAATGCTCCCAATGAACCAATACCGCGGCGTCAACGATTATGACCCGATCCGCTATTATTACTGGCCTATATTTGGACGCATGTATCGCCGCCGCGTAGAAATGGCTCTGGGTGAATGCACGGGCGGCTCACGCGTACTGGAGATCGGTTTCGGTACAGGGCTGGCTTTCCTCAACCTCTGCGAAATGTACAAGGAGGTTCACGGTGTGGATCTGACCGCCAATATCGCCGAGGTTAAATCCGTGTATGATACATTGGGCGTCCAGACTTTCCTGAAAAAAGGGGACATTCTTGCGCTGCCATATGAAGACAATTACTTTGACACGGTGCTGCTGGTCAGCATCCTGGAGCATCTCAAGCCGGTTGAACTGGAGCAGGCCTTCGTCGAGGTGAGACGCGTGCTCAAGCCCGGCGGGCAGATGGTCTATGGGACACCGGTCGAGAAGCCATTTATGGTCTTCATGTTCCGAGTGCTGGGCCACAACATCCGCCATGAGCATTTCTCTACTGAAAAGGAGATCGCCTCCGCGGCGCGGAAAGCCTTCCCAAAGGGCCATGTGCTCCAAATGAAAAGCACACCGCCCATTGCAGGAGCAGTGTATGAGGTGGGAAATTTTATGAAGTAACCAACGTCCCGAAGGTTTGTCTTATGGCGAGTATTTGTAAATCCTGATTTCAGGATTCACGGCATAGACGGAAATCTGCGGCAGATAGGGCGGCAGGGAATATTTGAAGTCCTTCACCAACCTAAAACTGGTTTCATTCGCCAGCAGTTTTGCAAAGAAATCACATTCCACCGGATTCGTGTCACAGATATATGCATCCGAGAAGCGGCTGTACGTGAGCGTATCCACCACGAGAAAGTCCACTTTACGCTCGATCAGGCCAGCTTCACCCTGGTTATATTCAAAGGCTTTATCCGTTGGCACAGTCTGACCGGGATACTTGATAAAAAAGATCGGATAGTTGCGCGCCTTGTAGAACTGGGCCCTGTCCACGCGCGGCGGATAAAGAGTGTATTCGATGGTCTTATCCTTGCCAGGCAGGGTCGCGATATAATCGCTGGCCGGCATACGCGCGTCGTTCACGAACAATAGAGCAGTGCTGACCAGACGCAATACTGAATAAGCAATACCGACTGCGAGCACAAGTCCGATACCTGCGTTGGCATAGCGGATTTGTCTCCGCCTGACCAGATCCATCACATCTTTGATGAACAGTGCCGCCAGTACGGCAAAGAATGGTACAAAGGGGATGAAATACCGTCCGATATAGTTGACCGAAACCATAAAAGGCAGGTCGAACAAAATCAGCGTCGAGAGGAGGATCAGGATCGCATCTCTTTGTTTTTTCTCCAGTGAGATTCTCTTCAAATACGCCAGAATCAGCTTCACCGTCATCCAGATGAAAGTAAGCAGGAAGAGATAATAGGCAAAGGAGCCGACCGCATCCCGAAAAACACCCCATTGACCGAAGATACCGGGAACACTATCTGGCTGCAGGCCGTAGACGGGATAGCGCTGCAAAGCGGGGATCACACGCTTGAAATAGAAAGCCATCCACAGAAGGGCCTTTGGCGTGCCGATCACGTAGCCGAGGAAGGCAAGTGCTGCACAGACAAATAACATCTCAATCGTCGGAAGCGGGTTTTTGCGTACATTCTGCCAGTTGAGCACGATCACGGTAAATAGCGGGATCAGGATCAAACTCCCGCCTGTGTATTTGCTCGAAGCCGCCAGCCCAACGGCAAAGAAGGAGCCATACAACCACCACCTGCTTCTGGTGTATTGATACTTGATCAAGAAATAAATGCACAAAATCGTGAACAATAGCAGGTACATGTCGTTGTGTGCGAAGCGGGCATTCTCTGAAATGACGCCGCTCGCAATCGCCAGGGATCCCGCCAGCGACGAGACGAACACATCGCCGCTGATGGTCTTCGCCAGGAAGTAAATCAATACAATCGACAGCGCACCCAGCAGAGCGGAGAAAACGCGCGCCGCGATGATGATCTGCGTATCGCCATAACCGAGTCCCTGCACCAGCTTGCCGATGCCATACATCACGTACTTCGGCAGGGACGGATAGTTGTAATCCGGCTCTGTCTCGTCGAAGACCATATCCCCGTGCACCGCCTCAACCACGCGCCAGACCAGTTCATCCGGGTTCCACAACGCAGGCGCGCCCCAGGTCACGCCGGGAACCGAGGCAGCCAAAAACAACGAAAACAAAATGAGCGGAATGAATTTTTCGTAACGGGTGAGAAAGTCATAAAACCTTGACGATGATTGCATCTACTCTCCAATCCCCAAATTAAACCATAGACTTCAGGAGTCCGTGGTCACTGTGTCTCGGCGCAAGATAGCCCGTTCCAGGGGGAGGCATTCAATATGATCTTCTGATTCACAATCACAACCAGTGCCCGTAGGGAATTGCCACTTTCGCTCATACAACCAACTACTACGACATCTGAAGCATGGGGGAAGACTTCCGGTGCAGCAGCGACCGGCAGAAACGCTCCGATGTGATATGGCCCGACGAGATTGAACTGCACACGAGTGTAATCACGAATATCCAGGTTATAGGGGTTGTTATCGCCCCAGTATTTTCCCTGTTCATAGAAACTCGGATACAACGCGCGTCCCTCTGTCAGAACGGCTCGTCCCTCCTGCTGAACAAAAGTTTGCAGGTCCGCTACACTGAGGGTGCCCCCGTCGTTGAGCGTTACTGGCGCATATTTCTGGATAATCTCATCGGGAGCATCGTTATATCGCAACGGCATATACCGCGCAGAGAGAGGCAGAGCAAGTCCAAGGATGAGGAATCCTGCCAAAACGGGAATGACCTTCCTTCTGTCATTTTTCTGCAAATCAGTAGACCTGGCATCTGGATCCACGCTTCTTTGCTCGGACTTTAGGCCTGCCCCCCGTTTCCCCGCCATACTCTGGCGGGACTTCGATAGAATCGCCCACGCCATGAGGGTCACCTGAATCAGACCGATGCTGTAGTAAAGCATGGTGACCCAGTCTACCGGCAGAATAAACCGCCAGCCTGAGAGCCGCGCCGGGACCACTGTAAGACTGTATCCAAGATGGATCAACAGCGGCGCAAGGCCGAGCAGGCCAAGTCGATTCACCGCCACGCCAATGCCCAGCGCAAGCAACACAAGGGAGAGAAAGAACAAAATAGCGGAGTCAGTTGTCAGGTCGATTTGAAGCGTTTTCCAGAAGGTCATGTCCTGCACATAGGAGCGGAGGTCATACAGCCGAATCGACATCGGAAGATAAATCATTGATTCGATTTCGTTGTGGATGAAGTGGGATGCATAAAACCCCGCGACCTCCCCGGGATGGCGAATCATGTAATCCCGGATCTGCCTTTCCATGCGGTTATAGTAATCGTCAAAAGATTCACCGGGCAGTTGCTCAATGGTTTGTCCTTTGTCGAGATAACTACTCGCGAAGAAACCGATATAGTGTTCGGTACTCTCAACCACCAGGCGTCCCGAGGCCTGATAATTCCGCCAGATCCATGGCCCAATGACGGCGAGCACTCCAAGCAAGAAAACAAGAGAGCCCTGAAGGAATTTACGCCATTGAAAACGCAAAACGAAAAGCATTCCAATCAGCACCACGGGAATCAGCAACTGCGCCTGACTGCGAATGAGGATGATCAGCCCAAGAGACGCGCCTGCTGAAATCCCAAGATAGGATTTTTGATTTGCCCCCCTGAGCCACTTCACGAGAAGAAACAGGAACAGCAGGACGAGCGCCATGGCCGGCACGTCGGAGAGAATCAATTTCGAGTGCGAGACCTCGATCACGTTGGTCAGAGCAATCGAATTCTTTTCACGCAGAATTGCCAGCAGCGCGGCGATCATCGCGGCAGGACGGTTGCTTAATTGAGAAGCCAACCCGAAGACCAAAACAGGGATGGCAGCAAGTATCCCGACCTGGATCAGAATCAGCTGCTCAAATCGCTGGCCGGCAGCGGCATGAAGCAGGGCGAGAAAAAAGGCGTAAAGCGGACGGAGAATCAGGCGAAAATCCCTGCCGGCTCCAACCAAAATGCTTTGCGCGGATTCATCATAAAGCCTGGCATCTGAATATGGATAATAAGCAAAGTTCGGCGGCGTTGGCTCCTGCATAAAATAACTGGTCTTCTTCAACGGCTCCATGCCCCAGATCAAAGTCGCAGCCAGCCACAGCGCAATGCAGAGGAGCAAATCAAGCTTTAAGCCTGGAGACAGCGAAGCCAGCCATCTCTCAAGCCGACTTCCCCAGAAGATAAAAGCCGCACCGATGATCCATGCAAAGAATACTTGAGTGATCAAAAGCGGGGTTCCCGGTTTATACCAGCCGCTGCGGTCCGGTGCGATACCGATGCGACTCCAGAGAATCAACACAGAAACAACTGCGAGCACTCCGGCTGTGATCAAAGCAACCTGCAGGGAATATCCCCAACCCGCAAGGTTTCGCCAGTTAATGATTCCACCCAGCCAGAGAAACTGTGCAACCAAAGTCTGCAGAGCGATGGCAGCCATCCATGCCAACAATGGCACAAGCCGCTGGAATTGATCCACAGCATCTCCCCACCGTTGCGCGGGGAGCAGCAATAAGGACACGCCCCCCACAAAAATCAGAAGTGCTGCTGCCTGCAATGCGCGCTGGCCGGCATTGTCCTTCAGAAAACGATCTACAATCCCGATGATTCCAGGGTGAGCAGAGAATGAAACACTCAGCCACAAAAACATGCCGCCGCAGATCAAACAGGCGATGAGTACAAATCCCATCAGCACAAGTCGGGAAGCAGAAAAGCTTAGAAATGCCGCGCTGCGGGGATCTGAGGGAATCAGAATCAGGCTTGCCAGAGAGGCAAGTCCTTCGATGAAAGCAAGCAGGAAGTAAATTCTTAGAAGAAGACTCTTGTTGACTGCGGCATTCATTTCCCCGGTATCCTATTTTCTCTGTCGCAGCGGCTCGCTTGCCATGACCTGTATGAGGGTCACCGAATCAACGGATGCATCCCCGGTTTTAAATTCCGAGCGGACACGGGCGCGGACCGCCTCGAACTCCCTTTCCAATCGCTCCACCACCTGGATTTCCACTCTCTGAAAGCAGTCTTCAAATGTCCGCCTGTAATCAGGTAGCCGAAAACGGTTGAGGTTGCTGGTGGGATTCAGAAACCATTTCCAAACGCGGCTTGAATAGGTCAGCATTTCAAAGGGATATTTAAAGTAGTGATCCCGCAAGTCCACAAAATGCAGATGGACGCCCAGCGGTGCCGTCAGATTCGTCAGGGCGCGCGTGATTCCCGCCACATCATCCAGATGCTCGTAGACCGAGGTACTTAATACGACATCTACCTGCTCAACCTGCTTCTGGATTTTTACGTCACGAATATCCCCGTGCAGCAACGTGATACATTCGGAGCGCGGCTTCACCTCACCATTTTCACTTTCCAGATAATCCGCATATTTCGGGAGCAGCTCCAGATTGCGTTCCCTATCCAATAACACGAAATGGTCACAAAGTACTACGTGGCCGGCGCCCTGGTTGAGCAGCTCCACACCCACAGCGAAACGCCCGCCGTAGCCAAATATCAGGATGCGCTTCCCCTCCATGGAAATTCCATGCGAGGACAGAGTCTGTACATATCGATTTGCCGCGGCGATGGGATCCGTCGATTCCAGGCCGGGACGAATGATCCATCTCCGTTTCAAGAAGAAGCGCGCCACTGCTTCAGGCATGAAGTGGCGCAGAAGGCGCAAGGAAATATACTTTAAGTTCAAGGTTGGAGTTCCCTGGGCAACTGGCCGGAGCAATCTACAGCATCATGCTTTGGAACAAGAAGCTGCACGTTGACTTCCTTGAGCGTGTCCTTTTCTTCATAGTAACACAGGACCGGGTTGGATACCCAGGTCACCCAGGCATTATTCTCCTCGCCAAACTGGTAGGAGCTGTCCTTGATCGGAGTCCGCAAAGGATCAGTGATGATCAGAGCAAAACGCTGTGCAGCAAGGTCAGCATAAAATGGCTTGAAGTAGGTTGAGTTCGCACTGAGCGCCTCGTTCATCAGCATCTTTTTTTCATACTCCGGTATCAGGGGAACATCCCGAACATAACCGAAGGTCAGCAGCTGCCGCTGATCCATGAAAAGGACTTCACCACCCTGAGATCGAACGCGAGCGACTTCTGAACGAATCGCTTCCAATGCTTCATCCGTTACCTGGTGAGAGGGCAGCATATCCAATGTGCTTTTGGGCGCTGCATCTGTGAGCACACGCAGCCACGGCAGATCTTCGTCAAAACTGTAGGAACGCATCGCTGTCAGTGGCTGAAAGCCAGGAATAGCAAAAAGCAAAACAAGGACTAATTTGATCCAGAGCGGAGATAAATTGATATTGCCCAGCCACTCCCGCCCGCCGCGATGCCACGCGATCACCGCGGTGAACACAAGGCCAATCAGGAACATATCCATGTTGTGGAGGTCGCCGCCCCCGCCGATCTTGGTGCTGGCAATCAACCCCACCACGAGAAATGCGAACAAGGCCCCAATAACCACTAGAGCCTGTAACCGATTCAGCGTCCATATATTGCTTGCGAACAAATAGATCAATACAGCAATCAGCGACAAAGTTGCAATCAACAATCCCGCAAGAATGCCGATGCCATAGGTTGCATTCGGAAGCAGTCGATACCACAAAAGAGGTTGTATCGTCACTGCCTCAATGATCGAATCGATAAATGTCGGGGCGGAGGGCTGCTCGGGGATACTCGAAGGATTAGCGGTAGGGACCTGAACCGCCTGAGTGGCCGTTGGTGTTGTCACCAATGGCACAGTGTTTGCTTCCGTAATTGGATCAGAAGCTTGCACGTCATTATGGGGAATGCTGATAACACTGGAAAGAACAAAGGCTCCGACCAGGCCGGCAAGGCCGAGGCTGATGGAGCGAGTCCAAATCACGGAGCCGGTTTTTCGGTCCGAGAAAGAGGCAGAAACGAATTCAAGCATCACGATCCACATGGCGGGAGCAAAGGCCCAGGTGAAACGTCCGGTCTGGGCAAAATATCCCGCGGCAATCATCAGCGGAATGGCACACCAGTAGGAACCGCGCCAGGCCAGTGCGACGATGGCTGCGATCAACACGAGCGGCGGGTGGATCGGCCCCTGTTTCAGGAAGATCACCACCCACAGGCTCGCCAACAGCCATGCCTTCCAATCAGCGCGGACAAAGCGGAAAGCTGCAAGGCCCAGGAGAAAATAGGGAAGGACCACGGTCAGCGCGATCCAAAAACGCTCTGCTTCAATGGAGAGACCCTTCAAAAGGAACGGCAATCCGCCCACCAGTTGCCTGCCTGTATCCAGTAGAACGGGGATGCTGGCGCCGGCAGGATAATCGTATACATTTCTGCCGAACATGATGGAATAATCCCACAACCGATTCCCCTCGGACCAACCCAATGCAAACGGGTAATCCGTCACGCTCATGAAGGGAACAGCGATCACAAACCCGCTGGATGTTATGAGTAGGGCGATCAGCAGTTCAGGCCAGCCGAAGACAGCGTTTCCCCGCTTTAGTAGAAAAGTCAGCAACAGAACCACGATCAACCAGACCAGGCTACGAATATAAATATCTTTGAAGACTACGCCCCAGGGTGTGTATTGAAAGTACCAGATCGGAACGATAAAAAGAATTGCAACCAGGAGCCAACGTGCATTTCCCAGTCTCTCGCGAAATTGGATCGACTTTTCAAACGTGGCGTCAAGTTTTTCCCTGCGCCATAATACAGCGCCAAGAAGAACAAAAAGGGAAACGCAGATTAAGACAAAAATCAGATAGCCGAGGCCCCATTTTATGGAGTACGCGCCCCACGCTGTCCCTGTACCCGAGGCGATTTCCTCGAATCCCAAACAGGATTTGACCAGGAGATAGCCAAATATCCCCCACAAAACCAGGCGACTCAGGTGACGCTTCATCCTTTCACTCCACGGGACCCATGATCGCTGCCCAACAATTCTTCAAAGAACCTGATCCGTTCCTGCTCCTTGGCTTCCTGATCCAGCTTGCCGATCTGCCCGCGCGCTACGCGCTGACCTCGCACTCGGTAGACAAAGTCACGGATAGCCCGGACATGAGTTTCAATATTATCCTCCCGGTTGGGGATCTTTAACACGAAATCACAATCCAGTGTGTCCAAATCAGTATCCACATAGGCCACAATGAGCGGCAAACCAAACGCTAGACATTCGCGGCTTTTGAGAGGCGAAGCCTCCTCCAGTTGCACACGATGCAGGGCAAGTGAACTGATCGCCGCGTCGGCATGAGCCAGCACTTTTTCATACCCCGGCATGGACATGTAACCATGCAAAGTGATGTTGCCAGGCAGTGACGGTTGTCCCGGCAATTCATCGTAGCCAATGATATCAAGCTGAACATCGGGAATCAACTTTGCCAGCGTCACCAGTTTATCCACGCCATGCCAGGGATAGCCCGGATTCCCAATAAAAGCAATACACGGAATCTTGTTTGAAGGTGCAGGCAGCGGGACAAAAGCGTTCAAGTCCACGCCGTTCGCGATGACGCAGGTTGGTTTGCGATAGGGGGCAAAGGCAGACGAAACTGACAATTCGCGGGAGACCGTCACAAGTCCGCGTACGCGGCGGAGGATCATGCCACGCGTGAGGCGATTATAGAGACTGTAAATACGTCCCAGGCCCTCGTGTTGGGTCAAGTCATTGGTATTGATCTCTTCGATAACGGGTGCAAATTCAGTCAGACGATGAACAGGAAAAACGTAGATACTGTAACGCAGGTAAATCAGATCCGGTTGAAAATCACGCACAGCCGAAAGCAGTCGATTGGCGGCGTGGATACGGTTGAGTTCTGTCTTTACCTTTCCCAACGCCGGATAGAAGAAGTATTCCGCTTCTATCAAATCGGACAGAGGTTCATATTGCACTGTATGCATGAACAAACGCGCATCGTGACCCATGGCATTCCAGGCCGCGATCTGAGAGCGGATCTTTTTCCCCACACCACTGTTGCGTGTACGCGGCCAATGCAGACTTACATATGCAATGCGAATGGGATATCACCTCAATTCGACAGGATTTTCTGGTAGATGCCCAACAACTTTTGATGCTCCGTCTCTGCATTCATGGACTTTGCGAGTTCCAGTGAGTTGAGCTTGTAGCTGTTGATCTCATCTGCAGAAAGCGCATTCAGCGATTTTGCCATGCTCTGATATGTTTGATCCGCTGAAACAATACCTATTTTATGTTCAGCAACGATTCTTTGCATCATAGGCAGGGGCGAGACCGCAATAGCCAATCCGGACATAATGAAATCGAAGAATTTATTTGGAAGTGCATTGAAATACGTTGATTGCTGAACTGCCAGGAGAGGAATACCAATATCATAATTGGATAATTGATGAACGAGATCTCTGGGGGGAATCGGCTCACAGAAGAAGACGCGGCCCGGTGCAACCTTTCCAGCCAATTCACTTAACTGTTTCAGATATGCAGGCTGCGTGGGCAGCAAATAGAAGTAAAGCTCGTAACGCTTATCGAGCATGGCAAGCAAATGGATAAAATCTTCCAAAAAACGGTTGCTGACGGCGGCACCATGATGAACAAGCTTTATTCGTGCGGAAGAAGTGGCATGGTACGGAACCTTTACATAGGGGGGCGCGTTGAGAATAACATCCATGTGCCAGTTGAATCGATCACGATAAAGATCCCGGATCCCATCGGCAACGGTAATCCTTGCATTAACTGGCTGATAAGTCTCGTATAGATACTCACGGTATGGTGGGATCAAGAATTTCCACAACGGGTTATCGGCTTCCTCGGTCAGGCTATATTCATGTGCATCAAATAATACCGGGGTCCCGAGCTGACGCGCTGCTGTCACAGAGACAGGCAGGCTGTTCCAGTCATTCGCATGGATCAGGTCATAATTTTCACGCAGGAGGATATCCCGGGCCTCCTGATATTCGGGATGCATCCAAAAGGCGCGCTCATATGTGGAGCGAAGGACTCTTCCAGAGAGCAGCGAAAGAACATATTCCACCGTCTGGAATTTGCTTCTTTTGGTCTTGTTTAGTCTGAAATATCTCACGCCGTCCGGAGGGTTCCATTCACCAAAAGCGATCACATCAACCGAATGGATCTTGCGGGATGCATCCACCTGGCGCAGTACACGGCTATCCCATGCAATGGTTGAAAACGAAAGAATACAGATCCTCTTTTTTTCCAACATAATCTCAGAACATCCGTCCCAGATCAATCATCAAAATGCCACATCGTATCTCTCGGCCCAGCGGATGAAATTGATCCAGCGCCAAATCCGTGTATCGAATTTTTTGCGGCCAGCCAAAACCTGCTGATAATCTGCTTTCGTGTGCTCAATATCCAGGGCAGGGATTTCAAGAGCAACAGGTGAGTCAAGCACCTTCTCCACCCACGGTCGCAGCGTTGTGAGCAAATCCCGTTCAGGCGTTTGAAACCCGATCTTATCGCGGCGATCCAGGATCGCATCCGGCACAATACCGCGCATGGCCTGACGGAAGACCGATTTGGTAACTCCCGCATCGTCAATAAGATACTCTTCCGGAAGCGAGAAAACAAAGCTGACAATCTCCGGCGTGAGGAATGGAACCCTGCTTTCAATGGAATGCGCCATGGAGTTATGATCTTCATACCTCAACAACATGGGCAGACTGGTCGTCGTAAAGGTATGGAACAACAAGTCGCGCAGGGCCTGTTTGTTGTTGACAATGCTCATGGATACCATGGATCGGGATTCCACATTATGCTGCTTGAACCAGGAGGCATTCATCCAGGACGGGAACAGGTCTGCTCCAATCAGGCGATGCCCGAACGTTTGGAGGGCCTCAGGCGTGTTTAGCCCTGCTGCTCTGATCAGGATCCTGATGCCGCCCGAATCGGAACGGCTCCAGACGTTTTTCAAGAAGGATGCAGATCTACCCAGTGAACCACTGGAAAAGAGCGAGAGCCAGCGGCCGGAAAGATATGTTGCATAGCCTCCAAGCAGTTCATCCGCCCCCTGTCCGTCCAGCATGACTTTGATATGGTGTTCGTGAGCCAGTCGAAAGACACAGTACTGTGCGTAGATGCTGGTGCTGCCAAACGGCTCGTCAAGCGCATATATGAGTGAATCGATATCTGCAACCAGATTATCCCTGGAGAAGATGGTCTTATGCAGTTTTGCACCGGCGCTTTGGCCGGCCAGGTCCGCCCACCGTTCTTCACTTAATTGTGGGTCATCTGCCAGGTAGGTGAATGCGTGAAGATCCAGGTCCTCACCTTGATCTTGACGCATGGCAGAGACAATTGCGCTGGAATCAATGCCGCCGGAGAGTGCCGCGCCGACCGGCACATCACTCCGCAGATGCAGGCTGACATTTTTCAGGAACAATTCACGAAGTTGAGCGGCCGCATCGGAGAACGAAATATCCAAATACTCATCACTTTTTAAGCACCAATAGCGATGGGGTTGAATGACACCAGGAGAATCAAGAGAAATCTCAAAAAAATGCGCCGCTGGCAATTTGCGAATATCCCGCCAAAGGGAAGTTTCATTGTGGTCGGTCAGCCCATGTCTTAGATAAAGATAGGCCGCATCCGGGTCAACAACCCGTTCAACATGCTGCAATTCAAGAAGAGCCTTTGCTTCTGACGCAAAAGCGAATTGGCCATTCTTTAGTGTGTAATAAAGGGGCTTTATTCCAAAGAAATCTCTGGCGACAAAGAGCCTTCGTGCGTGGAGGTCCAGGATGGCAAATGCAAACATGCCAACCAGTTTATTCAGCATATCGCTCCCCCAATGAAGATAACCAGTTAACAAGACTTCGGTATCTGAAGTGGATGAGAATTCATAACCACAATCCTGAAGTTCCTTCCGCAATTCAAGATAGTTGTAAATCTCACCGTTGAAGATGATCCAGGATTTTCCGTCGGCGCTGGACATGGGCTGATGGCCGGTAATGGAAAGGTCCAAAATCGAGAGGCGACGGAATCCCAGCGCTAACAAGAAGGATTCCTCGTAGCATTCAGATACATCCGGCAGGCTCAGATCCGGGTCACTATCGGGCCCCTTGCAGGTTGTGATCCCACTCTTTTCCATATTCAAGAACAGATATCCTTCATCATCCGGGCCTCGATGATGGATCACATTTGCACTTCTATGGAATTTTTTCACATTGATGGGCTGATTATTTAAACAATATAAACCAAGAATGCCACACATATTTCCTCAAATTAGAGCAGAGAATCATAAACATTACTGATTTGCTTGATAAACGCGGCCTGCCCGAATCTTGCAGTAATACTATTGCGAATGGCCCGGGAATCGAAGACGCGACTTCCTTTCAGAAATTCGCCCATCGCAGTGGCAAGCTGGGCAGGACTGGCGATATCCACCAATACCCCGGTTTCCGGGGTAACAATAAACTCCGGCCCTCCACACCGCGTGGCAATGACCGGCTTGCCACAGGCCATGGCTTCAGCTAAAACGACCCCGAAGGTTTCACCCAGACTCGGCAGAACAAACGCATCACACTTTCTGATCCAATCTCTGACCTCAAGTCTGCTCAACAATCCGGTAAACCTGACGTATCTGGAGAGCCCTGCTTCTTTAACCAGTGTCTCCAAATCCCGGCGGGCAGGGCCATCGCCTCCAATCACAACCTCAAATTCCCTTGTGCCGTGGGAAGCGACTAATCTCGCAGCCTTGATCAGATCTTCCATGCCTTTTTGCCGATTTAACAGGGCAATCGACAGAAAACGAAACGGACCAGTCGGGACTGTGGGCTGGGCCTCCGGGAAGAAGAAATCCTCGTCCACAACATTTCCAATCACCCGGATGTCCAACTGCGGACAGAACGCCTGCATCCGCTCTTTCAGAGCCGGGCTGACCGCACTAATAAAATCCACCCCTTCAAGTGTCTCTTTCACCAGCCGCCTGGTCGAAGGGGATCGCAACTGGCTTGCAAAAGGACCGGAATGTTCGGTAAGGACCACCGGAATTTTCTGCACCCGCGCTAGTTGCAACGCTGCCCATCCAGCAGGCAGCACCACATGAGCATGAATCACATCAGGCCATCCCCAGGAGGTTGCCAGCTCTTCAAAGCCGCGCATAACCTGCCGGTAATAATATGAGGCCCATAATTCATAAAAATATCGCATTCCGGGAATCAAAGAAACCTCTTTTTGCAAAACCGACAATCTGTAAGTAACATCAATCATCTGTTTCTTGTTATCTCTGGCCCTACGGAAGAATTTGTACCAGGGAATGAGGATCGGTGCCAATACCGCCACATCGTGCTCACGTGACATAGCCAACGCCTGATCCTGGATAAAGACACCACTGACCGGCGACAAGGCGTTCGGATACCATGCCGTCAGGATTAATACTTTTCTTTTCATTGTCTTTCGGTCACTAAGACAGCCTGCAAAAACTCTATAATTCCTTACGATACAAACAAACACTCGAACTAAAAGAATGATTGCTCTGTTTCAGTTTCTCATCCAGGCTTACAAAGATCCGACTGAAAGTCTGAGTGGCTCGTTCAGAACGAAACAACCTGCCAAGAAGCTCCCAGGACTTGCTCATGATGAAATAACTACCCGGGCCCGGGGCTTCAACACAGCCATTCAGGACAAACGATACGGCCGGCTGGATGGCCCAACGCTTCAAACCTACCTCTGCCAGAATATCATCCACAAAATAGAGATGCCTGGGAATCCCATTCCCTTTATAGGCATAATAATCATGTACATCGAATTTCGAATACGGACGCGTAAGCACCGGATCCATTACTAGAAACCATCCCCCATTCCTTACACTGGAACCTGCAAAACGAAAAGCGTTGATAAAGTCTTTTGATCTAACCAGATGATGAAAACAATAAAAAGCCGATACGAGGGCATAAGAATTGCAGAATTTATCAGGCGAAACTGCTGCCAGATCCTCCTTGATCCCATGAACTTGTGGAAGGCGTTCATTGATCACATCTAGGGCATCAGATGAAATATCAAGAGCCGAGGCATCAACCTGAAATCCTTCAGATACCAACGCATTTGTGATCAGTTCGGTCCAAAAGCCGGTTCCCGCTCCTATGTCCAGGAATGCAATATTTTGCTGACCGCTTGCCTTGAGTATATCGACTGCCTGCCGCAGGACCTTCTCCAATGCAGCAGCCTCACTTTGATACTTTAAGCGATTAAGGGTCTCTGAAAGGAACGGGTGACCGACCGATTTCAGTTGGCCTTTTAATCTCTCATGTAATTGAGGCCAGTATTGGCGATTATCATATGCCATGGAATTCAACTCTCTTCAACAGATGCGGTTGTGAATGTCTACTATCTTTGAAATTTTCTGAGTCGACGCTTGATTGTTGAAACAAAACCATCTTTCTTCAGAGTCATCGGAACACACCACACGTAAACGAGAAGCCTGTAGAAGGTATTCAGGAAGCCGTATGACCATCTATTAATATGGTGGGCAGCGATGACATTTTTGGCTTCCAGGCGGCTCGCGGTTGCATTCTTTTGTGACGTCTGCTCAGTATGAAGCCTGACTCTCGCCAGTTCGCGTCGAAGGAAGCCAATTTTCAACCCGCTCTCATAGATCCGGATCATCCAGTCATAGTCACCGTTATACGTGAGCGATGCATTGAACAAAAGATTGAGTTCATGAAGCGGTTTTTTTGTAACATAGAGCGAACAGTGAGATATATG